>NZ_CP125655.1:1903794-2221093 GCF_030053835.1 Cellulomonas sp. ES6 | reverse complement strand
CCTCGCGCAGGCCGGGCACCATCCAGTCGAACCCGTCGGGCTGCACGCGGGCGAGCGCCACGAGCGGCACGTGGACGGTCACGCCGTCCGCGTCGGTCCCGGGCTGGAACTGGTAGGTCAGCGGCAGCTCCAGGTCGCCCTGCGGCCACGTGGACGGGAACGACCCCTCGATGCCGGCGTCGGCGTCCTCGGTGACGAGCAGCTCGCGCGTGAACGTCAGCAGGTCGGGGTCCTGACGCCGGGCGCCCTTCCACCACTGGTCGAAGTGCCGCGCGGACACCACGTCGTCGGGGATCCGCTCGTCGTAGAAGTCGAACAGCGCGTCGTCGTCCACCACGAGCCCGCGCCGCCGCGACCGCGCCTCCAGGTCCTCCGCCTCGTCGAGCAGGCGGCGGTTCTCCGCGAAGAACGCGTGGTGCGTCGTCCAGTCGCCCTCGACCAGGGCGTGCCGGATGAACAGCTCGCGCGCGTGCTCGGCGTCCACCTTCCCGAACAGCACCCGCCGCCCGGTGACGATCGGGACGCCGTAGAGCATGACGCGCTCCAGGGCCATGGCGGCGCCCTGCTTGGAGGACCACGACGGCTCCGAGTACGACCGCTTCACCAGGTGCCCGGCGAGCTCCTCCGCCCACTCGGGCTGGATCCGCGCGGCGTCCCGCGCCCACAGCCGCGAGGTCTCGACGAGCTCGCCGGCCATCACCCACGCCGGCGGCTTCTTGGCGAGCGCCGAGCCGGGGAAGATCGCGAACCGCGCCCCCCGCGCGCCGAGGTACTCGTTGCGGCCGCGCCGGTCGGGTGCGCGCCCGCCGTCCCGGCCCCGGCCGCGCTGCGGGGCGCCGCCCGACAGGTCGGACGCCTCCTGCATCCCGATCTGCGACAGCAGGCCGGACAGCAGCGCCACGTGGATGCGGTCCGCGTCCCACTCCAGGCGCAGCGAGCCGCGCGCGGCGGTCGCCGGGTCCTCGTGGTCGGCCGACCCGGCGGACAGGTCGCGGTCGGTGCGGCGCGGGGGGTTCACGGTGATGCCGAGCGGCTTCGCGAGCTCCTTGAGCTGCGTCACCACGTCCTGCCACTCGCGCAGCCGCAGCCAGTTGAGGTACTCCGACCGGCACAGCCGCCGGAACGCCGAGCCCGACAGGTCGCGCTGCGCGTCGCGGACGTACTGCCACAGGTTGAGGTAGGTGAGGAAGTCCGAGGTCGGGTCGGCGAACCGGGCGTGGGCCTGGTCGGCCTGGGCGCGCTGCTCGACGGGGCGCTCGCGCGGGTCCTGGATCGACAGCGCGGCGGCCACGACCATCACCTCGCGCGCGACGCCCCGCCGGCCGCCCTCGACGATCATGCGCGCCAGCCGCGGGTCCATCGGGAGCTGGGCGAGCGCCCGCCCGGTGTCCGTGAGGCGGGTGCCCGACGGCCCGGCCTCGAGCGCGCCGAGCTCCGTGAGCAGCTGCACGCCGTCGCGGACGGCCCGCACGTCCGGCGGGTCGACGAACGGGAACGACGCCACGTCGTCCGGCCCGGCGGCCACGCCGACCGCGATCATCTGCAGGATCACGGACGCCAGCGACGTCCGCAGGATCTCCGGCTCCGTGAAGCGCGGGCGGGAGGCGTAGTCCTCCTCGGAGTACAGCCGGATCGCGATGCCGTCGGCGACGCGCCCGCAGCGCCCGGACCGCTGGTTCGCGGACGCCTGCGAGATCGGCTCGATGGGCAGCCGCTGCACCTTCGTGGCCTTGGAGTACCGCGAGATGCGGGCGGTCCCCGGGTCGACGACGTAGCGGATGCCGGGCACGGTCAGCGACGTCTCGGCGACGTTGGTGGCCAGGACGACGCGGCGGGTGCCGTGCGCCTGGAACACCCGGTGCTGCTCGGCGGCGGACAGCCGGCCGTACAGCGGCAGCAGCTCGACCGCGTCGGGGCGCCGCGCGTCCTGCACCCGCGGGCCGAGGTGCCCCCGCAGCGCCTCCTCGGCGTCGCGGATCTCGCGCTCGCCGGACAGGAACACCAGCACGTCGCCAGGCCCCTCGGCGGCGAGCTCGTCGACGGCCTCGCAGATCGCCGTCATGAGGTCGCGGTCCTCGTCCCTGGCGGCGTCCTTGGCCGCCGGCGCGGTACGCCGGGCCGGGGCGTCGTCCGGGTCGTCGGTGGGCCGGTCGGGGGACAGCGGCCGGTACCGGACCTCCACGGGGTAGGTGCGCCCGGTGACCTCGACGACCGGCGCGGGCGCGCCCTCGGGGTGCTCCGGCGTCGCCGGGCCGGCGAAGTGGGCCGCGAACCGCGCCGAGTCGATCGTCGCGGAGGTGATGACCACCTTGAGGTCCGGGCGCCGCGGCAGCAGCTGCGCGAGGTACCCGAGGACGAAGTCGATGTTCAGCGAGCGCTCGTGCGCCTCGTCGATGATGAGCGTGTCGTACTGGCGCAGCTCCGGGTCCCGCTGGATCTGCGCCAGCAGGATGCCGTCCGTCATCACCTTGACGAGCGTCCGGTCCGACGACTCGTCGGTGAACCGCACCTGGTAGCCGACCAGCTCGCCGATGGTCGTCCCCAGCTCGTCGGCGATGCGCTCCGCGACCGTGCGGGCGGCGATCCGCCGGGGCTGCGTGTGCCCGATCTGCCCGTCCCGGCCGCGCCCGAGCTCCAGCGCGATCTTCGGGAGCTGGGTGGTCTTCCCGGACCCGGTCTCGCCCGCGACGATCACGACCTGGTGGTCCCGGATCGCGGCGGCGATCTCGGAGCGCCGCGCGGAGACGGGGAGCTGCTCCGGGTAGGTGACCGGCGGCAGGACGACGGCGCGGCGAGCGTCCGCGAGGGCGGCGAGACGCCGTCCGCGGCCCGCACCGCCCCGGCGCCCGTGCGCGCCCGCGCCCCGGGGCCCGCCCGCCGGCTGCCCCTGGTCGGGACCCGCGGGCGCGCCGGCCGCCGCGGGTGCTCCGGCCGCCGGGCGGTTCCCGCCGCGCCCCCGCCCGGGTCGCCGACCGCGCCGCCGGGGGGCGGGTGCGGGGGAGGCGGGGTCGGCGTCAGTCACGGCGCACCATTGTCACCGCTCGCGGCGGCCGGGCGCGATCCGATTCGCGCAGGGCGATCGGCGGGCGCGGCGGACGGAAAAGGCCTCGACCCCGGGCGGTGCACCCGCCTAGGGTCGTCGCCATGTGGATCTGAGCGGCCCCGAGTCCCGTCCCTCGACTCGCGTCGGCCCGCGCCCGTCCGCGCGGCCGCGCCGCTGGTGGTGATCCCGTGCCGGTACCCGGCAGCTCCGTCCCCGCGTCCCCTGCGTCGTCCCGCACGCCCGTGCTGCGCGCCGTCGGCGTCTCCCGCGTGCTCGGCGACCGCCGCGTCCTCACGGACGTGAGCCTCTCGGTGGACCCCGGCCACCGCCTGGCCGTCGTCGGCGAGAACGGCGCGGGCAAGTCCACGCTGCTGCGGCTGCTCGCCGGCGCGGACCGCCCCGACGCCGGCACCGTGTCCCGGCCCGCCGACCTGGCGTACCTGCACCAGGAGCCGCCGTTCGGGCCGGGGGCGACCGTCCGCGACGTGGTCGAGGACGCGCTCGCGGCGGTCCGCGCGCTCGGGGCCGACCTCGAGCGGACGGCGGCGGCGCTCGGCGACCCCGGCGCCGGCCCGGCGGCGGAGGCGGCGTACGACCTGGCGCTCGCCCGGGCGCAGGCCGCCGACGTCTGGGACGCCGACGCCCGGGCGCAGCGCGTGCTCGCGGGTCTCGGGCTCGGCGGCGTCGACCCGGACCGGCCCAGCGGCACGCTGTCCGGCGGCGAGCGGAGCCGGCTGGCGCTCGCGGCGGTGCTGGTCCGCCGCCCGGGCGCCGTGCTGCTGGACGAGCCGACGAACCACCTGGACGACGCGGCGGCCGAGTTCCTCGCGGCGGCCCTGGTGGAGCTGCCGGGCGCCGTGGTGCTCGCGAGCCACGACCGGGTGTTCCTCGACGAGGTCGGCACCGAGGTGCTCGACCTCGACCCGGTGCCCGGCGGCCCGCGCGTGGTCGGCGGGCGGTTCTCGGACTACCGGGAGGCCCAGCGGGTCGCCCGCCGGCAGTGGCAGGAGCGCTGGGAGGCCGAGCGCGAGGAGGTCGCGGCGCTGCGGGCGTCCCTCGCGGGTGACGGCTCGGCCCGCGCGGTCGCGCCCGGCCGGGCGATGACGGACCGGAACAAGATGGCCTACGGGCGCTACGGCGACCGGGTCGCGCACCAGGTGTCCCGCCGGGTGCGGGACGCCCGCCGCCGGCTGGACGAGATCGAGGCGGCGCCGGTGCGGCGGCCGCCGCGCGGGCTGGCGTTCCGGGGGACGCTCACGGCCGCGGCCCGCCAGGACGGGACGGTGCTGGCGGTGCGGGACGCCGAGGTGCCCGGGCGGCTGTCCGTCGGGTCGCTCGACGTGCACCGGGACACCGCGCTGCTCGTCACCGGCCCGAACGGCTCCGGCAAGTCGACCCTGCTCCACCTGCTCGCGGGCGACCTCGTGCCGGAGCGCGGCTCGGTGCACCGCGCCCGCGGGGCCCGCGTGGCGCTGCTCGAGCAGGACGTGGGCCTCGCGGACGACCCGCGCACGCCCCGGGACGTCTACGGCCTGGTGGCGGAGGGCGTCGCCGGGGCCGTGCCGCTCGTCGAGCTCGGGCTGGTGGCGCCCCGGGACGCGGACCGTCCGCTGCGCGAGCTGTCGGTGGGGCAGCGGCGGCGGGTCGTGCTCGCGCTGCTCGTCGCGCAGGCCCCCGACGTGCTGCTGCTCGACGAGCCGACCAACCACATCTCCCTGGCGCTCGCGGACGAGCTGGCCGACGCCCTGCGGTCCGCGCCCGGGGCCGTGGTCGTGGCGTCCCACGACCGGTGGCTGCGCCGGACGTGGCACGGCACGACGGTGGGCGTCGAGGACGGCGGGCTCCGTGTCGGAGGACCCTCGTAGGGTGGCGGGCATGACGCAGAGCGACACCCCGGCCGGCGACGGCGCGGACGCGGCCCCCGCGACGGAGGGCGAGCGCCGCGCGGCGCAGGCGCTGGCCGACGCGGGCGTCCCGCACACCCTCGTGCGGCACGGGCGCGTCGGGTCGCTGGCCGAGGCGGCCGCGGCCCGCGGCGTGGAGCCGGCGGGGATCGTCAAGACGCTCGTCGTCCGCCGCGGCGACGACGACTTCCTGTTCGTCCTGGTGCCCGGCGACCGCGCGATCTCCTGGCCGAAGCTCCGGGCGCTGCTCGGCATCAGCCGGATGTCGATGCCGGACGCGGCGACGGCGCGGGACGTCACGGGCTACGAGCGCGGGACGATCACGCCGTTCGGGTCCCTGCGTGCCTGGCCGGTGGTCGCGGACGCGCGCGTGGCCGGCCGCACGGTCTCGATCGGCGGGGGCGGCCACGGGGTGGGCGCGACGCTCGACGGCGACGACCTGGTGCGGGTGCTCGGCGCAACCGTGGCGGACGTCACGGATCCTGCGCCCGAGGACCGCGGCTGACGGATCCGCGGCGGCCCGGTCAAGTCCGGGTCAACCGTTGCCCCAGGGCGGGGAACTTTCCGCGCCCGTACGTGCGTTCACCTGGGCGTGGCCGCACGCGGAGCGGCCGGGACGGCCGCGTGGCGCCAGCGGGTGCGCCACCGGCCCCGCCGGTGAATGATCTCCGCGGCCCCGACGACGAGAAGACGAGGACAGATGGACCTGACCGAGGATCCCACCGGCCCCCTGGGGGGCATCGGGGTGACAGCCGCGCACGGGCGCACGGTGGTCCGGCTGTGGGGGGAGGTCGACGGCGCCCTGCGCGCGGAGGCCAGCGCGTCGATGGCGCAGGCGCTGGCGAGCACCGCGCCCATCGTCGTCGACGCCTCCGGGGTGACGTTCATCGACTCGTCCGGCCTGGCGTTCGTGCTGCAGCTCCACCTGGCCGCCTCCGAGACGGGTCAGCGGCTCACGCTGCGCGACCCGGGGCGCGAGGTGCTGGAGAAGCTGGAGCTGCTCGGCATGTCGGGTGAGCTCGAGATCGAGGACCAGCCCGCCGTCGCCTGACGGGGAGGCGGCGACTCCTCCCCACCCCGCCGCCACGCCGTCCCTCCACAGGCGACGGGGTGCCTGGCGACCGGTGTGGGTGCCCGCGGCTACGTTCGACGCATGCGCCTGCTCCACACCTCCGACTGGCACCTCGGGCGGACCCTGCACGGGGTCGACCTGACGGCGCACCAGCAGGTGTTCCTCGACCACCTGGTCGAGGTGGTGCGCGACGAGCAGGTCGACGCCGTGCTCGTGGCGGGCGACGTCTACGACCGGGCGATCCCCCCGGTCGAGTCGGTCGCACAGCTCTCCGCGGCGCTGGCCCGGCTCGCGGAGCACGCGGTCGTCGTGCTGACCCCGGGCAACCACGACTCCGCCGTCCGCCTGGGCTTCGGCGCGGACCTGCTGACCGAGCGCGTCCGCGTGGTGGCGCGCGCCGACCAGGTCGGTCGGCCCGTCGTGCTCCCGTCGCCGGACGGCGACGTGCTCGTCTACGGCCTGCCGTACCTCGACCCCGACGCCGCCCGCCGCACGCTCGCGCCCGGGGACGAGCCGCTCGCGCGGTCGCACGCGGCGGTGCTCGGCGCGGCGATGGACCGGGTGCGGGCCGACCTGGCCGCGCGCACCGCCGACGCCCAGGCCGCGGGCCGCACCGCGCCGCGCTCGGTGGTGCTGGCGCACGCCTTCGTCGTCGGGGGTGCCGCCAGCGAGTCCGAGCGGGACATCCGCGTCGGGGGCGTCGACCACGCGCCCACGGCGGTGTTCGACGGCGTCGACTACGTCGCGCTCGGGCACCTGCACGGCCCGCAGCGGGTGGGGGACGCGGACGCCCGCACGGTGCTGCGGTACGCCGGGTCGCCGCTGGCGTACTCGTTCTCGGAGGCGCGCCACACCAAGTCCACCGCGCTGGTGGACCTCGCGCCCGAGGGGCCGGTGCGGGTGCGCCTGGTCCCGGCCCCGGTGCCGCGCCGGCTCGCGGACGTCACCGGCACGCTCGCGGACCTGCTCGGCGAGGCGGGCGAGCCCCACGTGGACGACTGGGTGCGCGTCACGGTCACGGACGACCACCGGCCGGCCGACCTCTACGCCCGCGTGCGCGGCCGGTTCCCGCACGCCCTCGTCGTGCAGCACCGTCCGCCCGCGCGCGCCGCGGCGGGCACGGCGGGCGAGGTGACGGCGGCCAGGGACCCGCTCGAGGTCGCAGCCGAGTTCGTGGCGCACGTGACGGGCGCGCCGCCGACCGGCGCCGAGGCTGCCGTGCTGCGGCGCGCGTACGAGGACGCGGTCGCGGCGGAGCGGAGCGCCTGATGCGGCTGCACACCCTCACGCTGCAGGCCGTCGGACCGTTCGCCGGTCGGCACACGGTTGACTTCGCCGCCCTGTCCGCGGGCGGGCTGTTCCTGCTGGAGGGCCCCACCGGCGCCGGCAAGTCGACCGTCATCGACGCCGTCGTGTTCGCGCTGTACGGCAAGGTCGCCTCCGCCGCCGCGAGCGAGGACCGGCTCCGCTCCGCGTTCGCGGCGGAGGACGTCGAGACGGTGGTCGACCTGGTGCTCGAGACCGGGGCGGGCGTCTACCGCGTGCGGCGCACTCCCGCGTACGACCGGCCGAAGCGCCGCGGCTCCGGCACCGTGCGCCAGCAGGCGACGGTCAAGCTCTGGCGGCTGACGGCGGTGCCGGCCTCGGGCGTGCCGGACGACGCGGACGGGGAGCTCCTGTCGACCCGGCTGGACGAGGCCGGGGCCGAGCTCGCGCGGGTGGTCGGCCTCGACCGCGCGCAGTTCGTCCAGACCATGGTGCTGCCGCAGGGCGAGTTCGCGGCGTTCCTGCGGGCCGACCCCGAGCAGCGCCGCGGCCTCCTGCAGCGGATCTTCGGCACGGAGGTCTACGACCGCCTGCAGCAGCGCCTCCAGGAGCTCGGGCGCGAGGCCTCCCGGGCCGTCGCGGACGCGCGCGCCCGGGTCCAGGAGTCCGCCGCCCGGTTCGCGGGTGCGTCCGGCGCGGACGACGAGGGCGTCGCCGACCTGCGCACCGCGGCCGCGGAGGACCCGGCGGCGGTGTCCGCGCTGGTGGCGGAGCGGCTGGACGTGCTCCGCGCGGGAGCCGCGGCCGCGGAGGAGGCCGCCCGGTCCGCCGGCAGGCGCGCGGCGACCGTCCGTGCCGCCACCGACGAGGCGGCGCGGCGGCTGCGGCTCGTCCGGCGCCGTACCTCGCTGGAGGTCGAGCAGGAGCGGCTCGCCGCCGCGGCCGGCCGGCACGCGGAGGACCTGCAGCGGCTCGACCGGGCCCGCCGCGCGGCGGTCGTGCGGCCGGCGCTGCGCGGGCTCGACGAGGCCCGGGCGGCGTCCGCGGGCGCCGAGAAGGAGCTGCGCGCCGCGCTCGACGCCGCACCGGAGGGGCTGGCGCCCGCGGACACCGATGTCGCCCTGGCCGACGCCACGCTGCCGGACTCCCTCGCCACGGAGCGCGACGCCGGGGCCGCGGTCGTCGCGACGCTGCGGCGGGTCGTCGCCCTGGAGGACGGGCTGCCGGCCCGCCGCCGGGAGCTCGACCGCCTGCGCGAGCGCCAGGCGGCGCGCGAGCAGGCGATCGCCGATGCCGACGACGTGCTCGCCGCCCGTCCGGCCGAACGGGAGGCGCTGCTCGTCGAGCTGGACGACGCGACCGCGCTCGCCGCGACCGAGCCCGCGCGCGCCCGTGACGTCGCGGACGCCGAGGCGGTGCTCGCCGCCGTGCGCGACCTGCGGGCGGCCGAGGGGGAGCTCGCGGAGGCGACCCGGCAGCGCGCGGGCGCAGCCGCCGTGGCCGGGGTCGCGGTCCAGGAGGAGGCGCGCCTGCGGACCGCCCGGCTCGAGGGCTTCGCCGGCGAGCTCGCCGCCGGGCTCACGGACGGCGAGCCGTGCCCGGTGTGCGGCGCGGCGGAGCACCCCCGACCCGCGCCGCTCGGCGCGGACCACGTGCGCGAGGAGGACGTCGCCGCCGCGGAGGAGCGCCGCCGGGCCGCGGAGGCGGATGTGCGGGAGCGCGACGCGGCCGTCGTCGCGCTGACCGAGCGCTGCGCGGCGCTGCGGGAGCGGGTCGGCGCCACGACCTCCCTGCGGGACCTCGCGGCGCTGCAGCGGCACGCGGAGGACGAGGTCGGGCGCCGTCGGACCCTCCTCGCGGAGGCGCGCGCCGCCGCCGGGACGCGCGACCGGCTCCGGGATGCCCTGGCCGACCACGACCGTGTCACCGAGGAGCTGCGCGCGGGCCGGTCCCGCCTCGCCGACGAGCTCGCGGAGGCGGCGCACGCGCTCACCCGTGCGCAGGAGGAGCTCGACCGGGACACCGCCGAGGTCGCGGAGGCCCGCGCCGGCCACCCGACGGTCGTCGCGCGGCAGGGAGCGGAGCAGGCGCGCGTCGACGCCGCGGACGCCGTGCGCGACGCCCTGGCACGGCACGCCCAGGCGCGCCGGGTCGCGGCGGACCGCGAGGCGGAGCTCCGCCTGCTGCTCGCGGAGCACGGGTTCGTGGCCGCCGCGGGGTCGGCTGCGAGGCCGGGTTCGGGTGCGGGGCCGGGTTCCGCTGTCGGGGCGACCGCGGAGGACGTGGCCCGCGCGGCCGTCGCGGCCTCGGGGGACGTCGCGGCCGTCGAGCGGGCCGTCGAGGCGCACCGCACCGCCGTCGCGCTCGTCGAGGAGGGGCTGCGCGACCCCGAGCTCGCCGACCTCGGGGACGAGGGGCCGGACGCGCTGGCGATCCGGTTGGCGGAGCTCGAGTCCGCCCTCGCGGAGGCGCTCGCGACGGCCGACGCGGCCGGTGCCGCCCACGGGTCGGTCCGCGACCGCCTCGACCGCGCCACCGAGGCGGCCGACCGTGTCACCGAGGGGGTCGCGTCCCTGTCGGCCGCGGAGCGCGACGCCGCTCCCGTGCTGCGGATGGCCCGTCTCGCCGGTGGCACCGACGCCGACAACGCCGCCGCCCTCTCCCTCGCCACGTACGTGCTGGTCCGCCGGTTCGAGGACGTCGTGGCCGCGGCCAACGAGCGGCTCCGCGAGATGTCCGACGGTCGCTACGAGCTGGAGCGGTCCGACGAGCGGGAGGACGTCCGCAGCCGCCGCACCGGCCTCGCGATGCGCGTCGTCGACCACACCACGGGGTCGGCCCGGGACCCGCGGACGCTGTCGGGCGGCGAGACGTTCTACGTCTCGCTGTGCCTCGCGCTCGGCATGGCGGACGTCGTCACGGCCGAGGCCGGGGGGGTCGAGCTCGGCACCCTGTTCATCGACGAGGGCTTCGGCACCCTCGACCCGCACACGCTCGACGCCGTCCTCGCCGAGCTCGGCAGGCTGCGTGCCGGCGGCCGGGTCGTCGGCGTCGTGTCGCACGTGGAGACCCTCAAGCAGGCGGTGGCCGAGCGGATCGAGGTGCGCCGCCGACCCGACGGCTCGAGCACGCTCACGGTCGTCGCCGGCTGAGCCGCCCGGCCGTGCCGTCGGTGGCCGGGGCGGTCCCCGGGGCGGCGCCCGCGACGGTGCGGCGGGGCTGTCCACGGCCCCGCCGCACCGGTCGTCGGTCACCACGTCCAGCCGCGGGCCGCCAGCTCGACCTCCTCGCGCATCCGCTCCCACGGGTCGCCCTTCGCGCGCGGGAGCACCTCGACCCCCGCCAGCCGGCACGCGTCCGCGAGCAGGGCGTCGTACGCGAGCTGGCTCGCGATGATCCGCTCCGCGCGGGCCCAGGCGTGCGGGTCGGCCTCCAGCCGCTGCAGGTGCTGCGTCACGATGCCCAGCCGCAGCTGCACGTGCAGCGCGTCGAAGGGGTCCGGCTCCGGCACCGCGCGCCCGTGCCGGACCCGCGCGGCGACCCGGTCGAGCTGTCCGGCGATGCCCGCCCGCAGGCGCGCCTGCACCGCCCGCCGCCGGGGCGACGGCTCGCCGCCGGGCACGAGCGCGAGCACGACGACGAACGCCAGCGACGGCGCGAGCAACCAGAACAGCAGGGACCACGGCATCGGAGCACCCCGCCCACCAGCCTAGGCGTCCGCTGTGACGTGCGCCACACTGTATCCGGGGTCGGTCACGCCCGCGGGGCGGGCCACCGCGGCACGCGGCGCGGGCCCTCCGACCCAGTCCCCGCACCCTCCTGACCTGCACACTCAGGGTCGCGGCCCCGATCTCCCGGGGGTCGGTCAGGGGTGGACCAGGGTGGTCCCGGATGCCCCCCGCACCACCACCCGGGCCACGATCGTCCTGCTGACATCCGACACACAGGAACTGGAGATCATGACTTCCACCGACGCCACGCCGATCGCGAGTGCCCGCGGTCTGGTGAAGACCTACGGATCGGGCGACACCGCCGTGCACGCCCTCGCGGGCGTCGACGTGGACTTCGCCCGGGGCGAGCTCACGGCGATCATGGGGCCGTCCGGCTCCGGCAAGTCCACCCTCATGCACTGCATGGCCGGCCTGGACCGCGCGAACGCGGGCTCGGTCGTCGTCGACGGCCTCGAGGTCAGCGCGATGAACGAGCGCCAGCTCACCCGCCTGCGCCGCGACCGGCTCGGGTTCGTGTTCCAGGCGTTCAACCTGGTGCCGACGCTCACGGCCCTCGAGAACATCACGCTGCCGCTCGACATCGCCCGCCGCCCGGTCGACCGTGCGCACCTCGACGCGGTCGTGCAGGCCGTGGGTCTCGCGGACCGCCTGGACCACAAGCCCACCGAGCTCTCCGGCGGCCAGCAGCAGCGCGTGGCCTGCGCGCGCGCCCTGGTCTCCCGCCCGGCGGTGGTGTTCGCGGACGAGCCGACCGGCAACCTCGACTCCACGTCCTCCGGCGAGGTCCTCGGGTTCCTGCGCCGCTCGGTCGACGGCCTCGGGCAGTCCGTCGTCATGGTCACGCACGACCCGACGGCCGCGTCCTACGCGCACCGGGTGCTGTTCCTCGCGGACGGCCGGCTCGTCGGGGAGCTCACCGACCCGACGCCGGAGTCCGTCCTCGCCACGCTCACGTCGCTGCGGCCGGCCCCCGCCGCCGCGGGTGTCGCCGACGGGGTGCGCTGATGGGCCGGGTCGCGCTGAGAGGCATCCGCGCGCACCTCGTCCGGTTCCTGCTGTCCCTGCTCGCGGTCGCGCTGGGCGTGGCCTTCGTGGCCGGGACCTTCTCGCTGCGCGAGATGATGTCCTCCACCTTCGACGGGATCGTGGACGCCGCCGCGCCGGGCGACGCGTACGTGCGGGTCCCGCCCGCCGAGGGCGCGTCGGTGACGGACGGCTCGTCCGTCGGCGCCGGGGTGCCCCGCGAGCTCGCGACCGAGATCGCGGACCTGGACGGCGTCGCGCACGCGATCCCGGAGATCCAGGGCTCGATCGTCCTGGTCGGCTCCGACGGCACCGCCGTGCAGAGCACGCAGGCGCCGAGCTTCGCGTTCCCCTACGTCACCGACGACCCGTCGATCGACATGGTCGAGGGTCGCGGGCCGGAGCGGGCCGGCGAGGTCGCCCTGGAGACCAACACCCTGGAGTCCTCGGGCTTCGACGTGGGCGACTCGACGACCGCGGTGATCGCCGGGCAGGTCACCGACGTGACGATCGTCGGCTCGTTCGACCTCGGCGGCCCGATGGCCGGCGCGACGATCGTCGTGGTGGACCCCGACACCGGCTACGGGCTGTTCGCCCCGGACGGCAACGTCAACGACATCGCCGTCTACGCGGCGGACGGCACCACGCCTGAGGACCTCGTCGCCGAGGTGCGGCAGGTCGTCCCGTCGGACCTCGAGGCCGTGTCCGGCCAGCAGCTGCGCGACGAGAACAAGGCCGAGATCGGGGAGATGCTCGGCTTCATCACGACGTTCCTGCTCGTGTTCGCCGGCATCGCGCTGTTCGTCGGCGCGTTCATCATCTCCAACACGTTCGCGATGTCCGTCCGCCAGCGCATGCGGGAGTTCGCGCTGCTGCGCGCGGTCGGCGCCTCGCCCCTGCAGGTGTTCGCGTCGATCCTCGTGCAGGCGGCCGTCGTCGGCCTGCTCGGGTCGGCGGTCGGCGTCGCCGGCGGCCTGGGGCTCGTGCAGGTGCTCAAGGTCGGCCTCGAGGCGGTCGGCATGGACCTCGCGGGGGAGATCCCGGTCGACGGCGCCACCATCGGCGTCTCGCTGGTGGTCGGCACCGTGGTCAGCGTGCTGGCCGCGGCGGTGCCGGCCCGGCGCGCGGCGCTCGTGCCGCCCGTCGAGGCGATGCGTGACGACGTGACGGTGCCCGAGCGCTCCATGCGGGTCCGCGCCGTGATCGGCACCGTGCTCACGGCGCTCGGTGTGGCCGGTGTCGTCACCGCCATGGTGCGGCCGGAGTCCGACGCCGCGGGCACCGTGCTCGGGGTCGGCGCCGCCGCGGTGCTCCTCGGGGTGCTCATGCTCGCGCCGTCCCTCGCCCGGTGGGTCGTCGGCGCACTGGCCTGGCCGTTCGTCCGCCTGCTGCGCCCCGTGGGCCGGCTCGCCCGCGGGAACGTCGTCCGCAACCCGCGGCGCACCGCCAACACCGCGGGTGCGCTCATGGTCGGCATGGCGCTCGTCGGCGGGGTGTCGGTGATCGCGGTGTCGACGCAGGAGTCCGTCGCGGGCGTGGTCGAGTCGCAGCTCCACGGCGACCTGGTGCTGCAGTCGGCGACGCGTGAGGTGCCCGCGGGCGCGGTCGCGGACGTCGAGGCGCTGCCGGAGGTCGGGACCGCCGACCCGTTCGCGTTCGCCCCGCTGCCCGTCGGGGAGCAGGGCGGCGACGACCAGGCCGTCGTGTACGTCGCGGGCCTCGCGGCCGACCTGTTCGACCGCGCCATCGACGTCGAGACCGTGGACGGGGACGTCTCCGCCGCGCTCGCGGACGGCGGCGCGATCGTCAAGGAGTCCGACGCCGAGACGCACGGCTGGCAGGTGGGCGACACGCTCACGGTGCAGGGTCTCACCGGCGACCACGACGTCCGCGTCGGGGCCGTTTTCTCGAGCAACGTCGTCGGCGCCCCGGTGGTGGTGCCCACGGCCGTGCTCGACGACCTCGTGCCGGCGGAGCAGCAGAGCATCGACACGGTGCTCGTCGACGCGGCGCCGGGCGTCGGCGTCGCCGAGCTGCAGGACGCGGTCGCGGCCGCCGTCTCGCCCTACGTGGTCGTCTCGGTGATGACGCAGGACGAGTTCGTGTCGACCCTCGCCGACCAGGTGAACCAGGTGCTGGTCATCCTGTACGCGCTGCTCGGCCTGTCGGTCGTGATCGCGGTACTCGGCATCGTCAACACGCTCGCCCTGTCGGTCATCGAGCGGACGCGGGAGATCGGGCTGCTCCGCGCGGTCGGGCTCGGGCGGCTGCAGCTCGCCGGGACCGTGACCGTCGAGTCGGTGCTCACGGCGGTGTTCGGGACGGTCGTCGGGCTCGGGGTCGGGGTCGCCCTGGCCTCCGCGCTGCCGACCGTCTACGCGAGCGACGGGCTCTCCGAGCTCGTCATCCCGTGGGGCAACCTGCTGGGGATGCTCGCGCTGGCCGTGGTGGTCGGGGTGCTGGCCGCGCTGTGGCCCGCGACCCGGGCCGCCCGCATGAAGGTGCTGGACGCCGTCAGCTACGAGTGAGGACCCACCCGTCCGGGCCGGCCAGCGCGTCGGCCCGGGCGGGCCCCCACGTGCCCGGGGCGTACGGCTCCGGCTCCGGCCGGTCCGGGCCCAGCAGCGGCGCGAACGCCTCCCACGCCGCGCGCAGCCCCTGCGGCGTCGTGAACAGCGTGCGGTCCCCGGCCAGCACGTCGTGCAGCAGCGACGCGTACGGCGGCAGCGGCTCGCCCGGCGAGACGTCGTCCAGCGACAGCGACGCGGTGCCGGTCGCGAGCCGGAGCTCGGCGCCGGGCTGCTTCACCGTCGTCGTGACGTCGATCGCCCCGTCCCCCGACAGCGACAGGCTGATGCGGCCGGGGCCCGTCGGCTCGCCGAACAGCTCGTCCGGGGTCCGGAGCACGAGGGTGACGCGTTGCGCCGACACCGCCATCCGCTTGCCCGTGCGCAGCAGGAACGGCACCCCGCGCCAGCGGTCGTTGTCGACCCACAGCCGCGCGGCCACGAACGTGTCGGTCCGGGAGCCCTCCGCCACGCCGTCGACGTCGCGGTAGCCCTCGAACTGCCCGAGCACGACGTCCCGGACCGGGTCGAGCGGCCGGAAGCAGCCGATGACGTGCTCGCGCGCCGTCGCGAGGTGCGCGGCGTCCATCCGCGCGGGCGGCTCCATCGCGACCTCGGCGGCGACCTGGAACAGGTGCGTCACGACCATGTCGAGGGCCGCGCCGGTCTCGTCGTAGAAGTCCACGCGGTCGGTGACGTCCAGCGTCTCCGGCACGTCGACCTGCACCTCGGCGACGTGCTGCCGGTTCCAGACGCCCCCGAACAGCTCGTTCGCGAACCGCAGCACGTGCAGGTTCTGCGTCGCCTCCTTGCCGAGGAAGTGGTCGATCCGGAACACCTGGTCCTCGTCGAGCACCTCGTGCACCAGGGCGTCCAGCTCGTCGAACGACTCCGGCGACGTGCCGTACGGCTTCTCGTAGACCACGCGGGCGCCGTCGGCGAGGTCGTGCTGCCGCAGCCCGCGCGTGATCGGCGCGAACGACGACGGCGGGACCGCCAGGTAGTGCACGACGACCACCTCGCCGTCGTCCCCGGCGAGCTCGCGGCGGGCCTCGCCGATGGCGTCCACCAGGTCGCCCGGGTCGTCCTCGTCGAACGTGGTGGCGTACCGCACGTGGTCGTCGAGCAGCCCGGCGTGGTCGTCGTCGCCGTGCTCCGCGAGAGACTCGTGCACCAGGGCGGGCAGGTCCACCTCGTCGGTCGGGCGGCGACCGGTGCCGAGCAGCAGCCACCGCTCCGGGAGCAGGCCGCGCTGCGCGAGCTCGGCCAGGCCGGGGTAGACCATGCGGCGCGCGAGATCGCCCCGTGCGCCGTGGAGGACCAGGAGGACGGGTCGCGACGTCACCGGCGCCGCCTCAGAGCGCCGGCGGGTCGGGACGCTCCGTGTGGTGCCGGGGCGGTTCCTCCCCGGTGTCGCGCTTCTGCTTCTCGAGCAGCTCCCGCGCCTTCCCGGCCGCGCGGTCGACCTTCGCGTCGGTCGAGTCCGACGTGCGCGACTTCACCGCGTCGGCGGCCTTGTCGATGGCGCCCGCGATCTTGTCCTCGTTGCCGGCCACGGCCCGCTTGGCCTTGTCGACGAAGTCCCCGATGCCCATGCGTCCGCTCCCGTCGCTCCGCTGCCCCTGCCCCACCGAGTCAAGGCGGAGGCACGGGACCCCGCAACCGGACGCGGGATCCCCGCGCGCACGCAGGGCGGCCTCGTAGGCTCGGGGCCGTGCAGACCACCCCCGTCCGGCGTCGCCGGCGCATCGGCTGCGTCGTCGGCCTCGTCCTGGCCCTGGCGCTGCTGGTCGGCGGCACGCTGCTCGCGGACCGCGTGACGCGCGGCGTCGCGGAGGACGTGGCGGCCGACGCGGTGCGGCAGAAGACCTCCGCCACCGACGTGCACGTCACCGTCGAGGGCTTCCCGTTCCTCACGCAGCTGGCCCGCGGTGCGCTCGACGACGTGCGCGTGCGAGCGGCCACCGCGACGCTGCGCGGGCTCGACGTGACCGACCTGCGGATCACGGCCACGGGCGTGGCCGTGCGGGAGCCGCGGGGCGCCGAGCACGTGCGCGCCACCGCCACCGTCCCGACCGCGGCGCTCGCGGAGCTGCTGCGCGAGCGCACCGGCTGGGACCTGGCGCTGCGCGTCGACGGCGACCGGCTCGTCGCGGAGGGCGAGGCGGCGGGCGTCCCCGCGGCGGTCACGTTGACGCTCGCCGCCGCGGGGGCCGACGGGGTCACCGCTGCGATCGAGTCGGCGACGCTCGGCGGGCTGACGATCGACGCGGGCGTGCTGCCCGACGGGCTGGCCTCCCGGATCACCGAGCTCCGCCTCACGGACCAGCTCCCGGCCGGCGCCCGGGTCACCGCCGCGACCGTGCAGGCCGACGGCGTGCACCTCGCCGTCGAGCTGGACGACCTCACGCTCGACGAGCTGTGACCGCCGTGCTCGACGACCTGGGGGGGCTGCCCGGCGAGATCTGGGACCGTGCGACCACCGTGCAGCCGGCGCCCGGCCTGCCGGTGCTGCTCGGCACGCTGGGCGTGGCGCTGCTGTGCCTGGCGGTGCCGACCCTGTGGCACCTGTCGCGGCACCTGCTGACGATCGTGCACGAGGCCGCGCACGCCCTGGTCGCCGTCCTGTTCGGGCGCCGGCTCTCCGGGATGCGCGTGCACTCCGACACCTCCGGGCTGACCGTCTCCGTGGGGCGCCCCCGCGGCCCGGGGATGGTCGCGACCGCCTTCGCCGGGTACGTCGGGCCCGCCGTGCTCGGGCTGGCCGCCTCGTGGGTGCTCGGGCGCGGCTACGCCGTCGGGCTGCTGTGGGGCCTGGTGGTGGCCCTCGCCCTCGTGCTCGTGCAGATCCGCAACTGGTACGGCCTGTGGGCGGTGCTGGTCACGGGCGTGGCCCTGGTCGGCGTGACGTGGTGGGGGACGCCGGCGGTGCAGGTCGCCGTCGCGTACGCCGTGACGTGGTTCCTGCTGCTCGGGGCGCCGCGGGCGGTGCTGGAGATGCAGGCGCAGCGGCGGCGCGGTCGCGGGCGGGGGACCTCCGACGCGGACGCGCTGGCCCGGCTGACGCCGCTGCCGGGCGGGTTCTGGGTGGGCGCGTTCCTGGTGGTGTGCGTCGGCGCCCTCGTGCTCGGGGGGTCCTGGATCCTGCAGCGGCCGCTGCTCTGAGCCCCGCTCAGTCCGCGACCACGCAGCCGTCGAGGGTGCGGTCGATCGCGTCGTGCTCGGCGCGCGTGACCCACAGCCCGTACGCCGCCTTCACCCGGACCTGCCGGGCCACGTACGCGCAGCGGTAACCGGTGCTCGGCGGCAGCCACGTGGCGGCGTCGCCGTCCCCCTTGGCCCCGTTGGTGGGGCCGTCCACGGCGAGCAGGTTGGCGGGGTCGTTCGCGAACTGCCGGCGCCGCTCGGCGTCCCACTGCTGGGCGCCCTTCTGCCAGGCGTCCGAGAGGGCGACGACGTGGTCGATCTGCACGTCCGCGCTCCGGGGCCCGCGCTCGAACGCGACCGTGGCCCCGCTGTACGGGTCGGCCAGCGTCCCGGACAGCACCACGCAGTCGTGCGTCCCGGGCTCGAACGTCACGTCCGTCAGGTCCCGTGCGAGCACGTCGTTGCGGGTGTCGCACCCGTTGCGGTCCACGTCCGCCCACGCGGGGCCGAACCGGTCCCGGTCGTAGCCGGTGCGGGGCGCTCGGCCCTTCACCGGCAGCGCGTCGAGCTCCGCCCGGGCACGCTCCAGGTCCTGCTGCGTGACCGGGAACCGGCCGGCGTCCTGCGCCTGCGACCACGCCGGGACGCCCGCGCCGAGGGCCACCGCGACGACGAGGACGAGCCACACCCAGCCCAGGTGCCTCCCGCCTCGAGGTCCGTGTCCGCGTCGTGCGCGCGGGGCGCGCCGCGCCGGGGGTCGTGGAGGCCGGGTGGGGGAGGGTGTCACGGCGGAACGGTCGCACACCGCACCCACACGGCACCCGCCCGCGACCTGCCCGTCCGCGACGCCCGCCACGACGGAGGGTTCCCTAGCGTGACCCGCGGAGGTGCCATGACCCGCCCCGCTGCACCCGACACACGGGCGACGCCCGACACACGGGGGACGCCCGACACACGGGGGACGCCCGACACACGGGCGACACCCGCTGCCCCCGCAGCGCCGGCCACGCCCGCTGCGCCGGCCACCCGCGCCGCGCCGACCACCCGCACCGCGCCGGTCACCCCCGCCGCACCCGAGGCGCCCGGTGGACCCGCCGCACCCCCGGCCCCGCACGCCGCCGGTCGCTGTGGCCGGCGCCGCCCCGCGCTCGCCGTCGGGCCCGTGGTCGCCGCGGGTCTCGTGACGGCTCGGGTGGGCTCCGGCGCCGCGGCCGACGTGCTGGGCGACGCCCTGTACGCGGTGCTCGTGCTGCTGCTGGTGTCGGTCGCCGCTCCCCGGTGGGCGCTGCGGCGCCGTGCGGTCGCGGCGGTCGTGCTCTGCTGGGTCGTCGAGGCGGCGCAGGCGACGGGTGGCCCGGCGCTGCTCGTCGACCGGTGCCCGCCGGCGGCGTTCGTCCTGGGGACCACGTTCGCGTGGCGGGACCTGGCCGCGTACGCCGCGGGCGTGGGGCTGGCGGTGCTCGTCATGGCGGTGTCCTCCAGGGGTGGTCGGGCCGCGGCACGCCGATCCTGACCCTCACGGCGTGCCGTCGGCGCGGCGCGGCCGCCCGGACGGGGGACCGTGCACCGCCCCGACACCTGGGGAGGAGTCGGCGACCGCTGCGCGACCTGCGCGCCGTGGCGTCCACCGGCCCGGGGCTCACCGCCCCGGCGCGCCGTCA
Organism: Cellulomonas sp. ES6; assembly: GCF_030053835.1. NCBI lineage: Bacteria > Bacillati > Actinomycetota > Actinomycetes > Micrococcales > Cellulomonadaceae > Cellulomonas > Cellulomonas sp. ES6. The sequence continues at coordinate 2,201,679 of NZ_CP125655.1, read as the reverse complement.
CCGTGCGGGGGACGGCCCGCTCCACCCGCGACCCCGGGCCGGAGCGGCAGCGGTTCGACCTCCGGCCGCGGGTCGGTCGCCAGCCGCGCGTGCGTCTCCACGTCGAAGCGCTCGCTGCCGTAGCGCAGCTTCGCCCGCTCCACCCCCTCGGCGACGAACCCGGCCCGGGTCGCCACCCGGCAGGACGCCGGGTTGTTCGTGCGGTGGCCCAGCTCGAGGCGGAACAGCCCCAGGTCGTCCAGGGCCCACCGTGCCACCGCCTCCAGCGCCCGGGTGGCGAGGCCGCGGCCGCGGTGCTCCGGGGCGAGCCAGTACGACACCCACGCGGTGTCGTGGACGCGGTCGAGGGCGCTGAGACCGATGTCGCCGACCGCGACGTCGTCCACGGTCACCGCGAGGTGGTGGCCCCCGGGGCCGGTGGCGGCCAGGCGCGTCGCGATGAGGTCGGCGCAGTCCGCGACGTCGGGCAGCTCCGCGCCGCCGAGCTGGCGGCTGAGCGACGGGTCGGCTGCCACCGCGTCGTGCAGCGCGGACGCGTCGGTCGGGCGCCAGGCGCGCAGCAGGGGGGTCACCGCCCCCATGGTTCCACCCCGGTGGCGCCCGCCCCCCTCCGCGTCAGCGCAGCAGCCAGGTCGGCGACCGCAGGTACCGCTCCGCGACGAGCACCGACCCCGCGGGCTGCTCGGCCCGCAGCGCGCCGGACGGCCCGCCCCGGGGGTCGGTGGCGGTGCGGCCGAGCACCTGGAGCCGGCGCAGCATGGACAGCGCGCACGCCGTCCGCTCGTCCGCGCTGGTCAGCGGGCGGACCTCCTGGTAGCCCGCGGCCCACGCCTGGGCGCGCTCGGGGGCGTCGGGCAGGTGCTCGACGCCGGTGAGGGCGGCGGCGAGGTCGAGCACGAACCAGGAGAAGCCGGAGTCGTCGAAGTCGATGACGGTCAGGTCGTCCCCGTCGAGCAGGACGTTGCCGGGGCGCAGGTCGGCGTGGACCAGCCCCCAGGCGTCGGGCGCGCGCGAGGCGTCGTGGAGCGCGTCGAGCGCCGCGTCGCGGGCCCGGGCCAGCAGGGCGAGGTCGGCGGGGGGCAGGCAGGCGGCCTCCCAGGCACCCCACCGGCTCCCGGGCCCGACCAGGTCCGCCGGCTCCCACGCCGGGCGCACGAAGCCGCGCGGTCGGGCGAAGCCGAGGGCGTGCTCGTGGAGCACCGCGGCGGTCGTGCCCAGCCGGTGGTGCAGCTCGACCGGTGCGGTCGCGTCGTCCGCCACGGTCCCCCGGACCCACGTCGCGCTGTGGCAGACCCAGTGCCGGTCGAGCTCGTCGGCCACGAGGGCGACGGTCCGCCCGTCGAGCGGGGCGATGGTCGTGGGCACGCGCACGGCGCCCGTGCCGGCGATCGACGCGACCCACGCGACCTCCGACTCCACCACCGCGGTGTCGTCCATGTACGGGGGCGCAGCGACGCGGGTGACGGCCACGGGGACACCCCGCACGCGGACGCCGAACGTCGCGTTGTGCGACAGCCCGAGCAGGGCCACCTCGGTCTCGGCGGGGTCCCAGCCCCACGCCGCCGTCAGCGCCTCGTGCAGCCACGCCGGTGCGGGCGCGCCCACGGTCAGGCGCCCCGGCGGACCCGGGTCGGCCAGTCCGGTGCTGCCCGGTGCGTCGTCCGTCGTCATGCCCAGCCCCCCGCTCCGCCGGGGCAACCCGCCCCGGCGTCCGAGCCGAGTGTCGGCAGGGGCGCGAGCCGGCGACAAGGCGGCGCGGACGAAGTTCACGCAGGTGTTACGCCCGCCCGGCCCGGCTGACGCGGCGGAAACACGGCCGTCCCCGGACCGTCCCGCGGCCGGTCGGGCGGCGGGGGCGCCTAGGGTGCTGGACGTGACCGAGCCGCGCGCCACCACCGAGCCCACCGCTGATCCCACCGGCACGCCCGGCACCCTCCTCGTGCCTCCCGTGCTGGTCCGCGACCACCGCGTCGAGGTGCCCGTGGACCGCGCGGACCCGGGCCGGTTCCCCGCGATCGAGGTGTTCGCGCGGGAGCTCGTCGACCCCGCGCGGGACGCCGAGGACCTCCCGCTGCTGCTGTTCCTCCAGGGCGGTCCGGGCGGCATGGGGCCGCGTCCGCTCGGCGGCGGGTGGTGGTCGACGGCCCTGCGCACCCACCGCGTCGTGCTGCTGGACCAGCGGGGGACGGGCCGGTCGTCGCGGGTGGACGGCCGGACCGCCGCCCGCTTCGCGACGGGGGAGCAGCTCGCCGACTACCTCGCGTGCTTCCGCGCCGACGCGATCGTCGAGGACGCGGAGGCCGTGCGGCACCACGTGTTCGGCGGGCGGCGCTGGGCGACGCTCGGGCAGTCGTACGGCGGGTTCCTCACGCTGACCTACCTGTCGCGGCACCCGGAGGCGCTCACCGCCTGCTACGTCACCGGCGGGCTGCCGGGGATCACCGCGACCGCCGAGGACGTGTACGCCCGGACGTTCCCGCGGCAGCAGGCCCGGGTCGCGGCGTTCGCGCGGCGCTACCCGGACGACGTCGCGCGGCTCGGGGCGCTCGCGGACCGGCTCGCCGCCGGGGACGTCCGGCTGCCCGACGGCGACCGGTTCACGGTCCGCCGGCTCCAGACGCTCGGCATGCCGCTGGGCATGAGCACCGGGGTCGACGCCCTGCACTGGCTGCTGGACACCCTGGACGTCGACGACGACGGCGTGCCGGACGACGCGACCGCGCTCGCGGTGCAGGCGCAGACCGGGTTCGACGCGAACCCGCTGTACGCGGTGCTCCAGGAGGTCATCTACCACCAGGGGGAGCGCGCCGGCGGCTGGGCGGCGCAGGCGGAGCTGGAGCGGCAGCCCGGGATGGACGCCGCCGCGCGCCCGCTCGGGCTCACGGGGGAGGCCGTGTTCCCGTGGATGTTCGCTGAGGTGCGGGCCCTGCGGCCGTTCCAGGGGGCCGCGGAGGCGCTCGCGGCGCGCACGTCGTGGCCCGCGCTGTACGACCCCGCCCGGCTCGCCGCGAACGAGGTGCCGCTCGCGGCGGTGCAGTACGTCGACGACCCGTACGTGGACCTCGACTTCGCGCTCGGCACCGCGGGCCGGGTCGGCAACGCGCAGGTCTGGGTGACCAACGAGTACCTGCACGACGGCCTGCGCGCCGCGGGCGACGTCATCCTGCCGCGGCTCGTCGACCTCGCCGCGGGCCGGTGGTCGGTGACCCGGCGCTGACCGCCCGGGCGGCGCGTCACAGCAGCCGGCGCGACCCCGGCTGCACCACCCGCAGCCACCGGTACCCGTACGCCGGCAGCTCCAGCTCCACCCGGCCGTCCGGCCCGACCTCGCACGCCCCGTCCTCCAGCAGGTCGACGAGCCGCACCGGGCGGTCGTCCGCGTCGCCGCTCGCCCGTGAGGCGGTGTCGTCCGCCGGCCCCGCCTCACCGGCCGGGCGCGTGAGGTCCCGCAGCCGCAGCGGCACGGTCACCGCCTCGGGCCCGAGGTTGTGCAGCGCGACCATCGACGCGTCCTGCCACGTGCACCGGTGCGCGAGCACCGCGGCGTGCGGCTGGTCCAGGATCTCCGCCCGCTCCGCCCACCCGAGCTCGGGGCACTCCCGGTACCGGCGCGCGAGCAGCTGCACGAACGCCAGCAGCGAGTCCGGGTCGCGCCGCTGGTCCGCGACGTTCACGTGCTCGGGCGCGAAGCCGCCCTCCACGACCGGTCCCGCCAGCCGCCGGGGCGCCGCGGCCGAGAACCCGCCGTTCGGGCCGGACGTCCACTGCATCGGCGTCCGCACGGCGAGGCGGCCGTCGGCGGCGAGGTTCTCGCCCATGCCGATCTCCTCGCCGTAGAACAGCACCGGCGTGCCCGGCAGCGTGAACAGCAGGGAGTAGACCATCCGCACGCGGCGGGGGTCGCCGTCCAGCATCGGGGGCAGCCGGCGCCGCAGGCCGCGGCCGTAGAGCTGCATGTCCTCGTCCGGCCCGAACGCCGCGAACACCTCGGCCCGCTCGTCGTCGCTGAGCTTGTCGAGCGTCAGCTCGTCGTGGTTCCGCACGAACGTCGCCCACTGCGCGTCGTGCGGGATCTCGGGCCGGTCCCGCAGCGCCTGCGCGAGCGGCCCCGCGTCCTGCCGGGCGAGCGCCAGGTACATCTGCTGCATGAGGACGAAGTCGAACTGCAGCGTCAGCTCGTCGCCCTCCGCGTCGCCGTCGCCGTCCTGGTCGCCGAAGAACAGCCGCTGCTCCTCGTACGGGAGGTTGACCTCGCCCATGAGGATCGAGTCGCCGGTGCGGCGGGACAGGAACGAGCGCAGCGCCTTGAGGAACTCGTGCGGGTGCTCGATGTCGTCGCCGGGGGCGTTCGCGGTGTCCGCGAGCATGAACGGCACGGCGTCCACCCGGAACCCCGACAGGCCGATCTGCGCCCAGTACCCGACGACCTTCGCGATGGCGTCCCGCACGGCGGGGTTGGCCGTGTTGAGGTCCGGCTGGTGCCGGTAGAACCGGTGCCGGTACCAGGCCTCCGCCCGCTCGTCGTACGTCCAGATGCCCGTCTCCTGGTCGGGGAACACCACCTGGTCCCCGGTGGGCGGCGGCTCGTCGGTCCGCCACACGTAGAAGTCCCGGTACGGGCTGTCGGGGCTGCTGCGCGCCGAGCGGAACCAGGGGTGCCGGTCGGACGTGTGGTTGACCACGAGGTCGGCGATCACGCGGATCCCGCGGTCGCGGGCCGTGCGGATCAGCTCGACGAGGTCGCCGGCGTCACCGAGGCGGGGGTCGACGCCGTAGAAGTCGGTGATGTCGTAGCCGTCGTCCCGGTCGGCCGTCGGGTAGAACGGCATGAGCCACAGGCACGTGACGCCGAGGTCGGCCAGGTGGTCGAGCCGCTGCACCAGGCCGGGCAGGTCCCCGGTGCCGTCGTCGTCCCAGTCCATGTACGTCTCGACGTCGAGGCAGTACACGACCGCGCTCTTCCACCAGAGGTCGCCCGTGTCGCGGATCCTCATGCCGCGTCCTCCCCGGTGCCGGCCCCGACGGCGTGCAGCGCGGGCAGCAGGTGCTCCGCGGCCAGGTCGATGAACGCGTCCAGCGACGACGGCGGGCGGGTCACGGTCGGCGTCGCGTCGTCGTGCTTGCCGTGGTCGGGCCGGACGTCGGTCGCGACCTGGTGCAGGTACACCTCGTCGAACCCGACCTCGACCAGCTCGACCAGCCGGTCCCGCAGCCGCTCGGGGTCGTGCTCGACGACCACGGCGGTGCCGAGCGTCTCGTCGTCCACCGTCGCCGCGAGCTCGTCGAACGCCTCCGGGGTCGCGAGGTCCCAGGCGGCGGGCGGCCCCGCGGCGTTGCCGGCCCACTGCTCGCGCGCCAGCCGCCACGCCTCGTCCGGGTCGGTCGCGTACGACACGTGCACCTGCAGCGCGACCGGCCCGCGCCCGCCGGCGTCCCGGTACTCCCCGACCACGCGGCGCAGCGTGTCGAGGTCCTGGTTGACCGTGACCAGCCCGTCCGCCCAGTCGGCGTGCGCCCTGGCGGTCTCCGCGGTCACGGCCGGGCCGACGAGGCGCGGCTGCACCTCCGGCAGGGTCCACAGCTGCGCGCGGTCCACCGTGACGAGGCCGTGGTGCGTGACCTCCTCGCCCGCGAGCAGCGCCCGGATCACCTGCACGCACTCGCGCAGCCGCGCGTCGCGCTCCGGCTTGGGGGGCCACGGGTCGCCGGTGATGTGCTCGTTCATGTTCTCGCCCGACCCGAGGGCCACCCAGAACCGCCCCGGGTACATCGCGGCGAGGGTCGCCGCGGCCTGGGCGACGACCGCCGGGTGGTACCGCTGCCCCGGCGCGTTCACCACCCCGAACGGCAGCCGCGTCGTGGCGAGCGCCGACCCGAGCCACGTCCAGGCGAAGCCGGAGTGGCCCTGGTGCACGCTCCACGGCGCCCAGTGGTCGGAGCACATCGCCGCGTCGAAGCCCGCCTGCTCGGCGTGCTGCGTGGCGGCGAGGAGCGCGCTCGGGTGGACCTGCTCGTGCGAGTTGTGGAAGCCGACGCGGGTCATGCCCTCTGTTCCTACCGGTTCGGCGGCGGTTCCGCCCTCCGAGCGCGGTGCCGGGCCGGCCCGGGTCCGTCAGGCTCCGGCGTCCGGGGGCCCGTCCGCGTGCCCGTCGCCGCCGGCCTCGTCGCGGGTCTCGTCACCGGCCTCGTCGCGGTCCTCGAGCAGCCGCTGCAGCAGGCTCGCGCCGCGGACCTCGCCGAGGCTGAGGAACGTCTCGATCCGCTGGAGCCCGTCGATCTGCCACAGCTGCTCCAGCAGCAGCGCCTGCAGGTGGGCGTGGTCGCGCAGCCGGAACCGGGCGATGAGGTCGTACGTGCCGGTGACGGCGACGAGCTCCTCGAGCTCGGGGACGTCGTGCAGGTCCGTGAGGATCTGGGCGAGGTCGGCCCCCGGGGCGATGCTGATCGGGATGTACGCGAGCACGGGGAAGCCCAGCGCGGCCCAGTCGACGGAGACGGTGTACCCGCGGATCACGCCGGCGCGCTCCAGGCGGGCGATGCGCTCGCCGACCGCCGGCCCGGACATGCTGATCTCCCGCGCGAGCTGGCGCTGCGACGCCCGCGGGTCCGCGGCCAGGCGGCGCACCAGCTCCCGGTCGATGTCGTCGAGCGGGACGGGCGGCCCCTGCCGCTCGACGAACCCGGCGAGGCCGGACATGGAGCTGCGGCGCGACGGCGCGGGTGCGGTGGTCCTGCGGCGTGCCCGCCGCGGGGCGCCGTCGGCCCCGGGCGCGCCGTCGCCGTCGCGCGGTGCGGGCGTCACGGCGTCCACGCGGCGGGCAGGTCGGCCTCCGCCATGATCCGCGGGAAGCCCGGCATGGACACCTCCGGTTGCAGGTAGCGCGCGACGTACAGCCCGAAGAATGTCGCACCGGGCGCCCCCGACGCCTCCCGACCCGCCGGGGCGGGCGGACGGACCAGCAGGTGCGTCGCTCCCGCGGCGGACCACGCGGTGACCAGGGCGCGGTCGTGCTCGAGGTCGCCCGTGAGGTCGGCGGTCCCGGGCTGCACCTGCACGTCGGCGCGGGCCGCGGCGGGCTCGGTCGCCAGCACGGGCAGCCCGGTGCCGGGCACCGCCCGTGTCAGCCACACGGGGACGTCGACCTGGGCGGGGACGGGCGTGACCGCGACGTGCGTCGGCATGTCCGGTCCCATCACGCCGCTCGGCACCGACCAGCGTGCACCGCGGTGCCGCACGGGGCGGCCGGACCAGCACGCGCGGAGCAGGCCGACGTCCTCGGCCGCCGCGGTGTCGTCCAGGTCGCCCGGGTCGACGACCGCGACGACGCGCCCGCCGCTGAGGTGGTCGAGGACGGCGACCTCCTCGGCGAGCGTCACCGGGTTCTCCGTGCCGAGCCGCACGGGCACCAGGACGCGGGTGTCCCGCGTGGTGGTCGCGACCTCCGCGGCCGCCGCGCTGCCGGCGTCGTCCGCCCCGCCGTCGGCCGCCGGCCCCAGCAGGACGCCGAACAGGCCGGCCCGCGCCGCGGGGACGACGTCCGCGGCGTCCGTGAGCAGGGCGCCGATCCTCATGCCGCCTCCAGGTTCTCCAGGCCGGGCAGCACCTCGTCGGCCATCCGCCCGAGCATGCGCCGCACCGCGGTCGCGGGGGCGCCTTCGATGATCACGCGCAGCACCACGTCGTCCACGCCGGCGGCGTGCACCTCCGCCAGGCCGTCGGCGACCAGGCCGGGCGGTCCGACGATCGACGTCGCGACCGCCTGGCCCACGGCCTTGTCGAGGTCGGCCCGGAAGTCCATCGCCTCCGTCGAGGCCTGCTGCGCGACGCTCCAGCCCAGCCCCGCGTAGAGCACGTAGCTCGCGCGCTGCCAGTCCAGGACGGCGGCGGCCTCGTGCGGGTCGTCGGTCAGCCAGACGTTGCGCAGGGCGGACACCCGGGGCCGCACCCCGCCGGGACGCCCGGCCTGCTCCCAGCCCTCGCGGTGGGCGGCGGCCAGCTCGGCGACCAGCGGCAGCGGGTTCGCGCCCGACAGCAGGACGCCCTGCCCCCGTGCGCCGGCCCGCGCGACGCCCTGCGGCGTGGCGGAGCCGTTCCAGACGGTCGCGCCCGCGGGCACCGCGACCCGCTGCAGCTCGGCGAGGCCCGCGCGGTGCGCCGCCACCCGGTCCTGGCGGCGGACGCCCTTGCCGTCGAACTCCACGTCGCGGTACCCGAGGCCGACGCCGACGTCGAGCCGGCCGCCGGAGCGCCGCGCGATGTCCGCGGACAGCCGCGCGGCGCGGCCCGGGTCCTGCAGCGGCAGCAGCATCATCCCGGTCCCGACGCGCAGCCGGGTCGTCGCCGCGAGGATGCCGGCCGCCACGGGGAGCAGCGCGGGGCAGTAGCCGTCGTAGAAGAAGTGGTGCTCGGACAGCCACATGCCCTCGTAGCCGAGGCCCTCCAGCAGCCGCGCGTCCTCGAGGAGCTCGCGGTAGGGGGTGGTGGGATGCCGGGGCGTGCTCGCGGTGGCCTGCAGGCAGTACAGACCGACGCCGACCTTCACGGTGCCTCCTGGGGTCTCGGTGCGATCGCCAGCGTACGGGCGTCGTGTTTCATCTGTGAGTCCGGGAGCCGGTTCGGCTTTACATGTGCGTAGCGTGAGGCTGCTCCAATGGGCAGGTGACATCTTCCACCTCCACCGACGCCGCGTTCGTCACCGGCGGGGCGAGCGGGCTCGGCCGCGCGGTCTGCCGGCGGCTGGCGGACCGCGGCGACCTCGTGACCGTGGCCGACCGGGACGCCGACGGCGTCGCGGCGACCGTCGACCTGGTGCGCGCGGCGGGCGGGTCGGCGCGGGGCGTCGTGCTCGACGTGACCGACGCGACGGCGGTGCGGGCGGCGGTGCTCGAGGCCGACGCCGTCGGCGCGCTCACCACGGTGGTGGCGTGCGCGGGCGTCGCGCGGCCGACCTCCGCGCTGGACGACGACCTGACGGCCTTCGACGCGACGATGGCCGTCAACGTGCGCGGGACGTACGCGACCGTCCAGGCCGCCGCCGCCGTCATGGTGCCCCGCGGGGCGGGCAGCATCGTCACGGTCGGGTCGACCTCGTCGTTCACGGCGTCGTCCACGCCGATGCTCGCGTACGACATGTCGAAGGCGGCGGTGAAGCTGCTGACCCAGGCCGCCGCGCGCGAGCTCGGCCCCCACGGCCTGCGGGTGAACGGCGTCGCCCCCGGGACCATGGACACGCCGCTGATGCGCGGGCTCGGGGCGGACGACGACGGCCTGGCGGCGCTCGCCGCGGCCCGGATCCCGCTCGGCCGCCTGGGCCTGACCGCCGAGGTCGCCGAGGCGGTGGCGTGGGTCTCGTCGCCCGAGGCCTCGTACGTCACCGGGCACGTCCTCGTGGTGGACGGCGGGTGGCTCGCGTGACGCGGGTCGCGCTCGTCACGGGCGCGGGCGCCGGCATCGGCGCCGCGGTGGCGCGCCGGCTGGCGGCCCGCGGCGACGACGTGGTGTGCGTCGACCGGGACCCCGCGGCGGCGCAGGCCGTCGCCGCGCAGGTCGGCGGCCTGGCGGTGACCGCCGACGTCGCGGCCGCGGGGGCGGGGGACGAGGTGGTCGAGCGCGCCGTCGAGCGGTACGGGCGGCTGGACGTCGTGGTCACCAGCGCGGGGATCGAGCGGACGGGGGCGGCGGCGACGTTGCCGACCGACGTGGTCCGGGAGTCCCTCGCCGTCAACGTCCTCGGCTCGTACGACGTCGCCACGGCGGCGGCCCGCCGGTTCCTCACCCAGGGCGAGGGCGGGCGCGTGGTGCTCGTCGGCTCGGTGAACTCCCTGCGGGCGCTGCCCGGCCAGGCCGCGTACGCGACGTCGAAGGGGGCGGTGCTCATGCTGGCCCGGGCCCTCGCCGTCGACTGGGCGCTCGACGGGATCACCGTCAACGTCGTCGCCCCCGGCGTCACGGACACCGCGATGTCCGCGGGCTCGCTCGGCGACCCCGGGCGCCGGGACGCGCTGCTCGCGCGGGTGCCGATGCGGCGGCCCGCGCGATCGGAGGAGGTGGCGGAGGCGGTCGCGTTCCTGTCCGCGCCGGAGAGCGGGTACGTCACCGGCGTGGTGCTCCCGGTCGACGGCGGCTGGTCGGCGGCGGGATGAGCGGCGAGACGCCCGGGACGGCGCCCCGCCCGGCGGGTCCCGCGCCCTCGGGTGCCGGGTCCGGCTGGGCGGTCGGTGCGAAGCTCCCGCACACGGGCGCCGCCGCCACCGGGCCGGCCGTCCGCGCGGCGGCCGTCGCGCTGGAGGCCGCCGGCTTCGACTCCCTCTGGGTGAGCGACCACGTGGTGCTGCCCGGCAGGGTCGCGTCGGCCTACCCGTTCGCCTCCGACGGGGTCGCCCGGTGGCCGACCGACGTCGCGTACCTGGAGGCGCTGGTCACGCTCACCACGGCGGCGGCCGTCACCGAGCGGGTGCGGCTGGGGACGGCCGTGCTGGTGCTGCCGCAGCGGCAGCCCGTGCTGCTGGCCAAGCAGGCCGCGAGCCTCGACGCGCTGTCCGGCGGCCGGCTCGTGCTCGGCGTCGGCACCGGCTGGCTGCGGGAGGAGTTCGCGGCGCTCGGCGTGCCGTTCGACCGGCGCGGGCGGCTCGCCACCGCGGCGATCGAGCTGCTGCGCGACTGCTGGACCGGGCGCCCCGCCGGGCGCCCCGACGGCTGGGCGCCCGGAGCGCACCCCCTGCCGGACGACCTGCTGGTGCTGCCCGCGCCCGTCCGCCCGGTCCCGCTGCTGGTCGGCGGGCACTCGCCGGCCGCGCTGCGCCGCGCCGGCACGCTCGGCGACGGGTGGCTCGCGCAGCAGGCCGCACCCGACCTCGACGCCGCCGCCCTGGCACGCGAGGTCGCCGAGGTGCGCCGGCACGCCGAGCAGGCGGGCCGTGACCCGGCGGCGCTCCACGTCGTGCTGCGCGTCGCGGACTCCGCCGGCCGCTGCGCCGACGTCGCGGCCCGGGTCCCGGAGCTGCGTGCCGCGGGCGTCGCGGAGGTGGTCGTCGACACCGACCCCGCGGGCGACCCGGCGGCGGACCACGCGCTGCTGCGCGCGGCCGGCGCCTGACGGCCCCGCGCCGGACGACCCTGCGCCGGACGACCTGCCCGGCGTGACCCCGGCCGGGTGCGGCGGCTCAGTACCCGCGGTGCGGGGCCCCGCCCGGCACGTGGCCCGCCCAGCGGGCGACCGTCTGCTCCGCCGCCCCGCTGAGCAGCCCGGCGTCGGTGGCCGCGACCACGTCGGTGAACCCGAGCGCGACCAGCCGGGCGGCGCGGTCGGGGTCCCCGCCGAACGCACCGGCCCGCACCCCGGCCGCGCGGCAGGCGGCGACGACCGCCGGCAGCGGGGCCCCGGCGTCCTCGTCGGCCAGCAGGTCGTCCACGGTGCGTCCCAGCGCGAGCGCCAGGTCGAAGGGCCCGACGAAGACCATGTCGAGCCCCGGTGTCGCGGCGATGGCGTCCACCGCGGCGAGCGCCTCGGCCGTCTCGACCATCACCGCGCACCGCACCCGGGCGTCCGCCGCCGCCGGGGACGGCACCGGGCGGCCGACGAGCGCGGCGGCGGGACCCCAGCTCCGCGCGCCGTGCGGGGGGTAGCGGCACGCGCGCACGGCCGCGGCCGCCTGCGCCGGGGAGTCGACCATCGGCACGACCACGCCGTCCGCGCCCGCGTCCAGCGCCCGCCCGATGCTCGCGTGCCGGCCGTCGGCGACGCGCACCCAGGTGGGCACCGGAGTGTCCAGCAGCGGCAGCACCGCCACGAGCTCGCCGTCCCCCCAGGTGCCGTGCTGCGCGTCGAGGACCAGCCAGTCCGGCGCGGCAGCGGCCAGCAGCCGGAGCGTGGCGGGGTGGGCGAGCGAGCTCCACAGCCCGACGGCGGGGGAGGTGCTGTGCAAGACCATGCCGCGACCCTAACTTGCGGACGACAGGTGAGGCGCGATTTCTCTGAGCACTTAGCAGGTCTGTAACAGTCGACAACTTCCGTTGTAACGCAGCGCGGTTACGTTCGGCTCCAGCGACGCAGCGTGACGCCACCGGCACCGGCCGGCCCGGTGCACGCCGAGGAGAACCGATGAGCACCCCCGGAGCGCGGGCATGACCGCGCCGACCACCCCCGCCACCGCGGCCCGGTCCGACCGTGCGCGGTCGCTCGCCGCGACCGCCGCCGCCGTCCCCGGCTCCGGCATCCGCGAGATCGTCATGCTCGCGTACGGGCGGACCGACGTGGTGCACCTGGAGATCGGCGAGCCCGACTTCGCGACCCCGCCGCACGTGGTGGCCGCCGGGGACGAGGCGCTCGCCACCGCGAACCGCTACACGCCCAGCGCCGGGGTGCCGCTGCTGCGCGCCGCGATCGCCGAGCGGCTGCACGCGCGCTACGGCCTGACCGACGACCCCGAGCGGGTGATCGTCAGCCAGGGGGCGGTGCAGGGGCTCGCCGCCGTGCTCGCCGTCCTGGTCGAGCCCGGCGACGAGGTGCTGGTGCCCGACCCCGCCTGGCCGAACTACGAGATGCAGACCCTGCTGCTCGGCGGGGTGCCCGTGCACTACCCGCTGCGGCCCGAGAACGGGTTCCGGCCGGACCCGGCCGAGGTCGCCTCGCTCATCACCCCGCGCACGCGGGCGCTCGTGCTCAACACCCCGTCCAACCCGACCGGCGCCGTGCTGCCGGCCGAGCTGGTGCGCGCGGTGGTCGAGGCCGCCGTGGAGCACGGCGTCACGGTCGTCGCGGACGAGGTCTACGACGAGATCGTCTTCGACGGCGAGCACGCGGACGTCGCGGCCATGGCGCCCGACGACGTGGTCAGCGTGTTCAGCTTCTCCAAGACCTACGCGATGACCGGGTCCCGCGTCGGCTACCTCGCCGCGCCCGCCTGGCTCGCGCCCACCCTGGCGCGCGTCCAGGAGCCCCTGCTGTCCTCCGTCTCGGCGGCCTCGCAGGCCTCGGCGCTCGCGGCGCTGCGCGGCCCCCAGGACGCGGTCGCCCGCATGGTCGCCACGTACCGCGACCGGCGCGACCTCGTCGTCGGCCGGCTGGCCGCCGCGGGGATCGACGTCGAGCCGCCCGCCGGCGCCTTCTACCTGATGCTGCCGCTCGCCCCGGGCGCCGACTCCCGGGCCGCCGCGATCGACCTGGTGGGCCACGGCGTCGCGCTGGCGCCGGGCACCGCGTTCGGCAGCACCGCCCGCAGCCACCTGCGGCTGTCGCTCGCGTCCTCCGCCGCGGACCTGACCGACGGGATCGACCGGTTCACCGCCTGGTACGCGGCGACCGACGGAGGCCGGCGATGACCCAGGGAGGCACCGTGACCGAGACCCGACCCGCACCCGCCGACCCCGCCCCGGACGAGGTCCGCGCCCCCGTGGTGTCGGTGCGCGGGCTGCGCAAGTCCTTCGGGCCGCTCGAGGTGCTCAGCGACATCGACCTCGACGTCCACAAGGGCGAGCACGTCGTGCTGCTGGGCCCGTCCGGGTCCGGCAAGTCGACCCTGCTGCGCAGCATCAACCTGCTCGAGCGGCCGACGGGCGGCTCCCTGGTCGTCGACGGCCGGGAGTACGGGACCGCGCTGCCGGGCGCCGCGCACCCCCGCGGCACCGCCCTCCAGCTGCGCCGCACGGTCGGCATGGTGTTCCAGCAGTTCAACCTGTTCCCCCACCTCACCGCGCTCGACAACGTGGCGCTGCCGCTGCGGTCCGTCCTCGGCATGCGGCGACGCGAGGCCGACGAGCGGGCGGCGCGCGACCTCGACCGCGTCGGGCTGCTCGCCCGCGCCGGGCACTACCCGTCCCAGCTGTCCGGGGGTCAGCAGCAGCGCGTCGCGATCGCGCGGGCCCTGGCCCTCGACCCCCAGGTCATGCTGTTCGACGAGCCGACCTCGGCGCTGGACCCCGAGCTCGTCGGCGAGGTGCTGCGCACCATCCGGGAGGTCGCCGAGTCGGGCATGACGATGGTCGTCGTCACCCACGAGATCGGCTTCGCCCGCGAGATCGGCGACCTCACGGTCTTCCTCGAGCACGGCCGCGTGGTCGAGACCGGCGGCCGGGAGTTCTACACCGAGTGCCGCAGCCAGCGGGCACGTGACTTCCTCCAGGCGGTGAAGTGATGGACTGGTCGCTGATCTGGGAGCACCGGCAGCAGCTCCTCGACGGGTTGGTCGTGGCCCTGCGGGTGTCCGCCACCGCCCTCGTGGTGTCCGTGGTGCTCGGCATGCTCCTCGCCCTGCTGCGCATGGCGCGCGCACCGTTCTCGTGGATCGCCGCCGGGTACGTCAACGTGTTCCGGGGCATCCCCGCCCTCGTCAGCGTCATCTGGGTGTACTTCGGCATCTCGCTGGCGTTCGACATCTCGTTCAGCGTCTACCAGGCGGGCGTCATCGCGCTCTCGCTGCTGTACTCGGCGTTCCTCGCGGAGATCTTCCGGTCCGCGCTCACCGCCGTCCCGCCCGGGATGCGCGAGGCCGGGCAGGCGCTGGGCCTGCGCCCCAGCCGGATCTTCTTCTCCGTGGTGCTGCCCCAGGCCGCGAAGATCGCCCTGCCCAACATCGGCAGCATGTTCATCGGGATGGTGAAGGACACCTCGACCTTCACCGTCATCGGCCTGCTCGAGGTCGTCCGGGTCACCCAGAACCTGGTCAGCACGACGTTCCAGCCGTTCGTGCTCTACACCGCGGCCGCCGGCATCTACGTCGTCGCCGCGTTCGTCATCGACTTCCTGTTCCGCCTCGTCGAGAAGCTGCTGTCCAGCCCGCCCCAGGGCCGGCTCGCCCGCGCCCTGCGCGCCCGCCGCCGCGCCCGCATCGACGAGCTCGTCGCCACCACCTCCGCCCGCCGCGAGCCCGCTGCGGTCTGAACCCCCGGAGCCTCCCCCCGGCACCGGCCCGAGAAGGGACCCACCCCGTGCACCTGATGACCTCACGCCCTGCCCGACGTGCCGGTGTCGCCGGCGTCGCCCTCGCCCTCGTCGCCGTGCTCGCCGCGTGCGGCGGCGGCTCGTCCGCCGGCTCGGACGGCACCGAGCCGGCAGCCGCCGGGGACGACCTCGGCCTGCTGACCGACGGCACCCTCACCGTCGGGATGAACCTGCAGTTCCCGCCCGAGATGTACCTGGACGAGGACGACGAGCCCGCCGGGTACGACGTCGACCTGCTCAACGCGCTGGCCGACGAGCTCGGCCTGGAGCTCGAGATCCAGAACCTCGACTTCAACGGCCTCATCCCGGGCCTCCAGAGCAAGCAGTTCGACATGGTGTCGGTCGGGCTCACGGCGACCGACGAGCGCAAGGAGGTCGTCGACTTCTCCCGCGCGTACGTGCC
Organism: Cellulomonas sp. ES6; assembly: GCF_030053835.1. NCBI lineage: Bacteria > Bacillati > Actinomycetota > Actinomycetes > Micrococcales > Cellulomonadaceae > Cellulomonas > Cellulomonas sp. ES6. Next base: position 2,186,337 of record NZ_CP125655.1, on the reverse strand, counting down.
CTACACGACGGTGCTCGCCGTGCCGGACGGCGACGACGCGGACGCGACCGTCGAGGACTTCGACACCAGCGGCACCGTCATCACCGCCCTCCAGGGCAGCTCCGGTGAGCAGCTCGCGACGGACACGTTCCCCCAGGCGACGATCTCCGGGTTCCCCGACCAGAACGCCGCGCTGCTCGAGGTCGCCACCGGCCGGGCCCAGGGCTCCGTCGTCGAGGACTACATCCTCGCCCAGTACATCAAGGCGAACCCCGGGCAGGTCCAGAAGGCGGAGCTGCCCGAGCCGCTCGCGCTCGGGTACGGCTCCTGGGCCGTGCAGAAGGGCAACACGGGCCTGGTGACGGTGCTCGACACCTTCCTGTGCGAGCAGCAGAGCAGCGGCGGGCTGGCGTCGTTCTACGAGAAGAACTTCGAGGTCCCGGCGGCTGACTTCCCCGAGATGCCGTCCGGCTGCTGACCGTCCCGCCGACGCCCGCACCGACCCGGACCCCGGGGCGGTGCGGGCGCCGGCGCGCCCCGGCTCACGCCCGCGCCGGCACCCCGCCGACCTGCTCGACCGCCTCGAGGATCGCGTCCAGCACCACGGCCCGGTCGAACCGCAGGGCGAACTCCCGCGCCGCGTCGGCGCGCTGCTCCCGCTCCGCGGCGCCGAGGGCGAGCGCCTCGTCCAGCGCCGCCGCGATCGCGGCCGGGTCCTCGACGGGCACGATCGTCGCCGTGTCGCCGACCGCCTCGGGGATGCCGCCGGTCTCCGTGGTGATGACGGGGCCGCCGCCCGACAGCATCTTCTCGACCAGGGCGATGCCGAACGTCTCGACGAACTCGGGCCGCGGCTTGCTCGGCAGCACGTAGGCGGCGGACCCGGCCATGAGGTGCGGCTTCTCGTCGTCCGACACGTCGTCGAGGAACAGGACGCGGTCCGCGACGGGCGACGCCGCCGCGTGCGCGCGCAGCCGTGCCGCGTCGGGGCCGTTGCCGGCGACCACCAGGCGGTGCGTGCCGGGCGCGCTGCTCGCCGCGTAGCCGTCGATGAGGTCGTCGACGCCCTTCGCCGCCGCCAGCCGGGACAGGTACAGCACGTAGCCGTCGCGGTCGAGGCCCCGGGCGGCGAGCACGGCGTCCGTCTCGGCGTCGTCCCGGGCGAGGTACCGCGCGACGTCCACCGCCGGGTAGGAGATGCGCACGCGCTCGCGGCACTGCTGCGCGAACGTGGTGCCGTGCTTCGCGTCCACCGCCTGCGCCTCCGCGACGATGAGCTCCCGGGTGTACTCCGACACGGCCAGGCAGACGTCGTGCTCCAGGTAGGACGACAGGACGTGCGCCGCCGCGCCGAACCGGTCGGCCTCGACGCACGCGCGGACCACGTTCGTCACGTCGGACCCGACCGCCTCGGCGACCGTCGTCACCCGCACGGGCAGCCCGGTGCGGCGGGCGACGTGCACCGCGTCCGCGACGGCCGTCGCGTGCGGGCTCAGGTACAGGGAGAGCGCGACGGTCGGCACGCCGTCGGTGAACAGCTCGACCAGCCGGCCGATCAGGCCCGCGACCCAGCGGCCGTCCGGCACCTTGTAGTCGCCGACGGGGTCGGGCCGCTCGACGACCACGCCCTCCCGGTACGGCAGCACCCGGTCCAGCGGCTTGAGCGGCAGCCCGGCGGCCTGCAGCCGGTCGATCGGCCACGTGACGATGCGGACCTCGTCGAACCCGCGGTCGAGCGCGGCCTCCGCGAGGTTGCGGGCCTCGCCGGAGTGCCCGCAGATCACCGGGTCGGCGCGCACGACGATCACCAGGCGGCGGTCCACGCGGCGCGGCGGGGTGTCGGACGCGGGGGTCAGGACGGTGTCGGTCACGGGAACCTCCGGGGTGGGGCGCGGCTGGTGCGGGGGTGACGGTCGGGGTGCTGCGGGGGTGGCGGGACCGGGGGCCGGGGCGGGTGCGTCCCGGTCGGGGTCGGTGCGGGTGGGCGCCGGGTCGGTGCCGGTTGGGCGCCGGGTGGGTGCCGGGTCGGCGCCCGGTCGCGCTCAGGCGGGGGAGCCGGCGGGTCTGCCCGGGTGCGACGGCGGCCGGGCGGCACCGGTCCAGGGACCGGGTTCCGGCCCGAGGTCGACCCGCAGGTGGCCGCCGGCGTGCAGCTCGCTGCCGGTCAGCCACGTGCGGTCCAGCTCCGCGCCGTCCAGCAGCACGCGCTGCACGTACTGCGCGGGGCCGCCGGGCTCCGGCTCGACGAACCCGCGGGTGTCGATCATGAACGGCCGCCCGCCGACGTCGACCCGGGCCTCCCGCCAGGCGGGGGCGTTGACGAGGAACAGGTTCTGCCCGGCGACCGGGAACAGGCCGAGGCTCGCCCACACGTACCAGGACGACAGCCCGCCGGAGTCGTCGTTGCCCGGCAGCCCGCCGCGCCCCGTGCCGAACTGCTGCTGCGTCACGGCGTGCACCACCTCGGCGGTCCGGTCCGGACGGCCGGCGTACTGGTACGCCCAGGGCGCCTCCATGTCCGGCTCGTTGTTCAGGCCCTCGAACCGGTGCAGCGCGTACCCGGCGAGCATCTCGTCCGCGTCCGGCGCGAGGCCGGGCTGCGTCACGGGGTCGGCGCCGTACCCGAAGAACCGGTCCAGCAGCGCCACGAACGCCGCGTCGCCGCCCGCCAGCTCGATGCGCGACGCCATGTCGTGCAGCAGCCGGAACGAGTAGTTCCACCGGCCGCCCTCGTAGAACGTCGAGTCCCGCAGCAGACCCGTCCCCGGGTCGAAGGCGTTGCGCCAGCGGTCCGCCAGCGGGGCGAACTGCGCCACGAGCGTCCGGTCGCCGACCTGCTGCGCGATCACCGCCGTGCAGAAGTACCCGAACGCCAGGTCGAGGGTGTGGCTGATGGGGTGCGCGCGGCCGTGCAGCAGGAACTCCTCGCCGTACGTGCGCCGCAGGTCGTTGTGCAGGTGCACCAGGGCCCAGTCCCAGTCCAGCGGCATGCCGAGGGCGCACAGGTCGGCGAAGAACGTGTGCGCCAGCGCGCTGCCCTGCCGGGAGAACCGGTCCGCGCCGCGCGCCATGCGGTAGCCGATCGGGAAGTTCCCCTCCTCCTCGGCGATGTGGAGGATCGCGGTCGCCAGCTCGACGGCCCGCTCCGGCACGAGGGCCGTGAGCAGCGGGAGCTGCGTGCGGTAGATGTCCCACATCGTCGCGATGTCGAACGCGAACGGCGTGTCCGTCGGCCAGAACGGGCTCTCGTCCGGTGCCAGGCACGGCTTCACCAGCGAGTGGTACAGCGCCGTGGCCATCACCGTGTGCTTGCCCGGGTCCGGCGTGTCGACCTGCACCCTGCCGAGGTGCTCCCGCCACGCCTGGGCCGTCCGGGCGCGCCGCGTGGCGAACGACGCCGGCCCCGGGCCGCACTCCCGCTCGAGGTTCTCCCGCGCCTGCTCCACGCCCCGCAGCGAGAACCCGAACCGCAGCTCCACCACCTGCCCCGGCTCGGCGCGGCCCGCCCACATCAACCCGAACGGGCGCAGCGTCGTCGGGCGGATCCGGTCGAAGTCCAGCCGTGTGCCGCCCGGCATGAGGCGCCGGTCGTACCAGAGCAGCTGCCGCCACTGCGCGGACGCCGGCGCGTCGCACTCCACGTGCACGGCCAGCGGCGCGCCCTCGACGGTGATCTCACCCTGCGCCACACCCGGGGCGAGGGCCTGCAGGTGCGCGCGCAGCGGCACGGTCCGGCCGTACGGGATGTCCAGCCCGCCGAGGCTCAGGTCGATGACCAGCCGCGCGTCCCGGTGCGCGGGGAACGTGTACCGGTGCACCGCGGACTTCGGGCCCACCGTCACCTCGCACCGGATGCCCGAGTCCAGGGTCGCGGCGTACCAGCCCGGCTCCGCCTCCTCCTCGACCACGTCGTACAGCAGGCCCAGGTCGTCCAGCGGCTGCAGCATCGGCGTGACCCGCACGTAGTTGTAGTACTTGCGGATCGCCCCCGTGCCGGACTGCTGGAAGTGCGTGAACCCCGACGCCCGCGTCCCCGCGTGCAGCTCCGGCGGCAGCCCCTCCGTCGACAGGTCGTACCGCCCGTACCCCGTCGGGTACGCGCCGGAGTACGCGCACGCGCTCACCATCCCCAGCGGGTACGTCGCCCCCGGGTGCGTGTTCCCGACCTGCGGCTTCGGCCACCACCAGGTCGCCGCCAGGCCGGTCTGCGGCGGCAGCACCGTGGCCTCCGTGCCGATGAACGGGTCGACGTGCTCGAACACGCGGCTCCCTCCCCCGACGGTCGCGATGGTCCATCCGGCGCGCCGCGGTGCGGCCGGTGGACGGACCGTACGCGGCGGAGGTGTCCGGCGGGTTACGGCGGGCGGGCGGGTTACGGCGGGCGGGCGGCTTCCAGCGGCTGCTGCGCCGAGACGCTGACGTCAGTCGCCCTCACCCCGTCGGCGCGGGCGTCGAGGACGGATCCCGCAGCGGCAAGGGCCACTCGTGATCCAGGCCCGGCCGGTCCTCCCAGAGGTGGCACCCGGTGCGGAGCGTGAGGATCGTGTTCACGGCCATGCCGTAGTGGAAGACGGCGCCGTACTCGTCGGCGCCCACGACCTCGAAGTCCCCGGGTCTGTCGACCACGGTCGCGGTGTCGTCGAAACCGAAGCGGCGGCCGACCTCGAGCACCAGCTCGGCCGACCGGTGCCAGTAGGCGCTCTCGTAGGTCCCCTCAGCCAGAAGGCCGATGGTCTCGACCTCCTGTGCCTCCGTGATGGCGCCCCCGGTACTGCATCCCGAACGGCTCGCGCCCATCTGCACCGGGTCCGCCACCCAGTGCAGCCCGCCGATCTCGGCGTCGAGAACCTGAACCATCTCGCGGCGCATGGCCTCGTAGTGGTCGAGCATCTGCTCCATCGACGGTCGAGCGGTCATCTCTGCCTCCAGCTCCTCGGTGCTCAAGCGGTCGGCGCAGCCGGACAGGGCCGCCACGGCGGCCATCAGTGCTGCAGCACGTAGACGGCACCGAACGGCAGGTGCGCGTCGGTCGCGCGCGCTCATGTGTTCGGGTTGAACATGCTGATGACGTCGCCCCACCCGCGACCGCTGTCCTGGACCGACCTGGAAGGGACGCCGGCAACGACCGCCGCGATGTTGTGCTGGCTGGTCGTGCGGTCCCGCAGGTACGCGCTGTGTCCGGTGGACTCCGCGTAACGCTGGCCGTCGATCGTCGTCTCGCGTGCGGACAAGCCGGTGAGTCCGACCACGTGGGACGGGTCCGAGCCGAAGTGCCCGAAGTCCGCGATCGGATCGTTGCGTGCCTCGATCCGGAAGACCCGATCCGCCGGGATGTCGAGGTCGCCCAGATCGGACGTACCCAGACCCGGCGAGCCGAAGAAGACCGCGGCGTCGACCCCGGTCTGATGCCGCAGCGCCAAGCCGGTGGCTGTCGAGCCGTACGAGTGGCCCAGAGCGGTGAGGTTCGGGTCGTCGTGCCGGGACGCGTCGATGCCGTGGAGGAACCGAGCAAGGCCCGCGCCTGCGGAGGCCGCGGGGGCCTCGCTGGTCACGAACCGCCGCGGCTCGTCCCAGTCCGCCCATTGCGGTGCCTCGTAGCCGAGCCACGCCACGACCGCGGTGGACCCTCCCGAGCCGAACCGTCCGCCTTCTCGATCAGCGCGTGCACGAAGCGCGTCGAGGCTGCCGACGTGGTCCTCCAGGCTCCCTGCGACCGTGGTCGTGAACCCCGGCGTGAACACCGCCACGTGGGCAGCCGTGTCGACGTCACCGACGGCGACGGCTGCCTTGAGCTGGTGCGTCCCCGTCACGTCGAGCAGCAGCAGGGACCGGGCGGGGTCCTCGGCGAGGACGCGTGTGATGGCCTCCAGACCGGCGAGCTTGCCCTCGACGACGGCGAGCCGCTCCGCGGTGTCGAGGTCCCAGTTGTCGGGGTCCCGCAGCGCCTCGCGCTGGGCGGTCAGCTCCTCGCGGTACCGGTCGAGCAGGACGCGGTTCGCCTGGTCCCGGACCGCGAACGGGATGCCGTCGAGGTTCCCGACCCACTCGGGGTGCCGGGCGAGGACGCGGGCCTGGTGCTCGGGTGTGAGGGACCGCCACCACGCGGCGGCGTCGGCGGGGGTCCCGCCCGGTGGACGCAGGAGGCGGTGGCGGCCCCTGGCCGCACCGGCGTGGCCGGCCGCGGCGAGGCCCGCGGCGGGGAGCGGGTCGTCGGTGGCGGCGGCACGGTGCAGGGCGTCGGCGAGGAGCGTGTCGGCGTGCTGGGCGGCGCGGAGGGCCTGCTGGACCCGGTCGGTGAGCTCGCGCGCGACGAGGGCCCGGTCGCGGGCCTCGTCGTCGTCGGCGACGCACCGGGCGTCGGTGGCACGGCCGGTGCCGTGGTCGACGTGGTAGCCGTGGGTGCGGGCCCAGGCGAGGGTGGCGTCGAGCTCCGCGCGGGCGGTGGTCAGCGACGCGGCGGCGTCGTCGGCCGAGACGGCGACGAGGGCGATCTCGGCGACGGTCGTCGCGAGGCGCCGGCGCAGAGCGTCGTGGGCGCGGAGCGCGGCCTCGCGCGAGGGGCCCGCCCACGTCGCGGGCGGTGCGGCCGCGTCGAGGTCGTCGTCGAGGGCCACGAGCAGGCGGCGGCACCCGGCGAGGTGGTCGGCGAGGCCCGCGACGGCGTCCGGGCGCCAGGCGAGCACGGTGTCCAGGGCGGTCACGGGTGCACCGCCCCGAGGTGGCCGGTGATCCGGGCGAACGACTCGGCGACCGCCTCGTCGGTGCGGACGGCCGCTCGGACGGAGGCGAGCACGCGGTCGCGCTGCGCGGCGGCGTCGGACGACCAGCGGCGGGCCTGCGCGGACCACACGCCTCGCAGCCGGAGGGCCGCCTCGGCGCTCTGCGAACCGGGCAGCGCCGGTGCGAGGGCGCCGACGTGCTCGGCGTGGTGGCTCGCGAGGACGGCCTCGGCGACGGTGCCGACGGCCGAGGCGGCGGCCTCGACGTCGGCGGTGGACATCTCGATCTGGACGGTCATGCCATCTCCCCTGCCGTGGAAGTGGCATGACCGTAGCCGTCAGGAACGCATTGCCGGGAACGACCTCACACGCCTGTGGAAAACCATCAGGCACATTCTCGACAAATCGCGCAGCGGCTGCGCGGATTTGTCCCCGATACGCATTCTGTCCCGGATGTCCGCGGTGGCGAGACGCTCAGCCCCACGCCCCGCGGGCGTACTGCACGGGCCATCCCGTGGCACCCGCGGGCACGACCGTCGCCGCCGGGTCGCCCGCGTGCTCCAGCACCGGCCGGTCGCCGTCGAGGGCCTGCGCCGCGCGCAGCGGCCAGTGCGGGTCGAACAGGGCCGGGCGCCCCAGCATCACGGCGTCCGCGGACCCGTCCGCGAGCACCTGCTCCGCGATCTCGGGGGTCGTGAGCAGGCCGACGGCCGACGTGGCGATCCCTGCCGTCTCGCGGACCTGCCGCGCGGCGGGCACCTGGTACGCCGGGCCGACGGGGATGCGGGCCAGGACGTTGCCGCCGGTGGAGACGTCCACCAGGTCGACGCCGTGCTCACGCAGCCACACCGCCACCTGGGCCGTGTCCTCGACCGTGAGGCCGCCCTCGGCCCAGTCGGTGGCGGAGACGCGCACCAGCAGCGGGCTGTCGTCGGGCAGCTCCGCCCGGACGGCGTCGACCGTGGCGAGCAGCAGCCGGGCGCGCCCCGCGAGGTCGCCGCCCCACATGTCGGTGCGCCGGTTGGACAGCGGCGAGAGGAACTGGTGGAGCAGGTAGCCGTGCGCGGCGTGCACCTCGACCACGTCGAACCCGGCGGCGAGGGACCGGCGGGTGGCCGCGGCGAACTGGCCGGGTACCGCGGCGACCTCGTCGGCGGTGAGCTCGCGCGGGGCGGCGAGCCCCTCGAACGCGAGGTCCGAGGGCGCGACCGTGGACCAGCCGCCCGACGCCTCGGGCACGGAACCGGAGCCGTCCCCGAACCCGCGGTAGGTCGACGCCTTGCGACCCGCGTGCGCGAGCTGCACGCCCGCGACGGCACCGCGGCTGCGGACGAAGTCGGTGACGCGACGCCAGGCCACCACGTGCTCGTCGCCCCAGATGCCGACGTCCTGCGGCGAGATGCGCCCCTCGGGGACGACGGCCGTCGCCTCGGTCATGACGAGCCCGAAGCCGCCGACGGCGCGGGCGCCCAGGTGGGCGAGGTGCCAGTCGGTGGGCAGGCCGTCCGGTCCGGCGGAGTACTGGCACATGGGCGCCAGCCAGACGCGGTTGCGGAACGTGGTCCCGCGCAGGGTCAGGGGCGACATCAGGAGGCTCACGTGCAGTGGGAACCCTTCTCGGCACGCCGGGCATTCCGTGCCGGCGCAGTGGTGCGGCTCACAGGGAGGGCGCAGGGGTCACCCTGCCGCGTCCAGCCAGGCGAGCAGGATGTTGCCGGCGGTCAGCAGCCCCAGGACCAGCATCCCGACGCGGAGGGCGCCGTCCCCGATCGCGCCGCGGGCCGGTGCGGGACGGAGGGTGTCCCCGCGCCCGTGCTCCGGCCACCCGCTGTCGTCGATCCGGTTGCCGATGTCCCCGTCGGAGCCTCCGACGGGGCCCGAGGAGCTGCCGGGCGTCGGGTCGGAGCCTCCGAAGGGACCCGGGGTGCTGCCGGGCGTCGCGTCGGGGCCTCCGACGGGCCACGCCTCGTCGCCGAGATCGCCGAGGTCGCTGAGATCCCCGGCATCGCGGGGCTCGTCGAGCGCGCCGACCTCGCCGTCGGAGCCTCCGACGGACTCCGGGGCCCGGCCGAGCTCGCCGTCGGAGCCTCCGACGGGCCCGTCGCCCGCGTCGGGCTGCCCGGGACGCTGCGCGGGGACGTCCGGCGCCGCCCAGACCTCCCGCGGCCGGAACACGTCGTCGACGGTGAGCAGCTCCGGGCTCGCCGGTCCGGTGAGCTCCGCGGCCAGGTAGTCGCGGACCAGGCGGGCGTCGGCGGGCGCCAGCACCGGCGGCAGCGCGGCCAGCCACCCGGCGAGCCGGTGCTCGCCCACCGCGACGGCGCCGCCGCGGACGGTCGCGGGCGGGAGGTCCTGGCCGGCGAGGCTGACCACGGCGCGGACGGTGCGGCGGTGCGTGGGTGCGAGCAGCGACGTCACCGCCCCGGCGGAGTCGGCGGCGGCCGCCACGTCCGGGGTCCGGCCGTAGCCGTGGAGCCGCAGGGTGCCGTCGACGACCGTCGCGGAGCCGTCCCAGTGCAGCGACTGGATGACGACGACGCCACCCGGGCCGATCGCGAGGCAGTCGAGCGTGCGGGAGGCGCTGCCCGGGCGTCGGAGGTCGTGCAGGGTCGTCCAGCCGTCGGGCGGGTCGAGCACCACGGCGTCCTCGTCGCCCGTCAGCCAGTCGTCGAACCAGGTGCTGGTCGGGGCCGCGTCACCGGGACCGGGGCGCCCGGCGCCGTCCGCGGTCGTGCGTGCGGGGTCGGCGACGCGTCTCCGGACCAGCCGCCGCGCTCGTCGCGCCGCCGGCCGGCCGGGCTCGTACCCGTGGACCATCCGCCTCACCCCGTAGGGACCTATCGGCCGCCACCACCCCGGACCTGAGCGGTCACCCGGCGCGCGGTGACCCCGGCGTGCCCGGTGCCGGCGCGGGTCAGAGGCCGCTGCGCCGCGCGTACGCCGCCGCGTCGACGCCGCGGAGCTCGCAGAACTCCCGCACCGGCCCGGTGATCAGCAGGTCCACCCGGCGCAGGTCGGCCACGGTGCGCGCCCCGAGCAGCGTCATGATGTCGCCGACCTGCTCGAGCCACGCCTGGATGCGCGCGACGAGGGCCGCCTCGCCCTCGGTGAGCAGCACCCGGAGGAACCCCCCGGCCACGCCCACGGCCGTCGCCCCGAGCGCGAGCGCGCGCACGACGTCGAGCGGGTGCCGCACCCCGCCGGAGGCCAGCAGGTCCACCCCGTCCACCGAGGAGGCGTCCAGCAGCCCCTCGACGGCCGACTGCCCCCACCCGGCCAGGTAGTCCATGCCGCCGTCGGTGCGGCGCGCGGACTCGATGGCCGTGAAGTCGGTGCCGCCGCGGCCGGACACGTCGACGGCCGCGACCCCGAGGTCCCGCAGCCGGGCGACGGTGCCGCGGCTCATCCCGGCGCCGACCTCCTTGACGACGACCGGCACGCCGACCTCCGCGACGATCGCGGCGATGGTGTCCGTCCACCGCGTGAAGTCCCGGTCGCCCTCCGGCATGACGATCTCCTGGGCCGGGTTCACGTGGACCTGGAGCGCGTCGGCCTCGAGGATCTCCACGGACCGGCGGGCCTGCGCGGGCGTGAGGTTCGGGTTGACGTTCGCCATGACGAACCCGTCGGGGTTCAGGTCGCGCAGCACCCGGAACGACGGGATCGCGGCGGGCTCGCGGTGCAGGATCCCCGTCGAGCCGGAGGCGATCGGCACGCCGGTCTCGCGGGCCGCCAGGGCGAGCGCGCGGTTGATCGTCGCGGTGTGGGCGGTGCCGCCGGTCATGCCGTTGATGAAGAGCGGCACGGGCCAGTCCAGCACCCGGCCGGTGGCGCGCAGGGAGACCTCGCTCCGGTTCCCGGCGGCGAGCGGGTGGTTCAGCGGCCGCACGTGGTCGAAGTCGTGGGCCTGCGGCTCGGCGTGCTGGGCGGACGCGAGGCGGACGTGGTCGTCCTTGCGGCGGGCGTCCTGGGCCGCGGCACCGGGCTCGTCCTGGGCGCCGAGCGGTGCGGTGGCGGGGCCGTCCGGGTCCTCAGCGGTCATCGGCGTGCTCCTCCCGGGGCGGCTGCACCCGCAGCGACAGGTGCCGCACGTCCGACAGCTCCCAGTCGCGGAGCATCGGCTCGAGGTCGGTGCCGGCGTCCACCAGCACGATGCCGCAGTCGCCGCCGCCCGCGCCGGAGGACTTGGCCGCCGCGCCGACGCTCTCCGCCGTCTCGCACAGCGTCCGCAGCGCGGGGGTCTCGATGTCGACGCCGGCGGCGCGTGCCAGCGACGTGAGCAGCCCGCGGGCGCGGTGGATCTGCGCCTTCGCGGCCGGGGCGTCGTCCCGCTCGATGGCGTCCGCGAGGGCGTCCACGCAGGCGCGGGACGCCGCGAGGAAGTCGGGGTAGTGGCTCTCGGCCACCTCCTTGCGGGACTGCATCGCCTCGACCAGGCGGGTCGTGGAGGCCGGCACGCCGGTCCACCCGACGACGAGGCGCATGGTCCGCGGCGTCGGCAGCCGCCGCACGGACAGGCCGGGCCAGTCGGCGTCGAGGAGGGCCGTCAGCGGGCGTTCGGCCCCCGACTCCTCGCCGGCGGCCAGCGACGCGCGCAGCCACTCGCGGTCCAGCGCCGCGTACCGGATCCAGCCGCCGTAGAGGCTCGCCGCGACGTCGCCGCCGGATCCCATCGGGTTGACGGCGACGGTCGCCAGCAGCGCGAGGCGCAGCAGCCGGTCGGTCGGCAGCCCGAGGTCGTAGAACCGGTCGAGCGCCCGCACCGTCGCCGCGGTGACCGCCGCCGACGACCCGAGGCCGAACTTGCGGCCCGACCGGTCGTCGAGCTCCGAGGTGATCGTGATGTCGTAGAACCCGAGCGTGCGGCCCTGCTCGGCCGCGAACCGCTCGACGACGTCGATCGCGGCGAGCACGTAGTCGAACGGGCGGCTGTCGTGGTCGAGCACCACCCGGTCGCCGCGACGGCGCCACACGACGGGCAGCCGGCCGTACTGGTCGGAGGCGATGGATCCCGCACCCTCGGCCGGGGCGAGCCGCACGGTGACGTGCCGGTCCACGGCGACGAGCACCGCCGGGTAGCCGGCCTCGACGACCGCGTACTCCCCGGCGACGAAGAGCTTGCCGGGTGCGCAGACCTCGATCGCGCCGCCGGGGACCCCGCCGGTCGTCCCGCCGCTCACGCCGCGCCCCCCGCGTCGACGCGCAGCCCCGGCCCCGGACGGGCCGTGACGACCCGGCGCGTGCCGCCCTCGGACAGCGCGTCGGCGAGCGCGGGCAGGTCGGGCGCGGCGCACAGCACCTTGACGTTCGGGCCGGCGTCGATGGTGGCCCAGCACGGCAGCCCGTCGGCCCGCAGCGCCTGCACCTGGTCGAGGACGGCGACGGTGTGGGCGGTCCAGTACCGCACCGGCGGGCGGGCGCCGAGCATCGTGGCGTGCATCCGCAGCGCGTTGGACTCGGCGAGCTCCCCGAGCGCCGCCAGGTCGCCCGCCCGCACGGCGTCGAGCATGAGCGCGACGTCGCGCTCCGTCGCGTCGGTCCAGGCGGGGAAGAACGGCGACGTCTCGACGGTGCGGCGCATGGCCTCGCGGCTGGAGACCGCCTTGCGGCCCGCGTCCAGCACGACGACGGCCATCGCCGGGTCGAGCGCGCCACCCGGCTCGGCGCCGGGGACGGGCTCGGCGTAGGACGACGCGTCGTCCGTGCCGGCGTGCCACACGACGAGCCCGCCGAACACGGAGCGGGACGCCGAGCCCGAGCCGCGCCGGGCCAGCCGCGACAGCCCGCGCGCGTCGAGGTCCAGGCCGTAGACCGCCGCGGCCGCCCCGGCGAGCGCCGCGAACCCGCTCGCCGACGACGCCAGCCCGGCGCCCGTCGGGACGGTGGAGACCGAGTCGACCACGGCGTGCGCGGACGACCCCGCGAGCGACCGGACGAGGTCGAGGAACCGGGAGACGCGCCCCAGCTCGCCGTCCGACATCGGCCGGCCGTCGAGGGAGGCGGTGTCCGCGTCGGCGTCCGGGTCGAGCGTCACCGTCGTGGTCGCGTGGAACGCGTCGAGGGTGAGCGACAGGCTGGACGTCGCGGGCAGCGCCAGGGCCTCGTCGCGCTTGCCCCAGTACTTGGCGAGGGCGATGTTGGCGTGCGCGACGGCGGTCGCGGAGTTCGTCATCCGAGGGACACCTGGGCGGAGGGAGCGGCGGGTCGCCGCGCGTCGGTCCGGTGCAGCCAGGTGCGCGCCGCGCCCGCGCGGCGCAGGGCAGCGGCGATCGTACCAGCGGAGGTCGCGTCGGCCGCGAGCGCCAGCAGGCATCCGCCCTGGCCACCGCCGGTGAGCTTCGCGCCGAGGGCGCCCGCCGCGAGGGCCGCCCCGACCAGCCGGTCGAGCTCCGGGGAGGACACGCCGAGCTCCGCCAGCACGCCGTGCGCGCGGGTCATCCGGGCGCCCAGCTCGCGGGGCCGGTCGCGGGCCAGGTCCAGCACGACGTCGCGGGTGATCTGCCCGAGCTCGGCGACCAGCTCGTCCCCGCGGGCGGGGTGGCGCTCGCGGAACGACCGCACGTCCGCGACGGCCACCCGGGTGCGGCCGTGCACGCCGGTGTCGGCGACCACCAGGTGCGCGCGCAGCCGCAGGTCGAGCGGGCGGATCTCGCCCGCCTGGAACCAGATCGGCTCGGTCGAGGCGGTCGTGCGGGCGTCGAGCCCGCTGGGGTTGCCGTGGGCGACCCGCTCGCCGACCTGCACCAGGTCGAAGTGCTCCTGCGGGGTGAGCGTGCGCCCGGCGAGGTCCGCGAGCGCGAGCGCCAGCGCGCCGGCCGTCGCGGCGCTCGACCCCAGCCCCCGGGCCGCCGGGATCGTCGACTCGGTCGACAGGACGATCCCGCGGTGCGGCAGGCCCAGGTGGTCGAGGGTCGCCTCGACGGCGGCGCGCGGGGCGGCGAGCTGCTCCGGGGCGTCCGCGAGCGGGCCGGAGTACAGCACCGACTCCAGCGTCAGCGGCCCGTCCTCGCGGCGCGCGGTGGCACGCATCGGCAGGCTCGCCAGCGGCAGGGCGATGGCCGGCTCGCCGTACACGACGGCGTGCTCGCCCACGAGGATCGCCTTGGCGCGGGTGTGCCCGGTGCCGGTGCTGCGGTCGGTGCGGATGGTCGGCTCCTTCACATGAGGTGGGCGACGAACCACGGGGCCGCGTACAGCGACATGAACTGCACCCCGAAGTTGACGCCCAGCCGGTTCAGCGTGCCGCAGGTCAGCCCGACGAGCAGCACGGCGAAGACGTTGACGAGGCCCGCGTCCAGGTACGCGAGCAGCAGCACGAACACGACGAACAGCGCCAGCACCGCCTCGTGCGGGACGTACCGGGTGACGAGCGCGGTCAGCCGGAACGAGTACCGCACCGCCAGCACGTACGACAGGACCAGCGCCACGACGGTGCCCACCACGATCGCCGCGACGAGCTGCGGCGTGGACAGCAGGTGGTGCAGGTTCCGGTCCAGGGTCAGCACGGGCGGGGCGTTGAACAGGGCGTTCGCCGGCCCGACGGCCACTGGTGACAGCGGCAGCCCGACCGCGACCAGCGGGATGATGACGCCCGCGAGGTACGTGGAGTGCGCGAGCGCCGCCATCGACGTCACGGCGCGGGACGCGCGGTCGCGCGCCTGCTTCGCGCGGGCCCCCGCGGCCTCGCCCATGAGCAGGGTCAGTGCGACGGGGCTGAGGAAGAACAGCGGCGTCGACGCGGCGGACACCGTCGCGCTCGCGCCGAGCTCCGCGCGGGTCAGCAGGCGCCGGGGGCTGAGCGGTGCGCCCCGGAGCTCGCCCCGGGTGATCCGCACCGGCGTGCGCGGGCCGCGGGGCAGCGCCTCCCGCAGCGTCGGGTTGAGCAGCGTGGCCAGGCTCAGCAGCAGCGGGCCGGCGGTGATCGACAGGAAGAACGAGACCGTGATCGTGCCGTCCTCGGGCAGGACGCCGGTCTGCCGGTACAGCGCCTGCACCCCTTGAAACAGCAGGCCCAGCGGGATGATCGCGAGCAGCGACAGCACCCGGTTGCGGCCGAGCAGGGCCAGCACGACCGCACCGCCGACGAACAGCAGGGAGCCGTACTCGCGCAGCTGCTCGGCCCACGGGGTGATGGCACCGGCGATCAGCAGCGCGAGCGGCACCGCGACGAGCGTCCCGACCACGGAGCCGGCCGCCATCTTGCGGATCGTCTCCGCGGCCCGGCCCTCCCGCTTCAGCGTCAGGGCGTGGTCGATCATCGGCGCGGACAGCACCCCGCCGGGCAGCCCGACCAGCGCCGTCGGGATCGAGTTCGTGAGGTTCAGCGTCACGACCGCCGCGATGAAGAACGCGAGCACGACCTGCGGGTCGGTGCCGGCCAGCACCAGCGCGAGCGTCACGGGCAGCAGCACCGACGTCTCGTCGGTCCCGGGGATGAAGCCGATCAGCGTGTACAGCAGCACGGCGGCCAGCGCGGCGCCGGCCATCGGCAGCAGGAGGGCGAGGTCCACGGTCGGCGGCTCAGGCGGCCGGGCCGGCGGGGGCGCCGGGCGCGGCGGAGGCCGCGTCCGCGTCGTCGGCGACGATCTGCACGTCGCGCTTCGGCCGCACCAGCAGCACGGCGACGCCGAACCCGACGACGGCCCCGCCCAGGCCCCAGAAGAACTCCGAGGACCCGAGCGCCCGCCCGGCGACGACGGCCAGGACGGTCGCCGCGGCGCACACCGCGAGCGCCACGACCAGGTCCCGCAGCGACACGCGGTCGCCCCAGATCTCGACGTACTGCTCGTCGTCGGTCACGTTCCTCCTGTCGGCCACGGTCCGCCACCCTAGATCCTGCGTGGGCGGACCCCGTGCGGCCGGTGTGCGCGCGGGGTGGACGTGCTGGTGGCGCGCGTGCCGGCCGGGGGCCACTGTGGGGTGACCCGGACCGGGGCGGCAACTCGGGCGCCCGCGGGTCCGTGCCCGGGTGGCGCTTCCCGCCAGGACCCGGACGATGGATGAGCATGAGCGACCAGAC
This sequence comes from Cellulomonas sp. ES6, assembly GCF_030053835.1. Taxonomy (NCBI): domain Bacteria; kingdom Bacillati; phylum Actinomycetota; class Actinomycetes; order Micrococcales; family Cellulomonadaceae; genus Cellulomonas; species Cellulomonas sp. ES6. Next base: position 2,170,620 of record NZ_CP125655.1, on the reverse strand, counting down.
GACACCCCAGGACCCGAGCACCCAGCACCCCGCGCCGGAGCAGCCCGCGCAGCAGATCGCGCACCCCGGCCTGACGGACGACATGCGGCAGCAGCCCGACCACGGCGAGGACACCTACGTCGGCTCCGGACGCCTCGAGGGCAGGCGCGCGCTCATCACCGGCGGCGACTCCGGCATCGGCCGGGCGGTCGCGCTCGCGTTCGCGCGCGAGGGCGCCGACGTGGCGATCTCGTACCTGCCGGAGGAGGAGGACGACGCCCAGGAGACCGTCCGCCTGGTCGAGGCCGCGGGTCGGCGGGCCGTGACGTGCCCGGGCGACATCCGCGACGAGGCGTTCTGCGGCGAGCTCGTCGAGCGGGCCGTCCAGGAGCTCGGCGGGCTCGACGTCCTCGTCAACAACGCGGCGTACCAGATGGCCCAGGACGGCGGCCTGCTGGACCTCACGACCGAGCAGCTCGACCGGACGCTGAAGACGAACCTCTACGCGCTGTTCTGGATCACGAAGGCCGCGCTGGCCCACCTGGGCGAGGGCGCCAGCATCATCAACACGACGTCGGTCCAGGCGTTCCAGCCGAGCCCGGAGCTCATCGACTATGCCGCGACGAAGGCCGCGATCCTCAACTTCACCAAGGCCCTCGCCCAGCAGGTCGCCGAGCAGGGCATCCGGGTCAACGCCGTCGCGCCCGGGCCGATCTGGACGCCGCTGATCCCCGCGACGATGCCCGCCGAGAAGGTCGAGCAGTTCGGCGGCGACACCCCGCTCGGCCGCGCCGGGCAGCCCGCGGAGCTCGCCCCGGCGTACGTGTTCTTCGCGAGCCAGGAGTCCAGCTACATCACGGGCGACCGCATCGGCGTCACGGGCGGCCGCCCCCTGAGCTGACCCGCGCACCCACCCCTCCGCCGCGAGCTCGGCAGTCCCAGGCGAGGTCGGCAGTCCGAGCTGCCGACCTCGCCACGGACGTGCCGAACTCGGCGGGTGGGGCGTCAGGGGGGTGTCAGGGCGCGGGCGCGGCGGAGGACGGCGTCGAGCATGTCCGGCGTCAGGCGGCCCGTGAAGGTGTTCTGCTGGCTGACGTGGAAGCAGCCCAGCAGGGTCAGGCTGTCGCCGCGCGGGTGCTCGACGACGTGCTCGGCGCCGTGGGCGAACCGGGGCCGCGGGCGCGGGACGGCCCAGCCCTGCTCGTCGAGGGTGCGCAGCAGGGCGTCCCAGCCGAACCCCCCGAGCACCACCGCGACCCGCGGGCGGACGAGCTCGAGCTCCCGGGCCAGCCACGGTCCGCAGCGGTGGCGCTCCTCGGGCAGCGGCTTGTTGTCCGGCGGCGCGCAGTGCACCGGCGCGGTGATCCGCACGCCGGTCAGCGTGAGCCCGTCCCCGCGGTGCACCGACGTGGGCTGCGAGGCCATGCCGACGCGGTGCATCGCGGCGAACAGGAAGTCGCCCGACCGGTCGCCGGTGAACATCCGGCCGGTGCGGTTCGCGCCGTGCGCGGCGGGCGCCAGCCCGACGACCAGCACCTCCGCGTCCGGGTCCCCGAACCCCGGGGCCGGGCGGGCCCAGTACTCCTGGTCGCGGAACGCCGCCCGCTTCACGTCCGCGACGTGCTCCCGCCACGCCACCAGCCGCGGGCACGCCCGGCACTCGACGACGGCGCCGTCCAGCCCCGCGAGGTCGAGGGCGGCCGACGCGGCGGCGGCCGGGTAGCCGGGGTCGTCCGGGGTCCGGTCGTCAGGCAGCACGCCCCCATCCTCCGCCCCCGGCCGCTGCGGCGCGCTCGCTCCGGCGAGGTCGTCACGTCCGTCCGAGGTCGTCACGCCGACCTGACGACCTCGGCCCGACCTGACGACCTCGCGGGGTGCGGGGTGGGCGGGGCGGGGGTCAGGCGAAGCGGGTGGGGTCGCCGGCGCCGGCGCGGACGACCTCCGGGTAGCCCTCGGACCAGTCGACGACGGTGGTCGGCTCGGTGCCGCACTCGCCGGCGTCCACGACGGCGTCGACGACGTGGTCGAGCTCCTCCTTGACGGTCCACCCGTCGGTCTGCGGCTCGGTGTCCCCGGGCAGGATCAGCGTCGAGGACAGCAGCGGCTCACCGAGCTCGCGCAGCAGCGCCTGCACCACGCGGCTGTCGGGGATGCGCACGCCGACGGTCCGCTTCTTCGGGTGGGCGAGCCGGCGCGGCACGTCCTTCGTGGCCGGGAGGATGAACGTGTACGGCCCGGGCGTGGCGGCCTTGATCGCGCGGAACGGCGCGTTGTCCAGACGGACGAGCTGTCCGAGCTGCGCGAAGTCCAGGCACATGAGCGTGAAGTGGTGCCGGTCGTCGAGGTGCCGGATCGCGCGGATGCGGTCGGCACCCGTGTGGCTCTCCATGCGGCAGCCGAGCGCGTAGCCGGAGTCCGTCGGGTAGGCGATGAGCGCGTCGTCGCGGAGCAGCGCGACGAGCTGGCCGATCGAGCGGGCCTGCGGGTCGTGCGGGTGGACGTCGAAGTACCGGGCCATGGCGTCGAGCCTGGCACGCCACCCGCGCCCGGACCACCCGCGCCCGCCGCGCTCGGACCACCCGCGCCCGCCGCCCACGCGTCCACGCACGCCCCTTCAGGGGGCAGGACGGATCCGATCGCACCGGCACGCCCGGCGTGTCCGTTCGTTCGGATCCGAACGGTCGTGTGGTGAGGAGGGGACGGGAGGTGGGGTGGGGGACGGGAGGGAGCGAGGGTGGTCAGGTGAGGACGGCGACCAGGAAGTCGGACTCCGGGGTGAACGGCCGCAGGTCCCACGTCGCGAACCGGTGGTCGACGCGCAGGCCCGCGGCGGCGGCGTCCGCGTCGAGCGCCTCGAACGGGTAGCCCCGCCCGGCGCCGAACCCGACGACGAGCCGGCCACCGGGTGCGAGGTGCGCGCGGATGCGGCGCAGCACCTCGGCCTCCGTGCCCTCGGCGACGAAGGTCAGCACGTTGCCCGCCATCACGGCCACGTCGAACGGCTCGTGGATGCCGGCGGCGGGCAGGTCGAGCTCCGCGAGGTCGCCGACCAGCCAGGTGCCGCCGGGGTGGTCGGCGCGGGCGGCTTCGACGAGCACCGGGTCGACGTCGACGCCGACGACGGTGTGCCCCCGCCGCACGAGCTCGCCGCCCACGCGGCCGGGTCCGCAGCCGGCGTCGAGCACGCGGGCGCCGCGGGGCACCATCGCGTCGACCGTCCGCGCCTCGCCCGCCAGGTCGGCGCCGTCGGCGGCCATGCGGCGGAACCGCTCGACGTACCAGGCGGACCGGTCGGGGTTCTGCTGGCCGATCTGCTCCCAGCGGGTGGGTGGACGCACGGTGCTCCTTCGGGCGGGCGGGTGGACGCCCCGAGCCTAGGCGTGCCGGCCGCCGGCCCCGGGCCGCCGCTTGACCACCGGCGCATGCTGGTGTGCGTGACCGACGAGACCCGCACGTTCACCATCGCCGAGGCGTCCGCGGCGACCGGACTGTCCGCCCACACGCTGCGCTACTACGAGCGTGACGGCCTGCTGCTGGACGCCGTGGAGCGCGACGCCTCGGGTCACCGGCGCTACACCGAGCGCGACCTCGGCTGGCTGCACCTGCTGACGCGGCTGCGGGCGACCGGCATGCCGATCCGGGAGCTCCGCGAGTACGTGGCGCTGGTCCGCCGCGGGGACGGCACGGAGCCGGAGCGGCTGGCGCTGCTGGTCGCGCACCGGGACGCCGTGCGGGCGGAGCTCGCCGCGGCCGCCGAGCACCTGGCGATCATCGAGATGAAGATCGGGATGTACGAGGCGCGGCTCGGCACGGGCACGCCGGTCCCGGAGGCCGCGCCCGAGGCGCTGGCCGCCGGGCGCTAGCCACCCGCCGGCGCAGACCGCGTCGGCCGGCCCCCGTGGTCGTCAGGCCGGCGCGAGGTGCCCCGGCCTGACCTCGTACTCCCCGGGCGCGAGCACCAGCTCCCCGTGCCCGCCGGTGAGCGACCGCAGGTCGAGCGCGTAGCGGACGACCTCGGCCTCGGGGACGACGGCCTCGATCCGCACGCGCCCGTCGTCGGTGGTGCCGGTGGCGGTGATGCGCCCGCGGCGGCCGGACAGGTCGCCGAGCACGTCCCCCTGCGCGGCGGACGGGACGACGACGGTGACGTGCAGGGTCGGTTCCAGCAGGACGGTGCCGGCGGACGCGAGGGCGGCGCGCACCCCCGCGGCGGCGGCCGTGCGGAACGCCATGTCGGAGGAGTCGACGGCGTGCGCCTTGCCGTCGTGGACCTCCACCTGCACGTCGACGACGGGGTGGCCCAGCGGCCCGCCCGCGGCGAGCGCCTCCGCGGCCCCGCGCTCGACGGCCGGCAGGTACGCCCGGGGCACCGCGCCGCCCACCACGGAGTCGACGAACGCGAACCCGGTGCCGGGTGCCCGCGGGGTGAGCCGCAGCTGCACCACCGCGAACTGCCCGTGGCCGCCGGACTGCTTCTTCAACCGCCCCTCGGCCTCGGCCGGGCCGGCGAGCGTCTCCCGGTACGCGATGCGCACGGGCTCGGTGGTGACGTGCACGCCGAACACCCGGGCGAGCCGGTCGACGGCGACCGCGAGGTGCGCGTCCCCGAGCCCCCGGAGCACCGTCTGGTGGGGGGTGCGGTCGACCCGCAGCGTGGGGTCCTCCGCCGCGAGGCGTGTCAGCGCGGCCGACAGCTTGTCGTCGTCGGCCTGGCTGACCGGTGCGAGCGCGACGGCCAGCACGGGTTCCCGTGGTGGCAGCGTGACCGGCCGCACCGGCTGGGCCCGCGACGCGAGCAGCGTGCCGGCCGGCGCGCCGGCGAGCTTGGCGACCGCGCCGACGGACCCGGCGGGCAGCGCGTCGACGGGGAGGTGGTCGCGGCCGCGCAGCCGGAACAGCCCGTGCAGCCGCTCCTCCGCGCCCGTGCCCGCGGCGACCAGCCGGTCCCCGGAGCGGACGGTGCCGGACAGCACCTTGAACACGGACACCTGCCCGACGAACGGGTCGGCGACCGTCCGGAAGACGTGCAGCACGGTCTCGCCGTCCGGGTCGGCGGGGAGCTCCGTGACGGCACCGCCCTCCTCCTCCGAGCCGCTCCCGACCACGAGCCGCGCGGGCCTGTCCGCGGGCGACGGCCCGATCTCGCACACGAGGTCCGCGAGCCGGTCGATCCCCACGCCGGTGGCGGCGGAGGCGACGAGCACGGGCACGGCCCCGCCCGTCACGACCTCGCGCGCCAGCGTGCGCTCGAGGTCCGCGGCGCCGGGCTCCTCCCCGGACAGGTAGCGCTCGAGCTGCTCGTCGTCGTGGGCCACGATCTCCTCGGTGACCTCGCCGTGCAGCCGGTGCTCCTCGTCCGCCACGTCGGCGGGCAGGTCGCAGTCGTGGTGGCGGCCGTCGGTGCCGTAGTCCAGCCCGCGGTCGGACAGCACGTCCGCGACGCCGTGCAGCGCCTGCTCCTCGCCGAGCGGCAGCTCCAGGGGCACGACGCCCGACGGCTCCCGGCCGGTGCGGGCCGCGAGGTCGCGCACCTGGTCGAGCACCCGGTGGAAGTCCGCGCGCGCCCGGTCCTCCTGCGAAACGACGACGAGGCGGGGGATCCCCGCCTCGTCGCACCGCCGCCAGACCGCCTCGGTCCCGGACTGCACCCCGTCGACCGCGCTGACCACCACCACCGCGAGGTCGGCGACGGCCAGCGCCGCGTCCACGGCGCCGGCGAAGTCCGGCGACCCGGGTGTGTCCAGCAGGGTGATGCGGTGGGGGCAGCCCTGGCTGCACGTCCAGTCGAGGTCGGCGACGCCCAGGCTCACGGACGAGCCGCGCGCGACCTCCTCGGGCTCGTGGTCGCAGACCGTCGAGCCGTCCTCCACCCTGCCGGCCCGGGGGACAGCCCCGGACCGCAGCAGCAGGGCCTCAGCCAGTGTCGTCTTGCCGGAACCGCCGTGGCCGACGAGCGCCACGTTGCGGACCGACGGCGTCGTCGCCGTCTCCATCGCTGGTCTCCCGGGTGTGCAGGGCCGCAGGACGCCACAGTAGCCACGTCGGGTGCCACGACGACAGGGACCTCGGCCGCTGGTGCGACCGAGGTCCCTGTGCTGCGCTGCGTGCCGTCAGGAGGCGGCGAGGATGTCCACGACGAAGACCAGCGTGGACCCGGCCGGGATGCCGTCCTTCTCCTGGTCGCCGTAGCCGAGGTCCGGCGGGACGACCAGCAGCACCTGGCTGCCGACGGGCTGACCGGCGAGGCCCTGCTGCCAGCCCTCGATGACGCCGGTCAGGGCGAACGTGGAGGACGCGCCGCGCTCCCAGGAGGAGTCGAACGGCGTGCCGTCCCAGAGCCAGCCGCTGTACTGCACGGTGAGCGTCTGCCCCGCCTCGACCGCGGGGCCGGAGCCCTCGATGAGCGGCTGCGCGACGAGCTCGGTCGGGGCGTCGCCGTCGACCGGCTCGATGGAGGGCTGGCCGTCGTCGGCGAGCGTCACCGTCGGCAGGCCGTCCGGCAGCGGCGTGACGGCGGTGCCCTCGGCGCGCGTCGGCACGGACTGCGTGCTCATCAGCTCGACCGCGAGCAGCAGCGTGCCGGAGGTGCTGGGGTTCGCGAACAGCAGGCGCGCGCCGACCTTCTGGCCGAGCACCTGCTCGAGCAGAGCGGACGGGAGGTTCGCGTCGTCCGCGACGTACGACTGCGGGGTGCTGCCGTAGGTGCCGCCCTGGCTGCTGCCGTCCTCGCCGCTGACCGCCGCGATGTTGACGCCGATCAGCTGGCCCTCCTCGACGGTCTCGCCGGTGCCGGGCGTCACCACGCGCGCGACGGCGGCGGACACCGAGAACGGCTGCTCGAAGTCGAACGTGGGCTCCTCGCCGGGCTCGCCGGTCAGCGTGACGGCCTCGAGGGCGGCGACGTCCTCGGCGCCGGCCGTGGCGGCGGCGTCGGGCGACGCGGAGGCGGACGTGGAGGGGGAGGCGGAGTCGTCCGCGCCGTCGCTGCCGCAGCCGGCGAGCAGCAGCAGCGAGACGGCGAGGAGGGAGGCGGCCGTTCGGCGCACGAGCTCGTCCTTCGATCGGGGTCTGGCGGAGGGGTCATCGTAGGCGCCGGGCCTGTGCGTCCCCTGGGCGGGTGCGCACGACGGCGGTCCACCGCCCGGCCCGCGCCGCGGCCGACGCGCGTCAGTCGCGGCGCACGATGGCCTCCGCGTGCGCCGCGACCCAGGACACCAGGGGCAGCAGGTGCGTGGCGAGCTCCCGGCCGAGCGGCGTCAGCGAGTAGTCGACCCGCGGCGGGATCGACGGCGTGGCCTCGCGCAGCACCAGCCCGTCGGCCTCCAGGGTCCGCAGCGTGGAGGCGAGCATCTTCTCGCTGATGCCCTCGACCACCCGCCGCAGCTCGCCCCAGCGCCGGGTGCCCTCCGACAGCGCGACCAGCACCAGCACGCCCCACTTGCTCGTCACGTGGTCCAGGACGATCCGGCTGGGGCACGCCGCGGGCAGCACGCCGTCCGTCAGCAGCTCCTGCAGCGCGCTCGGCCTCGGTGCCGCACCGGGTGCGGACGACTGCAGCGGGCTGGCCTCGATGCTCACCGTCATGCCAGTACCTTACGCAGAAGTGGGTACCCGCGACCCGGAAGGTTCGCGCGGCGCCGCTGGTTGGGGCGGGTGCCGGGCGCGGGCCCGGTGGCGCCGTCACCCGGCGCGCTACGGAAGGGAACCCCCATGTCGATCGTCGTCACCGGTGCCACCGGCCACCTGGGCCGCCTCGTCGTCGAGCACCTGCTCGCGGACGGCGTGCCCGCCGAGCAGGTCGTCGCCACCGGACGCCGCACCGAGCGGCTGGCGGACCTCGCCGAGCGCGGCGTGCGCGTGGCGGCCGTCGACTACGACAGCCCGGAGACGCTGGCCGCCGCCCTCGAGGGCGCCGACGTCGTGCTGCTCGTGTCCGGCAGCGAGGTCGGCCGCCGGGTCCCGCAGCACCGCGCGGTCGTCGAGGCGGCGGTGGCGGCGGGCGCGCGCCGGCTGGTCTACACGTCGGCCCCGCACGCGGACGAGACGCCGCTCGTGCTCGCGCCGGAGCACAAGGCCACGGAGGAGATCATCCGGGCGTCCGGCCTGACCTTCACGCTGCTGCGCAACGGCTGGTACACGGAGAACTACCTCGGCGACGTCCAGCAGGCCCGCGAGTCCGGGGAGATCGTCGCCGCCGTCGGCGACGGCCGGGTCGCCAGCGCCCCCCGCGACGACTTCGCGGCCGCGGCCGCCGTCGTGCTGCGGACCGAGGGCCACGACGACGCGGTGTACGAGCTGGCCGGCGACGTCGCGTGGTCGTTCGACGAGCTCGCCGCCGCGGCGTCCGAGGTGCTGGGCCGCCCGGTCGTGTTCCGCGCGGTGACGTCCGAGCAGCGCCGGGCGGACCTGCTGGCCGCCGGGCTCGACGAGGGCACCGCGGGGTTCGTGGTCGCCCTGGACGAGAACACCCGCGACGGGCTGCTCGCCGGGGGCACGGACGACCTGTCGCGGCTCATCGGGCGGCCGACGACGCCGCTCGTGGACGGGCTGCGCGCGGCGCTCGCGGAGGGCTGAGCGGCCGGGGTGCTCGGGCGGGGCGCTCGGCGGGGCTGAGCGGGCGGGGCCGGGCGGGCGGGTGCGGACCGGACGCCGGTCGCGCCGCCCGCCGTGCCGCCCGCCGTCCCGCCCCGGATGCCGGGTCGTCCTCCCGGTGTGAGGCTCGGAGCATGACGCGATTCGGGTACACCCTCATGACCGAGCAGTCCGGCCCGAAGCAGCTCGTCGGCTACGGCGTCGACGCGGAGCGGCTCGGGTTCGACTTCCTCGTCTCCAGCGACCACGCGTTCCCGTGGCTCGACGAGCAGGGGCACGCGCCGTACGCCTGGACGCTGCTGGGCGCGGTCGCGCAGGCCACGTCCCGGGTCGGGCTGATGACGTACGTGACCTGCCCCACCGTGCGGTACCACCCGGCGATCGTCGCGCAGAAGGCCGCGACCGTCGGCGTGCTGTCGGACGGGCGCTTCACGCTGGGGCTCGGCGCGGGGGAGAACCTCAACGAGCACGTCGTGGGCGAGCGCTGGCCGGCGGTCGGCGAGCGGCACCACATGCTGGAGGAGGCCGTCGAGATCATCCGCGCGCTGCTGGACGGCGACCGGCTGACGTTCGACGGCGTGCACTTCCGCGTGGACTCCGCCCGGCTGTGGGACCTGCCGGACCAGCCGGTCGAGATCGGCGTGGCCGTGTCGGGCGCGCAGTCGATCTCCCGGTTCGCCCCGCTGGCCGACCACCTCATCACCACCGAGCCGGAGGCCGACCTGCTGCAGGGCTGGGACGACGCCCGCGCGCAGGCGGCGGCCGAGGTCGGCGCGGAGCCGCCCGCCCCGTCCCGCAAGATCGGGCAGATCCCGATCTCCTGGGACCCCGACGTGGAGACCGCGAAGCGGCGCGCGCACGAGCAGTTCCGGTGGTTCGCCGGCGGCTGGCACGTCAACGCCGACCTGCCGACCACGGAGGCGTTCGACGCGGCCAGCCAATACGTCCGCCCGGACGACGTCGCGGAGACGATCCCCTGCGGCCCGGACCTCGACGCGATCGTCGAGGGCGTGAGCGCCTACTGGGAGGCGGGGTTCACCGACATCGCGCTCGTGCAGGTGGGCGACGCCGCGCAGCAGCGGTTCCTCGACGAGGCCGCCGGGCCGCTGCTGGAGAAGCTGCGCGAGGCCGCGCCGTCGTCGTGACCGCGTCGTGACCCCGTCCGGCCGTGTCCAACCGGCCGGTTGACCAACCCCACGGTTCGAGAGGAGCACCATGGCTGTCACCGCGTTCCAGGACCTGCCGCTCGCCGACCGCGACCGCGAGTGGGACGGCGCCGCCGCCGAGAAGCGCGTCCGCGCCTGGGCGGGCGCCGAGGACGACCCGAACGAGACGTACCGCGACGCGCACGTCTGGTACGACGCCGACGCGAAGGGGAACTTCACGGCGTACAAGCTGCTCATCGCGGACGTCGTCGACGACCGGCTGGTGGCCGTGCCGCGGGGCGTGTTCGCCGCCGCAGCCGTCCTGCAGGGCTCGCGCGGCGGCGTGGACCTGCCGGCGAAGGACGTCGACCGTGTGAAGAGCCACCTCGCGAAGTACTACCGGAAGCTCGACGAGACGCCGCCCTGGGAGGACTGACCGGGCACGCGCCGGGCGGGGGTGGTGGCACCCGGGTCGCCGGACCGCCGGTCGGGGACGTCCGGCGCCCTGCTCAGGGGGCCGGCGGACCCGTCGATTCGGCCTCCCGAATCGGCCCGGAACGCGTGACGTGGGCGTCGGCAAGCCCCACGATGGTGGACCGTGCCACCGACCCACAGCCCCTCCGGGGGCCACCCCGCAGCGCCCGCGCCCACCCCGACCCGCCGGCAGGTGCGCCGGTGGCGCCGCTACCTCGCGGACGAGCGGGCCGAGGCCGCCGCGTACCGCGACCTCGCGTCGCGCCGCACGGGTGAGGAGCGGGCGATCCTGCTGGCGCTCGCGGACGCCGAGAAGCGGCACGAGCAGCACTGGCTCGACCTGCTCGGCGACCAGGTGGGCCGCCCGCTGCGCGGCGACTACCGCTCGCGCGTGCTCGGCTGGCTGGCCCGGCGGTTCGGGGGCGTGTTCGTGCTCGCGCTCGCGCAGCGCGCCGAGTCCCGCTCCGCGTACGCGGACGACGCCGACGCGACCCCGACGATGGCCGCCGACGAGCGCATCCACGAGGAGGTCGTCCGCAGCCTCGCGATGCGCGGCCGCAACCGCATCTCGGGCACGTTCCGCGCCGCGGTGTTCGGCGCGAACGACGGCCTGGTGAGCAACCTCGCGCTCGTGCTCGGCATCGGCGCGAGCGGCGTCGCCACGTCCACCGTGCTCCTCACGGGACTGGCCGGCCTGCTCGCCGGGGCGCTGTCCATGGGAGCCGGGGAGTACGTCTCCGTGCGCTCGCAGCGTGAGCTGCTCGAGGCGTCGCGGCCGAGCCGGCAGGCCCGCGAGGCGCTGCCGCACCTGGACCTCGACGCCAACGAGCTGGCGCTCGTCTACCGGGCGCGCGGGATGACGCCCGACGCCGCCCGGGAGCGCGCCGGCACCGTCCTGGCCGGGCTCGCCGTGCTGGAGGGCGCCGCGCCCGCGTCCGCGCTCACGCCCGGTGAGGGGGCGGTCGACGAGGCCGCGGACGCCGGGGCGGGTGCGGGCGGCGAGGGGGCGGCCGACGCGGGTGCCGCGGGTGTCGCGCCCGCTGTGCCCGACGTGCCCGCCGAGGTCGTCGACGAGCACGAGACCGTCGGCTCCGCGGTCGGCGCCGCCGGGGCGAGCTTCTGCTTCTTCGCCACCGGCGCCCTGGTCCCCGTCGTGCCGTACCTGCTCGGCATGGAGGGCTGGCCGGCGGTCGCCCTCGCGAGCGGGCTGGTCGGCCTGGCGCTGCTCGGCACGGGGGCGACGGTCGGCGTGCTGTCCGGGTCCTCGCCGACCAAGCGCGCGCTGCGCCAGCTGGCGATCGGCTTCGGCGCCGCCGCCGCGACCTACCTGCTGGGTCTCGCGTTCGGGACGTCCGCAGCATGACGGCGGTCCACCCAGTGGGATGTGTCACACAGGGGGTGAGGTAAGGCTTGCCTTCGGGTTACGGTGGCGCCATGACCACGACCACCGCGCCGGCCGTCACCACGCCGTTCCGGTTCTTCGACGTGCGGGTCGCACGCGTCGTGGACCTCAGCCCGTCGTTCCGCCGCTTCACGTTCACCGGCGACGACCTCGACCAGTTCGCCGACAACGGCTACGACCAGCGCATCAAGCTGCTGCTCCCGCTGCCGTGCGGCTACGACACCGTCCCGCAGGGCGAGTCCTGGTACCTGCAGTGGCGCGATCTCCCCGAGGAGCTCCGCCACCCCATCCGCACCTACACCGCCCGCGCCGTCCGGCAGGACGCCCGTGAGCTCGACGTGGACGTCGTCCTGCACGGCGACGCCGGCCCCGCCTCCCGCTGGGCCGCGTCCGCCGGCGTCGGCAGCTCCCTCGTCGTGCTCGGCCCCAACCGCGCGCACCCCGGGCCGTCCGGCGGCGTCGACTTCGTCCCGCCCGCCCACGCCGACCGCCTGCTCATCGCGGGTGACGAGACCGCCGTCCCCGCCATCGCCGGCATCCTCGAGCGCCTGCCCCGCGACGCCCGCGGCGAGGCCCTGCTCGAGGTCCCCGTCACCGGCGACGAGCTGCCCCTCGACGCCCCCGCCGGCGTCACCGTCCGCTGGCTCCCGCGCGACGGCGCCCCGCACGGCTCGCTGCTCGTCCCCGCCGTCCAGGCCGCCTGCACCCGCCTCATGCCCCACGAGGCCCCCGTCCCCGACGGCCTCGACCTCGAGGACGTCGACATCGACGGCGGCATCCTCTGGGAGGTCCCCGTCGACCACACCACCGGCGAGCCCCTGCGGCAGTCCGCCGCGCTCTACGCCTGGCTCGCCGGCGAGGCCGGGGCGATCAAGACGCTGCGCCGGCACCTCGTCGGCGGCTGCGGCGTCGACCGCAAGGCCGTGGCGTTCATGGGCTACTGGCGCGAGGGGCGCTCCGAGGGGGCGTAGGTCCGCACGCACGGGCGCTGGTTCCTGGCTCGGGATCTGAGCGGGGAGGCGGCGATCGTTGTCGACGTGCGTGCGAAGCGCCGGCGGTGGTCGTGCGCTCCGCGGCTAGCGTCGCCCGGGTGAACACCGTTGTCGCCCGCGAGAACGAACCGAGCGTGACGCACGATCGACCGGACGTCCGTCGGGACCCGTTCCCGTCCGGGCTGCTGCTGGCGTACGTCGACGAGTCGTACACCGCCGAGCGGTTCTACCTCGGCGCGGTCCTCGTCGACGGTGAAGCCGCCGCGCGCATCGAGGCCGGCTTCGACGCGATCGTGGGCGACTACTGCGGGAGGTTCGGACTGTCGCCAGCGGCGGAGATGCACGCCAACCCGCTGTTCCAGGGCAAGGGCGAGTGGCGCGACGTCCCCACCCGTGCCCGGATCAACGTGTACGCCAGGGCGATGCAGGTCCTCGGCAGCTCGGGTGCGCAGGTCGTCCTGCGTGGCATGAACGTCCGCCGGCAGCGCGAGCGCTACGTGAACCCGCACCCGCCCCACGAGGTCGTGCTCGGTCACCTGCTGGAGCGGGTGGACGAGCGCGCTGAGGTCTCCGGCGCCCACGCTCTCGTGCTGGCGGACGAGGTGCACAACAGCGACCGTCACCGCACCAACTTCCGTGAGTTCCGGGTCGGCGGCACTCCCGGGTACCGCAGCACGACGCTGCACCGGTTGATCGACACGATCCACTTCGCGCCCTCGGAGCACTCGCGGCTCCTGCAGGCGGCCGACCTCGTGACCTTCCTGCACCGGCGGAGGTGCACCCACGCAGAAGCGGATCCGCGTGCGCAGCGGGCCAACGACGAGATCTGGGGCAGAGTCGCCCCCGCGATCGTGCACGAGCTGTGCTGGGAGCCGTAGCAGCACGAGAGCCCCGCACCACGGGGCGCGGGGCTCAAGGCGATGCGGGAGGCTGCGAAGCGTCCTGCTCGACCGATGCTACACGCGCGCACCGACTGCCCGGCCGGTGGGTTGCGCCGAGTCGTATGCGGCCCCGGCCTCCGGGACGGACCCTCGTGCTCACTGTCGGAGGCTCCCACCGTGATCGGAGAGGTCCGCGCGGGATCGGAGGTGTCCGCGGAGACCTCCGAGCCCGCGTCCCTCCCTCCGATGACTGTCGGAGCCTCCGAAGGGGAACCGCCGGGGTCGCGGGGAGGGGCGCGGTCAGGCGTCCCGGAGGTCCGCTGCCTTGCGTTCCAGGACCGACCGCTCGCGGGCGTTGCCGCACAGCGCGGCCGCGCGCAGGAGCTCCGCCCGGGCCTCGTCGGTCCGGCCGAGGCGGGCGAGCAGCTCGCCGCGGACGCTCGGCACCAGGTACGTCCCGCGCAGGGCGCCGGCGTCGGCGAGGGCGTCGACCAGGGGCAGCGCGGCCGCCGGGCCGGACGCCTGGGAGACCGCGACGGCGCGGTTGAGCTCGACGACGGGGGACGGGGCGACCTGCGCGAGCGCCCCGTACAGCTCGACGACGCGCGCCCAGTCGGTGCCGGGCACGGAGGGCGCGAGGTCGTGCTGCTCGGCGATGGCGGCCTGGAGGGCGTACGGCCCGAGCCCGCGGCCGGCGGCGTGCGCGCGGGCCAGGGCGGCGCGGCCGCGGCGGATCGCGGACCGGTCCCACCGGCGGCGGTCCTGGTCGGCGAGCAGCACGGGCTCGCCGTCGGGGCCGGTGCGCGCGGGGAACCGGGCGGCGGTGAGCTCGAGCAGCGCGAGGAGGCCCTGGGCCTCGGGCTCGTCCGGGACCAGCCGCGCGAGCACCCGCGCGAGCCGGACCGCCTCGTGCGCGAGGTCGAGCCGGATCCAGGAGTCGCCGGTGGACGCCGACGAGCCCTCGGTGAACAGCACGTACACGACGTTCAGCACCGACCCGAGGCGCTCGGCGCGCTCGGCCGCGGGCGGGACCTCGAACCGCACGCCGGCGGCGGCGAGCGTCTTCTTGGCGCGGGTGATCCGGGCCTGGACGGTCGGCACGGGGACGAGCAGCGCCGCGGCGACCTGCTCGCTGGTGAGCCCGCCGACCACCCGCAGCGTGAGCGCCAGCCGGGCCTCGCGCGGCAGCACGGGGTGGCAGGCCACGAACAGCAGCGCGAGCCGGTCGTCGTCGATCCGGTCGGGGTCCCACAGCACGTCGGGGTCGTCCGAGAGGGCGGGCTGGGCACCCGCGTGCGCGCCGCCCTCGGGCAGCCCGCGTCCCAGGGCGGCGTACCGGGTGTCCCGGGCGGACCGGCGCCGGAACGCGTCGACCGCCCGCAGCCGGCCGACGTGCAGCAGCCACGCGACGGGGTCGCGCGGGACGCCGTCACGCGGCCACGCGACGAGGGCCTCGGCCAGCGCCTCGGACGCCACGTCCTCGGCCAGCGGGAAGTCGCCGGTGTACCGGGCGAGCGCGCCGACGATCCGCGCGGACTCGATCCGCCAGACCGCCTCGACGGCGCGCCGCCCGGCGTCGGCGGCGCTCAGTTCGTCCCGAGCTGCTCCCGCCACACGGCCTCCTTCTGGATCCACTCGTCGTCCTGCGGGAAGTCCTCGGGGCCGGTGACGCGGCGGACCTCGATCTTGTTGCCCGCGCCGTGCAGCGGGGCGCGCTTGGCCCACTCGACGGCGTCGTCGAGGGCGGGCACGTCGAGGATCCAGAAGCCGTTGAACAGCTCCTTCGTCTCGCCGTAGGGGCCGTCGGTGACGACCGGGGTCTCGGCGGTGAAGTCCACGACGGCGCCCTCGGTGGCGTCGCTCAGCCCCTCGCCGCCGACGAGCACCCCGGCCTGCATCATCGACTCGTTGTACCGGCCCATCGCCGCGATGACCTCACGGAAGTCCAGCTCCCGGAAGGCCGCGACGCCCTCGTCGGTGCCCCGCATGATCAGCATGTACTTGGCCATCGTCGTCTCCCTCGGTGTCGGTGGCCCGCCTCCCGCGGACCCTCTCACCTCCCAGGTCGAACGGGAAGGCCCCGGATCGACAGCCGCCGGCGAGGAATCCGTGCGCGCCGCCCGGGGTTGCGCGAGGAGGATCCGCCACTCACCCGGGAGGACGACCATGGCCGCCGCGTTCACCGCCGAGGACCGCGCCCTGCTGCAGCGCCCGCTGCACGGGTTCCTCACCGTCGCCGCCGGGCCCACGCCGCCGCAGCCGCGACCGGTGTGGTTCGAGCTCGCGGACGACGGCACGGTGCAGCTGTTCACCGGCCCCGGGACGCTGAAGGTCCGCCGCCTGCGCGAGGACCCGCGGGCGTCGATCGTCGTCGCCGCCCCCGTGGGTGAGCGGGAGCACTGGGTGGCGGTGTCGGGGCCCGTGACGGTCGAGCACGACGGTGGCCACGACCTGGCGGCCCGGCTCGCGGCCCGGTACTGGGACCTGGACGACCCGGTGCGCGCGCGGGAGCTCGAGGGGCTGCTCGCCGAGGAGCAGGTCCGCCTGGTGATCCACC
The DNA here is from genome assembly GCF_030053835.1 of Cellulomonas sp. ES6. Classification (NCBI taxonomy): domain Bacteria; kingdom Bacillati; phylum Actinomycetota; class Actinomycetes; order Micrococcales; family Cellulomonadaceae; genus Cellulomonas; species Cellulomonas sp. ES6. Next base: position 2,154,598 of record NZ_CP125655.1, on the reverse strand, counting down.
CCGACGCGGTGAGCCGCTACGCGTTCTGACCGCCGGCGCCCACGACGGCCCGGGAATCCCGTCCGCGGGCGGCGCCCGCCGCGCTAGTGTCCGGCGCATGACGGACGAGCAGCAGCCCCCGCAGCCGGCCGAGGGCGCGCAGCCCGTCGGCGACCCGTACCCGACGCCGCAGGACCAGCCGCCGTACCCGGGGGCCGAGCCGTACGCCGCGCAGCAGCCGTACCCGGGGCAGGACCCGTACCCGGGCCAGGACCCGTACGCCGCGCAGCAGCCGTACCCGGGCGCCGTGCAGGCGTACGCCGCCGCGTACCCGCCGCCCGCGGCGCCGCTGTACGCGAGCCCGACCGCGCCGTACGGGGTGGACCCCGCGACCGGGCTGCCGTGGTCGGACAAGAGCCGCTCCACCGCGGGCCTGCTCCAGCTCCTGCTGCCGCTGGTCGGCGTGTGCGGCGTCGGGCGGCTCTACGCGGGGCAGACGGCGATCGGCCTGCTGCAGCTGCTGGGCTTCTTCCTCGGCGGGCTGCTCATGGTGGTGCTCATCGGGTTCGTCATCGCCCCGGCCGTGTGGCTGTGGGCCGTCGTCGACGGGATCGTCCTGCTGGCCTCCGGAGGTCGTGACCAGTACGGACGCCCGCTGCGCTGACCTCGCCCCCGGCGCCGCCCCGGCGGTGTCCGCCGCAGCCGCACGTCGTGTGCGCGGCGGTGGGTTGACACGGACCCGTCCGGTGGTTCATCGTTTTGGCACTCGGCTGACAAAACGGTTTGGCAGCCACGGACACGACGAAGTGGCGGTGAGCGGCCCGTGGCAGCACGCGTGAGCATCCGGGACGTCGCCGCCCGCGCCGGGGTGTCCGCGACGACGGTCTCGCACGTGCTCAACCGCACCCCCGGCACCCGCACGTCGGCCGGCACGCAGGAGCGCGTGCGCCGCGCCGCCGAGGAGCTCGGGTACTCCGCGAACGCCGTCGCGCGCACGCTGCGCACCCGCCGGTCCGACTCCGTGGGCTTCGTCGGCGACGAGATCGCGACCACCCCGTACGCCGGGGAGCTCATCGCCGGGGCGCAGGAGGTCATCCGCGCGCACGACGGCGTGCTGCTCGTGACGAACACCGAGTACGACGCCGAGCTGGAGGCCCGCGAGGTCCGCGAGCTGCTGGACCGGGAGGTCGACGGCGTGCTGTACGCCGCGATGTACCACCGGGTGGTCCAGGTGCCGCAGGGCCTCGCGGACGTGCCGGTCGTGGTGCTCAACGCCGAGGCCGCCGGGAGCACGCACTCGTGGGTCACGCCCGACGAGGTCGCCGGCGGCCGGGACGCAGCCGCGGTGCTGCTCGACGCCGGTCACCGCCGGCTGGCCATGATCAACGACGCCGACGACATCCCGGCCTCGCACGGACGCCCCGCGGGCTTCCGCGCCGCGTGCGCCGAGGCCGGGCGCCCCGCGCAGGACGTGGTCGTCGTCCCCAGCGAGCCGACCACGGACGCCGCGCGGCGCACCGCGACCGCCCTGCTGACCGGACCCGACCGCCCCACCGGCCTGTTCTGCTTCAACGACCGCATGGCGATGGGCGCCTACCTCGCGGCGCACGCCCTCGGGCTGCGCGTCGGCGTGGACGTCTCGGTCGTCGGGTTCGACGACATGCGGATCCTCACCGAGGCGATCGACCCGCCGCTGACGTCCGTCGCCCTCCCGCACCGGGAGATGGGCGCGTGGGCGGCGCAGCAGCTGTACCAGCAGATCTCCGCGCGCGACGAGGGCCACGAGCCCGAGGTGCGCACGGTCCGGCTCCGGGGTCCGGTCGTGCACCGGGCCTCCGTCGGAACGCCGCCCCGGGAATGACCCCGGGGCGGCGCCCCAGCGACGCGTTGCAGCGCGTCGCGGCACACCAGATGAACGACCATCCAGTGATCCGGAGGACCATTCCGTGTCTCGTCACACCGTCCGGCGCCTCGCAGCCGCCAGCGTAGCCGCCTGCTCCCTCGTCGCCCTGACCGCCTGCTCCTCCGGGTCGTCCGGCGGCAGCGGCGACGGCCCCACCACCATCGCCCTGTGGACCCACAACGGCGGCAACGACGCCGAGCTCGCCGCGAACCAGCAGATCGTCGACGACTTCAACGCGAGCCAGTCCGACTACCGCGTGGAGCTCGAGGCGTTCCCGCAGGCGTCCTACAACGACGCCGTCGTGGCCGCCGCGTCCGCCCGCAAGCTGCCGTGCGTGCTCGACATCGACGCCCCCAACGTCCCGAACTGGGCGTGGGCCGGCTACATCCAGCCGCTCGGGCTGCCCGACGACGAGCTCGACGGGCAGCTGCCCAGCACGATCGGCGAGGTGGACGGGGACGTGTACGCGTTCGGCCACTACGACGTCGCGCTGGCGTTCTTCACGCGCGCCTCGGCGCTCGAGGCGGTCGGCGCCCGCGTGCCCACCACCGACGACCCGTGGACCCGCGACGAGCTGGAGACGGTGCTCGACGACCTCCAGGCGACCGGGCAGTACGACTACCCCCTGGACCTCGGCACCGGCGGCACCGGCGAGTGGATCACCTACGCCTACTCGCCGTTCCTGCAGTCCGCCGGCGGCGACCTGGTCGACCGGGACGGCTACACCACGGCCGACGGCGTGCTGAACGGCGACGCCGCGCTCGACTGGGCGGGCTGGATGCAGGGCCTCGTCGCGGACGGCCACATCGCCGCGCGCTCCGGCGAGGACGCCACGGCCGACTTCGTCAACGGGAAGTCCGCGATCCTCTACAGCGGCTCGTGGGCGTACGACACGGTCACCGACGCGTTCGGCGACGACGCGGTGGTCATCCCGCCGGTCGACCTCGGCGAGGGCCCGGCCATCGGCGGCGGCTCCTGGCAGTGGGCGATGAGCGCGCAGTGCGAGGACGTCGACGGCGCGCGCGCCTACCTCGAGTTCAGCCACCAGGCCGAGTACGTGCAGGCGCTCGCGGAGGCGACGGGCACCATCCCCGCCACCGACGAGGCGGCCGCGGCGATGACGGACTACGCCGCCGGCGGCGCCAAGGAGGTGTTCCGGACGTTCTCGCAGGACTACGCGGTGGTGCGCCCGGTGACGCCCGCCTACCCGTACATCACGTCGGTGTTCCAGAAGGCGACGCAGGACATCCTGTCCGGCGGCGACCCGGCGACGATCCTCGACAAGGCCGTCTCCGACATCGACAACGACATCGCGCAGAACGGCGACTACGCCTTCTGACGCCCCGCGGCCGGCGCCCGCCGCCCGGCACCCCGTCGTCCCGGTCCGCCCGGGCGCCGGCCGCACCCCGTCGTCCCGCACCGCTGCTCCGAGCGGACGGCACCCCGACCCCCGCGCCGGCCTCCGCGCCGTCGCGCCCCACCCCGAAAGGTCCCGCCATGGCCCTCGCCACCGGAGCCGCGCGCCTGCGACCGCGGTCCGCCGCGCGCCGCCCGTCCCGCGGCGGCACGCGCACCAGCCGCGGGCACGAGGCACGCACCGCCGCCTGGATGGTGGCGCCCGCCGCCACCCTGCTGGTGGTGTTCCTCGTCGTGCCCGTGGTGCTCGCGTTCGTCCTCGCGTTCACCAACGCCCGGCTGATCTCCCCGCGGCCGGCCTCGTTCGTCGGGCTGCACAACTTCGCGACCCTCTGGGGCGACCCGGTGTTCTGGGCGTCGCTGCGCAACACCGTGGTGTTCGCCGCCGTGGTGGTGCCGGTGCAGGCCGGCCTGGCGCTGGTGCTCGCGCTGCTGGTCAACGCGAAGGTCCGCGGCACGAACATCTTCCGGACGCTGTACTTCGTGCCGGTCGTGACGTCGATGGTCGTGGTGTCGCTGCTGTGGCGGTTCCTGTACCAGAAGGACGGGCTGCTCAACGCGATGATCACGGTGGTCCACCCGTCGTACCAGCCGGTCGACTGGCTCAACGACACCCGCACCGCGCTGCCGGCGATCATCCTCATGTCCATCTGGCAGGCCGTCGGCTTCCACATGATCATCTGGCTGTCCGGCCTGCAGACGATCCCGGGCGAGCTCTACGAGGCCGGTGACCTGGACGGCGCCACCGGCTGGAAGCGGTTCCGGTACATCACGTGGCCGTGCCTCGCGGCGACCCGGACGTTCATCCTCATCACCATCACGATCGCCGCGCTGAGCCTGTTCACGCAGATCAACGTCATGACGCAGGGCGGGCCGCTGGACTCCACGACGACCGTCGTCTACATGGCCGTGCGCACCGGCTACCAGCAGCTCGCCACGGGCTACGCCTCGGCGATCTCCCTCGTCTTCTTCGTGCTGGTGCTCGTCGTGTCGGGCGTCCAGCGCTTCCTCACCCGGGACAAGGACTGACATGGCCACCGTCACGCCCCCGCACGCCACCTCGCCGGTGCCCGGCCCCGCCGCCGGGGACCTGGCGCCCGCCGCGCAGCCCGCCCCGGAGCCGCGCGCCCGCTCCGGCCGGCGGGCGGGCCGCCGCCGCGCCGCCTGGCTCACGCAGACCGGGCGGGTGCTGCTCGGCCTGGTGTTCGTCGGGCCGCTGCTGTTCCTGTTCGTGTCCTCGCTGAAGCCCGACCTGCAGATCTTCGCGGACCTCGGGTCCTGGCGGGCGTTCCTGCCGGTCGGGGACATCTCGCTGGACAACTACACGGCGGTGTTCGACCGGGTGCCGTTCGCCCGCCTGCTGCTCAACTCCATCGGCATCTCCGCGGTCACCGTGGCGCTCGGGCTCGTGATCAACTCGCTCGCCGCATTCGGACTCGCCCGGCTGCGGTGGCGCGGCAAGCAGCTCGTGCTCACCGCGATCATCGCGACGCTCATCGTGCCGTTCGAGACGCTGGCCCTGCCGCTCGTGTGGTGGGTGAACAAGCTCCCGAGCCTGCGCCTGGAGGGCTTCCACCTGGAGCTGACGCAGGGCTGGCTCGACACGTACCAGGTGCAGGTGATCCCGTTCCTGGCCAACGCGTTCTCGATCTACCTCTTCTACCAGTACTTCACGTCCATCCCGACGGAGCTCGACGAGGCCGCGCGGATGGACGGCGCCGGGTGGTTCCGCATCTACCGCCGCGTGGTGATGCCGCTGTCCGGCCCGGCGGTCGCCACCGTCGCGATCCTGACGTTCCTGCCCGCCTGGAACTCCTACCTGTGGCCCCTGATGGTCGTGCAGTCCGAGGAGCTGCGTCCCGTGATGATCGGCATCCAGTACTTCTTCCAGCTCAACGTGTCGTGGGGGCAGATCATGGCCTACGCCTCGATGATCACGCTGCCCGTCCTGGCGCTGTTCCTGGCGTTCCAGAAGGCGTTCATCGGGTCCATCGCGTCCTCGGGGGTGAAGGGCTGACATGACGATGCTCCCCGCCGCCGGCGACACGGCCGTCACGGACGCCGACGCGCAGCCGGCCCCGACGCCGCACCTGCGGCCCGCCTGGCACTTCACGACCGCCGACCGCTGGCTGAACGACCCGAACGGCCTGGTGCACGCCGACGGCGTCTACCACCTGTTCTTCCAGACCAACCCGCACGGGACGACCTGGGGCGACATCTCCTGGGGCCACGCCACGTCGGCGGACCTCGTGCACTGGACCGAGCACGGCACGGCGATCCCGGCGCAGGACGGCGAGATGGTGTTCTCCGGCTCCGCGGTGGTCGACCACGGGGGCACGGCGGGCTTCGGCGCGGGCGCGCTGGTCGCCGTGTGGACCGCGGCCCGGCCGGGCAACCAGTCGCAGGCGCTGGCGTGGTCGGGGGACGGCGGCCGGACGTTCGCCCGGTTCGAGGGCAACCCGGTGCTCGACATCGGGTCGGCCGAGTTCCGCGACCCGTACGTGCTGCGGTACGGCGACCACTGGGTCATGGCCGTCGTGGAGGCCGACCGGCAGCGCGTGGCGCTCTACACCTCGCCGGACCTGCGCGACTGGGCGCTCGCCTCGCACGTCGGCCCGGTCGGCGCGGTCGGCGGCGTCTGGGAGTGCCCGGCGCTGCTCCAGGTCCCGGTCGAGGGCGGCGCCCCTGGCGAGCGGGCCTGGGTGCTGCTGCTGTCGCTCAACCCGGGCGGCGCCACCGGGGGCTCCGGCATGCAGTACCTGGTGGGCGACTTCGACGGCACGACGTTCACCCCGGCGCCGCTGCGGGACGGCGCGCCGCGCTGGCTCGACCACGGCCACGACTACTACGCCGCGGTGGCGTGGAGCGACGCGCCGGACGGCCGGGCGCTGACGATCGGGTGGGCCTCGTCGTGGCAGTACGCCCGGGAGGTGCCGACGGCGCCGTGGCGCTCCTCGATGTCGCTGGCGCGGGAGCTCGCCCTGGTGCGGGTGGACGGCGAGGCGGTGCTGGTGCAGCGGCCGGTGCTGCCCGCCGACGCACCGGTGCACGCCGTCGGTCCCGCGCCGGGCGCCGTCCCGCTGGAGGGGCCGGCGGTCGTGGAGGTGGTGCTGCCGCGGGGCGGGCGCGTGGCGGTGCGGGACGAGACCGGGGGCGCGGTCCTGACGCTGGCGCTCGACGCCGAGGGGCTCGTCCTGACGCGCCCGGCGCCGGCCGCGGGCCTCGACCCGCACTTCACCGCGCCGGCGGTGGCGCCGGTGCCCGGCGACGGCCCGGTCGCGCTGCGCGTGGTGGTGGACGGCAGCGTGGTGGAGGTGTTCACCGCCGACGGGCGGGTCACGTTCTGCGAGCTGGTGCTGCCGGACGGCCCGCTCGCGGAGCTCGTGCTCGACGCCTGACGCCGTCCGCGGAACGGCCCGCCGCCGCGCCCTCGTCGCCCGCCCGCCGGGTGACGAGGGCGGCCCCGGCGACGACGACGGCGGCCGCGAGGAACGTCGGCCGCGGGCCCCACCCGCCGACGAGCGCACCGGCGGCCGCCGAGCCCGCGCCCTGGCCGAGCACCAGCACGACGAACAGCATCGACGTCCCGGAGGGCGCCCGGCCGGGGTCGAGCCGGACGGTCCACGCGATGAGGGCGCCGGTCGCGGCGGTGTAGCCCCAGCCGAAGACCGCGGCGGCGGCGAGGGCCGGGCCGGTGGCGCCCGGCACGAGGGCGAACGCGGCCGTGGCGGCGGCGACCGCGAGCACCGTCACCCCCCACGCGGTGCGCGGTCCGGCGGCCGTGAGCGGGCGGGCGGTCCCGATGACCGCCGCGCCGCCCGCCCCGACGGCGATCCACGCCGCGACCGAGGCGGTGGGACCCGCGCCGGCCTCGACCAGCAGGGACCGGCCGTACGTCCAGACCGCGGCCGAGCCGGCCCCGAGCAGCAGGGCGGCGACGAGCAGGCGGCGGTGGGCGGCGAACCAGGCGGTGGGCGGCAGGGCGGAGACGAGGCGCCTCGCCGGGGCGGTGCCGCCTGCCGGGCGGGCGTGGGCGCTCGCCGCTTCGTCGCCCGACGTCGCGCGGGCGGCGCCCTCGGCGCCCCCGGCGCCCTCGGCTCGCTCGGGGCCGTCTCGGGGCGCGCGGTCGGAGCGCTCGTCCCCGCGGTCGAGCGCGAGCACGAGCGCCCCGGCCGCGGCCGTCACGACGGCGACGACGCCCCACGCCAGCCGCCAGTCCGGCAGCACGACCAGCGCGAGCACGCCCGCGGCCACCAGCCCCGGCCCGGTGCCGGCGTTGACGACGGCCTGCGCGCGGTCGGCGGCGGCCGGGGGGACGTGGCCCGCCACGACCTGCACCAGCGCGGGGGAGGCGAACCCCGCGCCGGCCGAGCTGAGCACCGCCGCCGCCGCGAACCCCCCGGCCGTGGGCGCCAGCGCCATCCCCGCGGCCCCCGCGCCGGCGGTCAGCGCCGCCGCCGCGACGAGCGCCCGCCGGTGGGAGCCGGCCGCCACGAACCCGGTCACGGCGGCGAGGCAGTACGCGAGCGACGCACCGAGCGCGGCCCGGCCGGCGGCGGCGTCGTCCAGCGCCAGCTCCGCCTGGACGTCGGGCAGCACGAGCCCGTAGGCGAGCCGGGTCAGGCCGTAGGTCGCGGCGATCAGCCCGGTGCCGGCGGCGAGCAGCGCGGCGCGGCGGGCGGGGGGCGGGAGCGGCGGAGGCCGAAACGAAAACGAACGTTTCACTTCTTGAGCATAGGCTGGGGCGGTGCGCGCCACCACCGAAGCCCGGCTGCTCGACGCGGCGGAGGAGCTGTTCTTCTCCCGCGGCATCGCCGCCACGCCCGTCGACGCCGTCCTCGCCCGCGCCGGGGCGTCGGCCGCGACGCTGTACCGCGGCTACCCCACCAAGGAGGCGCTGGTGGCCGCTGCGCTCGACCGCCGGCACCGCGACTGGGTCGCGACGTGGGACGCGTGCGTCGAGCGGCAGCCCGACGACGAGGGCCGGCTGCTCGCGGTGTTCGACGCCCTCGACGCGTTCCGCTCCGGCCCGCGCGGCGCGCGGTGGTGCGCGTTCCTCGGGGCGGCCGCGGAGCACGCCGACGAGTCGGCCGAGGTCGCCGCCGCGGTGCGCACGGACACCGAGACCCTGCGGTCCCGGCTCACCGCGCTCGCGGAGCCGGTCGTCGGCCCGGACGCCGCGGCGCTCGCCGAGGAGCTGCTGCTGGTCGTCTCGGGCGACCTCGCGATGCGCCTGCGGGACCCGGGCCACAGGACCGCGCTCGCCCGCGAGGTCGCCCGGGCCCTGGTCGCGCGCCGCCGCGCCTGACGCCCGCCCGAGCCCGCCCGAGCCTGCTCGAGCCCGCCCGAGCCTGCTCGAGCCCGCCCGGCCGCCGTCGAGGTTGCAGCAGATGCGGGTTTCCGGGCCGCGAACCCCGCACCTACTGCACTCTCGACGGCTGCCCGGCGCGCGCGCTCAGGCCTGGAACAGCTCCTCGAGCCGCGTCGCCCGCCCGGAGACGAAGTCCGCCGAGGACCGCAGCCCGTCGACCGCGCGCGCCGTGGCCGCGGCGGCCTCCGCGACGCTGCCGACGTCCCGGCTCATGCCGTCGGCGACCGCCGACTGCTCCTGCACGGCGGCCGCGATGCCGGCCTGCCGCTCCCGGACGTCCTCGATCTGCGTGACGATCTCGCCGATGGCCTGGGTGGCGTGCGCGGTGGTCTCGGTGATGGCGTCGACCATGCCCGTGATCTCGTCGGTCGCCTCGTGCGTGCGGTCGGCGAGCGACTTCACCTCACCGGCCACCACCGCGAAGCCCCGGCCCGACTCGCCGGCCCGGGCCGCCTCGATGGTCGCGTTGAGCGCCAGCAGGTGCGTCTGCTCGGCGATGGACGTGATGAGGCGGCTGACGGTGCCGATGCGCTCGACGACCTCGGTGAGCGCCGCCAGGCGGTGGCTCGCGGTGGACGCCGACTCGACCGCCCGGGCCGTCCCGGCGGACGCGGCCGTGGAGCCCGACGCGATCTCGTGGATGCTGGCCGACATCTGCTCGGACGCGGCGGCCACCGACGCGGCACGGCCGGACACCCCGTCGGCGTCGTCGGCCAGCCGCTGGGCGAGCGCGGTGAGCGTCGACGCCGACCCGGTGAGCTCGTCGGCGACCTCCACGGTGGTGCGCCGCTGCACGTGCTGGTCGGTGACGTCGTCCCACACGCCGACGAAGCCCTCCGGCAGCCGGTCGAGGACGACGCGGAGCTCCACCGACCCCGAACCGACCGGCACCGAGGTGATGGTGGTGACGGGGAACTGCCGGCAGTCCCGGATGGTCTCGGCGAGCCGGACGCGCAGCGCCTCCATGACGTGCTTCCCGTGCTGGGCGACGATCCGCTGCGCGAGCACGTCGCCGGCGCGGTTGCGCTGGACGATGGTGCCGCTGTCGTCCGCGACGATCAGCGGGGCCGGCAGCGCGTCGAGCACCGCCTGGGCCCCGATGCGGGCGACGAGGGGGGCGACGCCGTCGGCGGCGGCCTGACGACGGAACACGCGCATGACCTTCTCCTCTGCGAGCGGGATGCCTGGTGCATCGACCGCCGCCGGGGCCTGCTGACGGGTTCGGCCTGGTCGGCGGCCGGATCGGGACCTCGGTCCTGCTGCACCCGGGTGGCGGGCACCCGCGTCCGGGTGGCGGCCCCGGGCGGGCGGGTGAACGGCGGACCGTCCGGGGGCGCCGCGGCGGAGGACCTCCGTGCCGGCGCGCGTCAGGGCGCGGGGATCTCCCCGGAGCCCCGGGGGATCAGCGTCGTGCGCAGCCGCACGCCCTCGAGCACGGCGTCCGGCCGGGCGAGCTGGTCCAGCAGCAGCCGCGCGGCGCTGCGGCCGACGGCCACCGGGTCCTGCGCGACCACGGTCAGCCCCGGCTCGACGAGGTCGGCGAGCTCGACGTCGTCGAACCCGACCAGGGCGACGCGGTGCTGGACGCCGGCGCGGTGCAGGGCGCGGACGGCGCCGATCGTGGTGCCGTCGCGGCCGGTGACGACGGCGGTCGGGGGGTCGGGCAGGGCGAGCAGCTCCAGCACCGTGGCGGACGCGGCCTCGGGGGTCTCGACGTCGGTGCGCACGAGGGCCGGGTCGGCGGGGATCCCGTGCTCCCGCAGCCCGTCGAGGAACCCGGCGTGCCGCTCGCGCATGGTGGCGGAGCGCAGGTCGGTGACGTACGCGATGCGCCGGTGGCCGTGGGCGACGAGGTGGGACACGGCCTGGTGCGTGCCGCCGCGGCCGTCGGACAGCACGGCGGGCGCGGCGATGCCGTCCGCGGGCCGGTCGACCAGCACGACGGGGATGCCCTGGCGTCGCGCGACGGCGAGGTACGACTGGTCGCCGGGCGGCGGGGCGACCACCAGGCCGTCCACCTGCCGGGACCGGAGCTCCTGCACCAGGTCGGCCATCCGCTGGGGGTCCTCGTCGGTGCTGGCGGCGAGCACCAGCGACCCGCGCTCCCGCACGGCGTCCTCGATCTCGCGGTGGAGCTGGGCCTGGAACGGGTTGGCGACGTTCTCGATGACCAGCCCGACGGTCCACGTGGGGCCGCCGCGGCGCCGGAGGGTGGAGGCGGCGTGGTTGCGGGTGTAGCCCAGGGCGGCGACGGCCTGCTGGACGCGGGCCGCCGCGTCGGCGCCGACGTTGCCGGTGCCGTTCACGACGCGCGAGGCCGTCATGGGGCTCACGCCGGCCAGGCGCGCCACGTCCTTGATCGTCGTCACCGCTGCTCCCTCGCTGGTCGGAGGTCACGTTACCAAACCGCAACGTGCCGCGGGCGACGTTCCTGCTAGACGCATCGCGAGGCCGGAGGTAGCGTTACCACCGCTGCAACCCGGGTCACGGCGGGCGGTGGCACGGCACACAGTCAGCGACGACGTGGGAGGAAGCTGTGACACGAACGAGGCTCCGGGTGGCCGGCGCGGCCGTGGCGGTCCTGGCAGGTGGCGCGCTCGCCGCCTGCGGTGGCGGATCGGGCGGCGACGACTCGACCTTCACGATCCTGCAGTACGAGACGACGTCCACCGCGCAGTACAAGGGGTGGCAGCTCGCGCTCGAGATGTTCCAGGAGGCGCACCCCGACGTCGACGTCGAGTTCGCCTCCACGAGCTTCGACTCCATCCGCTCCAACGCGAAGATCCTGCTCACCGGGGACGACGTGCCCGACGTGATGCAGTTCAACACGGGCAACGCCGACGGCGGGCAGCTCGCCGCGCAGGGCCTGCTCGACCCGCTCACCGACGTGGTCGAGGAGAACGGCTGGGACGACACCATCACGGGCTCGGTCGCGGCGCTCGCGAAGTACGACGAGAACGGCCACGCCGGCTCCGGCGACTGGTACGGCGTCCCGAACATCGCGTCGTTCTTCACGTTCTACTACAACGCGGACCTGCTGGCGGAGCACGGCTTCGACGCCCCGCCGCAGACGATGGCCGAGCTCGAGGACATGTTCGACGCGTTCCTCGCGGACGGCGTCACGCCCGTCTCCAGCAACGCCGGCGAGCACGCCGTGCTCCAGACCTGGTGGCAGCTCGTCTCGGGCGACGCCGACCGGCAGGAGATCGACGACTTCATCTTCCTGCAGGGCGAGCCCGACGTGACGTCCGGGGCGTTCGCGTCCGGCACGGAGCGGCTCCAGGAGTGGATCGAGAAGGGCTACCTCGGCACGCAGCTCGCCGGGATCAAGGCCGACGAGATGGAGCGGGCGTTCATCGCCGGGGAGTTCCCCTTCATGGCCAACGGCACCTGGTCGTTCTCCCGGGTCGCCGAGGAGGCCGACTTCGAGTGGGGCACGTTCACGTTCCCGGGGGCGGCGCTCAACGCCGGCGCGTCCGGCCACCTGTGGGGCGTCCCGGCGAGCTCCCAGCACAAGGACCTCGCGTACGACTGGATCGCCACGACCCTGTCCCCCGAGGTGCAGAACGAGATCGCCGCGCAGGGCGGCATCCCCGTCGCCGGTGACACCGCCGCGATCGAGGACCCGCGCATGCGGGACATGAACGAGCAGTTCGACGCCATCAAGGCCGCCGACGCCCTGTCGTTCTACCCGGACTACCCGGTGCCCGGCCTGCTCGACTTCCAGATGAGCGGGCTGCAGGGCATGACGAACGGGTCGACGGACGCCGCGGGCTTCCTGGCCGGGCTCCAGGACTTCTACGACTCCGGCAAGGACTCCTGACCCGCCCGCGCCACGCGCACGGCCCGGGCCGGCACGACGCCGGCCCGGGCCCCCACTCCGGGAGACACGCATGACAGCCACCACCCCGCCGCGCGCGCGGCCCCGCCCCGCACCGGCGCCCCGGCCGCGGCGACCCGTCAGCTACTGGGCCTACCTGCTGCCGATGGGCGTCGGGTTCGGCCTGGTCGTCCTCGTCCCGTTCGCCGTGAACGTCTGGTACAGCCTCTTCAGCTGGAAGGGCGGCGCCGCCCCGCGCACCTGGGTCGGGCTCGAGAACTACCGCGAGCTCATGCAGGACGACGTGTTCTGGCGCTCGTTCGGCAACACGCTCTACCTCATCGGCGCTGTCGCCGTGGTGCCCACCGTGATCGGCCTCGTGCTCGCGGCGCTGCTGTTCGACCACATCGGGCGCAGCTTCGGGGCCCGGGCGGCGTCGGTGCTGCGGGCGGCGTACTACCTGCCGCAGATCCTGCCCATCGCCGTGGCCGGCGTGCTCTGGAGCTGGATCCTCGAGACCCGCGACGGCGCGCTCAACTCGGTGCTGCGCTCGCTCGGCGTCACGACGCTCCCCGACTGGCTCGGCGACCCCGGCATCGCGCTCTGGTCGATCATGCTCATGCTGGTCTGGCTGCAGATCGGCTACCCGGTCGTGGTGCTCATGTCGGCGCTCCAGCGGGTCGACCCGGAGCTTTATGAGGCGGCGGAGCTCGACGGCGCCGGCTGGTGGCGCCGGTTCCGCGCGATCACCGTGCCGCACATCCGCACCGACATCTACGTGGTGGTGCTCACCGCCACGATCGGCGCGATGAAGCTGTTCGCCCCCGTGCTCATCCTCACCAGGGGCGGCCCGGAGAGCTCGACCTACGTGCCGTCGTTCTTCTCCTACCGGAACTTCTTCGAGCTGTCCCGCGTCGGCTACGGCGCCGCGTCCGCCACGGTGCTCGCCGTGGTGATCGGCCTCGTCGCCGGGGGCCTCATCTTCTGGCAGGCGCGATCCGTGGAGGCCGACCGATGACGACGACCACCGCCGCCGCCCCGGTGCGCCGGCCCGACCCCGCCCGGCGCCGGGACGGGCGCCGCCGCCGGTCCCGCGACCGCCGCCTGTCCGTCGCCCTGCTCGGGCAGCGCTGGCTGGTGCTGCTGCTCGCCGTGGTCGTCGGCGTGGGGATGCTGCTGCCGTTCTACCTGCTGGTCACGAACGCGTTCAAGACCGGCGCGGACTACTCGCGCCGCGGCCCGCTCGCGCTGCCGCAGGAGTGGACCCTGTCGGCGTTCGAGCGCTACCTGTCGAGCGTCGACTACCCGCAGCTGCTCGCGAACTCCGTGCTCATCGCGGGCGTCGTCGCGGTCGGCGGGGTGGTGCTGGCGATGCTCAGCGCGTACGCCCTCGGCATCGGGAGGGTGCGCGGCCGCACGTGGGTGGTGTTCGTGCTGCTGCTCGCGACGATCCTGCCGCAGGAGGCCCTGATCTACCCGCTCTTCTCCGGCGCGCAGGCGGTCGGGCTGCAGAACTCGGTCTGGTCGGTCGTCATCATCTTCGTGGTGCTGCAGGCGGCCTTCGGCACCTACCTGCTGAGCTCGGTGCTCGGGACGTTCCCGCACGAGATGCTCGAGGCCGCCCGCGTCGACGGCGCCAACCGCTGGGTGCTGCTGACCCGCATCGTCACCCCGATCATGCGCCCGACCATGTCGGTGCTGCTGGTGTTCTTCTTCGTCTGGACGTGGAACGAGTTCTTCATCCCGATGATCATGCTCATCACGCCGAAGGCGCAGACCATCCCGATCGCGCTGGCGGCCCTCAAGGGCCAGAACACCCTCGACGTCACCCAGCTCGCGGCGGCGTCCCTGCTGTCGCTGCTGCCGACGCTCGTCTTCTTCGTCCTGTTCCAGCGGACCCTCACGCGCGGCGTCACCGCCGGGGCCGTGAAGTGACCGCGCCCGTCCCGTCCCCGACCCCCAGGAGCTCCGCCGTGCCCCTCGCCACGCCCGCCTACGCCGTCCTCGACGGGACCCGCACCCGGTCGCTGAGCGCCGAGAACCCCACCGGTGCCCCGGGCGCCGGGGGCTCGGCCGCGTCCGCGCTCGGGCCCGGTCGCAAGGGCCGGCCGTGCGTGCCCGTGCCGGCCGGTGAGGCGCTGACCATCGCGGACATCGAGGGCCCCGGCGTCATCCGGCACCTGTGGTTCACGCTGCCGCGCGACACGGAGGCCGGGCCGTACGTGCTGCGGGACCTCGTGCTCCGCATGACGTGGGACGACGCGGACGAGCCGGCCGTCGAGGTGCCGTTCGGGGACTTCTTCTGCAGCGGGTTCGCCACCGCGTCCGTCATGACGTCCGAGGCCGTGGTCGTCGCACCGAACGGCGGGTTCAACTGCTACCTGCCGATGCCGTTCCGGCGGCGGGCGCGCATCGAGCTCGTCAACCAGCACGCCGGGGACATCCCCTACGTGTTCTACGAGGTGTCGTACTCGCTGGACGACGACCTGGGCGACGACGTCGGCTACCTGCACGCCGCGTGGCGCCGCTCCGACCCCGCCGCGCCGCGGGGCACCGACCACGTCGTGCTCGACGGGGTGACCGGCCGCGGGGCGTACGTCGGCACCTACATCGGCGTCACCGCCCTCGAGCGGTTCTGGTGGGGCGAGGGCGAGATGAAGTTCTTCGTCGACGACGACACCGACCTGCCGACCATCTGCGGCACCGGCGTGGAGGACTACGTCGGCGGCGCGTGGGCGTTCCAGGACCACCTCGGCGCGGTCCCCGTGCCCCGCGCGCAGACCTTCAGCTCGGCGTACCTCGGCTACCACCAGCGGATCGTCGAGGACGGCACCGCGCACTCGCCGTACGACACGACGATGCCGCCGAGCCACGGCATGTACCGCTGGCACCTGCCCGACCCGATCCGGTTCGCCACCGGGCTGCGCGTCACGCTCCAGCAGATCGGCGACCGCGGCGGACGCCTGTTCGAGCGGGCGGACGACGTCTGCACGACGGCGTACTGGTACCAGGACACGCCGGGCGGCGCCCGCGAGCCGCTGCCGCCCGCCCCGCTGCGCGAGCCGCGCTGAGGCCCGGCGGTCACCGACCCGCGCCGGACGCGGCGCGGCGCGTGCCCGGGGTCCCCCGTGACGGGCCCCGGGCACGCGTGTGCCCGGGGCAGGTCGGCGGGCGGCGGGTCAGCGCGCGGCGGGTCAGCGGGCGGCTGCGTCCGCCGCGGCGAGGTAGCGGACGGCCGGCAGCTCCCCGAACCGGGCGCGGGCGTCCGTCGAGAGCACGGTGCGGTCGTGCTCGACGGCGGTGGCCGCGATGATCAGGTCGTGCGCCCTGCGGCGCCGGCCGGTCCGGCGCGTGTGCGCGAGCAGGCGGCCGTGCAGGGCCGCGGTGGCCTCGGTGTAGTCGAGCACCGGGATCGTCGCGGTGACCGCGTCCAGGACCGCGCGCCGGGAGGCCGCGCGCGCGGGGGAGTCGGCGAGCTCGACGCCCGTGCGGAACTCGGCGATCGTGACGGCGGCGACGGCCAGGTCGTCGTCGGCGAGGGCCGCCCGGTCGAGCGTGCCGCGCTCGAACGCGATCAGGGCGCCCGTGTCGAGGATCAGGCGTCGCGCCACGGGTCGCCCTCGTCGGGGGTGAGCAGGTCCGTCGCCGCGTGCACGTCGGACTCGAACGCCTCGTCGAGGGCGGCGTCGGCCGCGTCGAGCGCGCGCGCGAGCGATCGTCCCGTCGCCGTCGTGACGGGACGCAGCTCGGCCACGGGGTGGCCGCCGCGCGTGATCGTGATGACGTCGCCGTGCTCCACCGCGTCGAGCGCCGCGGCGAACCCCCGCGAGATCGTCGTCGCTGTCATCGTCCGCATGGCTCGCATCCTATCTGATTATCTGATCGGGCGACCGGCTACCCTGGTCGCACCAGCACCTCCGGACGAGAGGAACCCCGGTGGGAGACGCCCTGCCCGTCGTCGAGCTGCTGCGCGACGCCGTGGTGTCGCTGGCGCTCCTCCTCGGGGCGGGCACGCTGACGAGCACGTTGGTGCTCGCCGGTGCCACCACCCTCGCGGTCGCGGTCGCGACGGCGCTGCTGGCCCGCGGGCTGCGCGGCCTCGTGCTCGACGTCGCCGCGGTCCCCGCCGGGCACGTCCGCGCGACGGCCGACGCCGGGCCCTCGACGGCGCAGAGCGACCCCGACGCCCCGGGGCGGCCCCGTCCCCGGGCACCCGGCCTGCTCCTCGGCTGACCCACCCGTCCCGAGGCTCTCTCCACCCGACACCGCGCAGCGCGCGGTGACCGGTCGCCCGCGCGCACGGGTCGGTCGGCGGACGCGTACCCGCCCGTCACGACCGAGGACCCACCATGGACCTGCTCTCCCTGCCCCCCGTCGCCGCCGTGCTCGACACGGCCTACCGCGCCCTCATGGGCCTGACCCACCTGCTCGAACCCCTCGCCGGCAGCGGTGCCGCGGCCGCCGCCGTCGTGCTCGTGACCCTGCTCGTGCGCGCCGCGCTCGTCCCCGTCGGCGTCTCGCAGGCGCGCGCGGAGCAGACCCGGGCCCGTCTCGCGCCCCGGCTCGCGGAGCTCCGGCGGCGGCACAGCCACCAGCCCGAGAAGCTCCAGGCCGCGACGCTGCAGCTCTACGCCGACGAGGGCACGACGCCGTTCGCCGGGTGCCTGCCGGTGCTCCTCCAGGCGCCGGTGGTCGGCGTGATCTACGCGGTGTTCGTCCACCCGCGGCTCGCCGGGCACCCGAACGCCCTGCTGGGCGAGACGCTGGCCGGCGTGCCGCTCGGGTCGAGCCTCGTGGGCGTCCTGGGCGGTGGTGGCGCGTCGGCGGCGACCCTGCTCGTCCTCGGCGCCGTCGTCGCGGCCGTCGCGGCGGTGGGTGAGCTCAGCCGGCGGGCGGCGCGACCCGGGGGGCCGCTGGCGCCGCCGGCACCCGAGACCGGGGCGGGCACGCCCGCGGGACCGCTCGCCGGCCCCGGCACGCAGCGGCTGCTGGGGATGCTCCCGCTGACGACGGCCGTGGTCGCGTGCGTGGTGCCGCTCGCGGCCGGCCTGTACCTGCTCGTGACGGTCGCGTGGACGTACGTCCAGCGCCGCGTGCTGCGCCGCCGGTACCCGCTGCCGCCGGCACCGCCCGCGCGCCCGGCCACGGACTGAAGTCCCTTCCGGGTGCCGTGCGGGCGGCGGGACGCTGGGCCAGGGCGCAGCGTCGCGCCCCAGCCGGTGGTCGAGGAGAACGCGCCATGAGCATCCGCATCACCCACATCCGCCTGTCCGACGGGGTCCGGGACCACGAGCACATCACCGATGTGCAGTGGACCAGCCTGGAGGACAACGACCACGGCGTGAGCCCCCGCGCCGCCGTGGTGAAGTGGATCGACACCGAGGGCGGCCACGCCTACGTCGGGCAGGGCCCGTCCTCGGTGCGCGTCACGACGGTGCACCCGGCCTTCGGGGCCGCGCACCTGCGGACGTGGGCGGACGGCGCGTGGACGGACAACCTCCTGGAGCTCCAGGAGTTCTGAGCGTCCGGCGCGGCGGGCGGCCTCGTACCATCACCGGGTGCCGCCCCGCTCGCCCCTGCCCCCGCGCCACGGCCTGGGGGCGGCGTGGGTCCGGACCCCGGACCGCGCGCGCGACCGGGTGGACCCGTGGCCGACGATGGGCGCCTGGCTGCGCGACCGCCTGCCCGAGCACGTCGACGTGCCCGGGATGCTGGCCTCGGGGGCGTTCGTCGGCGAGGACGGCCGGCCCGTGCGCGCGGACGACCCGTACGCGCCGCACCGGTTCGTGTGGTTCCACCGGGAGCTGCGCGACGAGCCGCCGGTTCCGGGCGCCGTCCACGTCGTGCACCGGGACGAGCGCCTGGTGGTGGTCGACAAGCCCCCGTTCCTGTCCTCGATCCCCCGGGGCCGGCACGTGCGCGAGAGCGTGGTGGTGCGGCTGCGCGAGGAGCTCGGCCTGCCGGAGCTGTCGCCGCTGCACCGGCTGGACCGCGTGACGTCCGGCCTGCTGCTGCTCAGCACCGAGCGGCGGTGGCGCGGCGCCTACCAGACGCTGTTCGAGCACCGCGCCGTCGCCAAGACCTACCGCGCCCTGGCGCCCCTGCGGCCGGACCTCGCGCTGCCCGTCGTGGTGCGCGACCACCTGCGCAAGGAGCGCGGCCGGTGGCAGGCGGAGGTGGTGCCCGGCGCGCCGCCGAACGCCGAGACCCTGGTCGAGCTCGAGTCCGAGGTGGACGGGCGGGGCGTCTACCGGCTGACACCGCGCACCGGCCGGACGCACCAGCTCCGGGTGCACCTGCTGGGGCTCGGCATCCCGATCGTCGGCGACCCGCTGTACCCCGAGGTGCTGGACGTGCCGGTCGACGACTTCTCCCGGCCGCTCCAGCTGCTCGCCGCGGAGGTGGCGTTCACCGACCCGGTCGACGGGTCGGCGCGCCGGTTCGCGTGCGTGCGCCGGCTGCCGCTGGCCGCGGAGGGCTGACGGGGCCGGGCCCTACCGGCGGGGGGTCACGCGCGCGGGCACCGGCGCGCGTCGTGCCGCGACCCGGCGGCCCGTGACGGCCGCGGCGCCGGCCACGAGCGCCAGCACGGCCAGCGCGAGCAGGCCGCCCGCGTCGTCGGCGCCGGTCGTGGCGAGCGCGGCCGGCCGGGCGGCCGTCGGCGCGCGGCGGCAGCGGGCGCGGCGGCCGGGGCCTCCGGGTCCGCGGGCGCGGCGGCGACCGTGACCGGCACCGACGTCACGGCGACGCCGTCCAGCAGCACCACGATGTGGTGGTCGCCGGCGGGCGTCCCGGCGGGGAGGTCGACGGTGACGCGCAGGACGCCCTCGCCGGACGTGCGCGCGGTCGCGAGGAACACCGGCGTGGAGTGCAGCTCGAGCGTGTACTCCGTGTCGGGCAGCAGGCCCCACACCTCCACGGTCACCGAGTCGCCGGCGACGGCGCTGTCCGTGGACGCCGCGATGGTGGGTGCGGCGATCCGGCCGGACGGGGGCGTCGCGATCTCGTACGGCTGGTACCCGGTCGCGTGCGCGGTGACGACGGCGTACACACTCTCCCCGACGAGGTCGCGCGTCGGCAGCAGCGTCGCCGCGGTGGCGCCCGGCACCGGCGTGCCGTCGGCCGTGAACCACTGGTAGGTCAGCGACTCCGGCTGCGGCGACCACGCGGCGGTGTCGAGCGTGGCGGTCAGCGAGCCGGTGAGGACGTGCCGGCCGACGAGCTGGGGCGCGGCGCCGGGCGTGAAGGAGCGCAGCGACACGGTCGGCGTGTAGTCCGAGCCGAGCGTCTGGTAGTCGTGGTGGCCGGCGGCGTGGAGCACGGCCTGCACGTACAGCGGCTGGCCCAGCAGGTCGAGGCCAGGGGTGAACGTCGCGGACGTCGCGCCAGGCACGGGCGTGCCGTCCGTGCGGTACCACTGGTAGTCCACGGAGTCCGGCGCCGGGGTCACGCCGGCGGTGTCGAAGGTCGCGGTGAACGGGTCCCCGACGAGCCCGGAGCCGGAGACGGTCGGGCGGCCGACGCCGTCGAACGACCCGAGGTGCACCGTGGTGCTCGCCGTCGAGGTCTGGGTGTTGGTGACCCGGCCCGTCGCCGTCGCGGTGACGACGACGTAGAGCGTGGAGCCGATGTCGTCGGCGTCGGGCGTGTACGTGGCGAACGTGCTGCCGCTGCCGGACGCGACGACGGCGTCGACGGGGTAGCGGTGCCACACGTAGGTCAGCGTCTCCGCCGCCGGCGACCACGCGCCGGTCGGGGTGAGCGTGAGGGGCTGCCCGACGAGGCCGGTGCCGGTGACGGCGTACGAGGGCGTGGCGTCGAAGCCGGGGGTCGCGACCGCTCCGGTCATGTTCGTGCCGACGACGTACGTCTCGCTGGTCCCGTCGCCGAACCACACCGCGGCGTACAGCGACTTGCCGAGGTCGGCCTGCGTCGGTACGTACACCAGGTCGTCCCGGTCGTCCGTGAGCTGCGTGCCGTCGGACCAGTACCAGTCGACCGCCGTGGTGACCGGCGTCGGGGTGACCTCCACGGCCGCGAGCGACACGGTCAACGGCTGCCCGAGCCACGCGCTGCCGGGCACCGTCGGCGTGCCGGTCACGGCGTAGGGGACCGCCGCGGCGGGCCCGGCGGTGAGCAGCCCGGCGGCCAGCACGAGGGCGGCGGTGAGCGCGGCACGCACGCGGGTCAGGGGACGACGACGACGGGCGACGGGCACGCGGGGCTCCTCGGTCACGGGTGGCTGTGCCTGGACCGTACCGTCCCGGGCGCCGGGAACCCGCAGGCCAGCACGCGTTTCACCCGGTCACGGCACCGTGAACGCGACCCGGGCCCAGGCGCCGACGAGCCCCCGGTCGGGGTCGGCGTACCGGACGGCGAACGTGTGCGCGCCCGGGGTCAGCCCGTGCACGGTCCGCACCAGCGGGGCGTCCGCGAGCACGTGCGTCCGGCCCGTGCGCACGCCGTCGACGGCGGCCTCGACGCGCAACCCGGCGGTGCCGCCGAACCGCACCTCGAGGTCGTCCGCCACCCCGTCGCCGTCCAGCGCGACCGGGACGACCACCTCGCCGTCGGCCGGCGACAGCAGCTCCGGCGCCTCCGCGGTGTACGGGCCGAACGGGCCGGCCACCGGGGACTCGCGGTCGTCCACCCGCTGCACGACCACCAGGGTGACCGCGGTGCCCGCGTCCACGTCCGCCTGCACGGCGGCCCGCCACGCGCCCGCCTCGTCGGCCCTGGTGGCGCCGAGGACGGCGCCGTCGGCCGTCCGGAGCTCGACCACCGCACCGGGCACCGCCGTCCCGGAGAGCGCGGGCAGGTAGTGCGGCTCGGCGAGCACGTCGACGACGGTCGGGGCGGCCGGGCCCTCGGGGTCGACGGGCACCTCCGGGTCGACGGGCACCTCGGGGTCGACCGGCACCTCCGGGTCCACCGGCGTCCCGGGCCCGGCCGGGGTGCCGGGGTGCACGGGTGCGGGTCCCGGCGGCGCCGCCGGGACGGGCGGGAGGTCCCCCGCGGGTGCGGCCGTCGTGCCGCCGCGGGTCCCGTCGCCCTCCCGGACGGGGCTCCGGGGCGGCGTGGCGTCGTCGTCCGGGGGGAGCTGCTCCGCGCCGTCCGGCACCGGGTCGTCCACCGGGGTGGCCGGGCCGGGCGGCTGCGGGCCCGGGGCGGGCGCCTCGGGCGCCGTGACGTCCGCCGCCTGCGGGGCGGGTCCGTCACCGCCGCCGAGGCGTGCCAGCCCGAGCGCACCGGCGGCGAGCGCGAGCACTGCCGCAGCGGCAGCGGCCGCGGTGGCGAGCGACCGCCGTGACGGGCGCAGCCGGCGCGGGGCGGGGGTGCCTGCCGCGCCGGCGGCGAGCGGCCCGCCGGGGAGGGCGACCGCGAGGGCGGGCAGCGGCCAGAGCAGCGCGCGCAGCCGCGCCCGGAGCAGGATCTCGGCCTCCGTGCCGACCTCGGCCACGAGGACCGGGCAGTCGTCGCAGGTCTCGAGGTGCCGGTCGAACCGGCGTCGGGCGCGCGGGGACAGCGCCCCGCGGTGGTGGTCGCCGACGCGCTCGGCCACCCAGCGGCAGTCGGCGCGCTCGGGCAGCCGGGTCACGTGGGCCTGCAGCCAGGCGCGCCGCAGCCCCTCCCGGGCGCGGTAGGCCAGGGCCGCAGCGGCGTTCGGCTGCAGGCCGATCAGCGGTGCGACCTCAGCCGGCGTCAGCTCCTCGAGCTCGGTGTACCAGAGCACCTCGGCCCACTCCGGCGGCAGCGACGCGTAGGCGCGGGCGAGCAGGGCCTCGTCGGCGAGGCGCTGGGCGACGGGCGGCTCGTCCACCGGCCCGTCGACCCCGTCGAGGCTGGTCGTCGCGCCCGCGCGGGCGGTCCACGACATGGCGACGTTGCGGATCGTCGCGTACAGGTAGGGCCGGAACGCCCCGTCGGGGCCGCGGCCCGCGCCGAGCGCCTCGAGGATCCGCGCGAACGCCTCGGCCACGAGGTCGTCGGGGTCGAACCGGTCGGTGATCCGGCGGGCCGCCGCACGGCCCGCGTCCGCGTGCCGTCGCCAGAGCTCGCCGTACGCGTCGTGGTCGCCGTCGCGCACACGCTGCGCGAGCTCGGTGTCGGACCTCTCCGTCGCGGGCAGCACGACGTCCATCGCCTCCTGGGGGAACCGCCGGTGGGCTCAGGCGGTCCGGCCACCCAACCAGAGGTCCCGGACGTTGCAGGTATCCGGTTTGTCCCGTTCACCCGAAGGGACGAATCCGACGAACCGGACTGCCGAACTCGCGTCATAGCGACCGCCCCCCGCAGTCCTGCACCGCAGGAGGGCCTTCCCGGCCCGGACCAGGTGCGAGCGGACGAGGGACTGACGTGGAGAACAGGCAGGGTGCAGGGCACGCCGGACGGTGGGCGCGACGGTGGTCGCGCGGGTGGGCCCGCGGGTGGGCGCTGGGGCTGACGGTCGTGCTGGCGCTCGTCGCCGCCGTGGCCGGGGCGCCGGCGGCGGCCACGGCGGCGGGCGCCCCGGCGGCGGCCGAGGAGCCGCGGGCGGCGCTGAGCGTCGTGAAGTCGGTCGTGCCGACCGAGGCGCGCCCCGGGGACCGCGTGACCTGGACGATCGACGTCACGTGCGAGTCCATCGTCACGATGTGCGTCGACGCGGTGCTGACGGACGCGGTCCCCGCGCCGTTCGTCATCGAGCCGGACGGCGTGTCGGTGCAGGGGCAGCGCACGGGGTCCGCCGACGTGGCCGTGGACGGCAGCGAGGTGCGCGTGGCCTTCCGCGAGACCGACGCCGGCCGGCCCGGTGCGCAGGGCATCGCCGCGGGCCAGAGCCTGTCCGTGCTCGTGCAGACCACGCTGCCCGCCGGCACCGACCGCTCGTGGGACGGCGCGTCCGTGGTGAACACCGCCGACGCCGTCGCCGCCAACGCGGACCCGGTGTCCGACGACGCGACCGTGACGGTCGTCGTCCCGGTGGACCCGGCCGTCGGCGTCACCAAGCGCTGGACCCCGTCGGACCAGGTGGCCGGCGACGGGGCGGACCTCACCCTCGCGCTGGGGGTGGAGAACCGGTCCCCCGTCGCGGCGACGGCGCTCACCCTGACCGACCCGGCCGCCGGCACCGCGCCCGCGTTCGGGCCCGGCACCCCGCTGGACCTGCGCGGCTTCGGTGACTGGACGGCGCCGGACGGTGCCACCGGCCTGACGGTCGAGCTGGTGACCGCGGCGGGCAGCACCACGGTCGGGCCGTTCGCGCCCGGCACCCCCGTCGACACCGGCGCGGTGGACCTCGCGGCCGTCACGGGCGTCGTCCTGCGCTTCACGGGCGACGACGCCGAGGCCCTCCCGCCGGGGGCCTCCGGCGCGGTCGCGCTCCGGCTCGGCCAGAACGGCACCGCGGACCGCGACGCCGTGACGCAGGTCCCCAACACGGCCGCGGGATCGGTCGCGACCGCGGCCGGCGACGCCACCGGCACGGCCTCCGCGACGGTGCAGCTCAACCCCGTGACGGTCGAGGTCACCGCCGGCAAGACCGTCGAGGGCCGCGCGCAGGCGCAGGTCGTGGCCGGCGCGGAGGCGGTCGTCGCGCTGAGCGCCGCCAACTCCTCCAACACCACGCTCGCCACCCTGACCGTGCGCGAGCCGGCCACCGGCACCGACCCGTTCGGGACCACGGCCGACGGCAAGCTCGCGCTGCTGGGCCTCGGGTCCGACGGCACGGGCACCGGCGCGGGCGCCGACTGGCCGGAGGGCGCCGTCGAGGCCGACGTGACGTTCACCGGCACGGGCCCGGGCCTGCCGCTCACCACGACGGTCACCGCCCCGGCGGGTGGCTCGGCCGGCACGGTCGGCTGGCCGCAGGTGCCGGCCGGTGCGGTCGTCACGGGCGTCCAGGTGGAGTACCGCGGCACCATGCCGCCGGGCGCGCGGGCGGTGCTGCCGCTGCGCGTCGCCACGGACGCCGGCTGGGACACCACCCGCGGCTTCCCGAACCAGGTGGCCGTGGGCGGCTCGGCCTCCGACGGCACGGCCGCGGCGGAGCGCACCGCGACCGCGACCCTCACGGTCGTGCCGCGCCGCGTCGTCACGACGACCGCGAAGACGCTGACGCAGGCGGTCGGCGGCGAGCAGGTCACGGGCGCCGTGGGTCAGGAGGTCGTCGCCCGGCTGACCGGCGGCATCTCCGCCGACACGACGGTGCCCGTGGGGCGGCTCGTGATCGAGGACGTCGCGGACGGCACCGCCGGGTCCAGCCTGTGGGGCGTCGCCGCGCTCGACCGCCTCGGGTCCGTCGCGGTCCCCGGCGGGTCGCAGGCCGAGGTGCTGGTCCGGGTCGGCGGGGCGTGGACCTCGCTCGCGGGGCCGACGTCCGACGCCTCCGCGCTGCTCGACCTGGCGGTGCCCGCGGGCGCCGACGGGGTCCGCGTCGTGTACACGCCGCTGACCGCCGGCGCGTCCCTGCCGACCACCGGCAGCTTCCGACCCGTCGTCACGCTCGTGATGGCGCTGACCGAGGCGCAGGCCCCGGGGACCGCCCTGACCAACACCGCCTCGACCACCGGTGAGGGCACCGGCGTGGGCGAGGGCCTCACCGGCACCTCGGGCGACACCGCGACCACGACGCCCGGACCGGGCGGCACGCCCCTGGACATCCGGCGCGTCGACGCGAGCAAGCAGTGGCGCGACGCCGCGGCGCTCGTCCCCGTCGGCAACGCGACGGCCGAGGACGGCGACCGGCCCGCCAACCGCCTCACCATGCGGGTGCAGAACGTCACCGGCATCCCCGTGGAGACACTGCGCCTGGTCGACCCGGACCCGCAGGTGCCCGCCAACGCGTTCGACCTGGTGGACGTGACGCGCCTGGCGGTCACCGCCCCGGAGGGCACGCGGGACCTCACCGTCGTGCTGCGCGACGCGGACGGCACGCCGCTGCGGACGCTGACGTCGGCCGCGGCGGTCGCCGCGCTGACCCGGGCCGAGCTCGCCGACGTGGCGCAGGTCGAGGCGCGCGCGGACGGCACGCTGCCGGACGGCGCCGTGCTCACCGTGGTCGCCGACACGGAGCTGCGGGCCACCACCCGCTCCGGCTCGCCGGTGCTCGGGACCGCGGACGGCCCGGCGTGGACGACCGTCGTCAACACGCTGCGCGGCGACCTCGGCCCCGGCACGCCGGACGACGCCGCGCGCGCCGACACCGTGCTGTACCCCGAGGCGCTGCAGCCGCTCGACGGCGCGCTCGCCAAGTCGGTGGACCCCGGCACGGTGTCCCGGTACGCCGCCGAGGACCGCACCGTGCGGCTCGCGCTGAGCGCGCGGCGCACGAGCGACGCGGCGGTGAGCCGCCCGTGGCAGTACGTGCTCGAGGACACGACGCCGGAGTTCTGGGACGCGGTGGACCTCGTGGGCGTGGAGGCGCTGTCCGGCGTGACCGCCGCCGACGGGACCGGCTTCACCGCCGCCGTCGAGTACCGCGTGGACGGGGCGTGGACCCCGGCGGTGACGTCGGAGCTGGCCCCCGGCACCGCCGCGGCCTCCCCGGCGCTCCCCGCGGGCGCGGGCGACCTGCCGGACGGCGTGGACCCGTCGGACGTGACCGGCCTGCGCGTCACGTTCACCGCGCCCGAGGGCCGGTGGTTCGCCAACCGCGTCGTGGGCGGGTTCGAGGGCCCGACGGTCCTGGTCACGCTGGCGCCGCGCAGCACGCTGCGCAGCACCGGCGCGGAGGTCCCGGCGGGCACCGTCACGAACGTGCTCACCGGCTCCGTGCAGGGCGAGCACACGCCGTCGCCCGTGGTCCTGGACCCGGTCACCGCGCCGTACACCGTCACCGACGGCACCCCGGACGCCACGGTGACCAAGTCGCCGGTCACCACGACCACCGGCCCGGGCGCGGTCATCCCGTTCACGCTGACCGCGACCAGCACGGGCACGGCCCCGCTGGTCGACCCCGTGCTGACCGACGTGCTGCCGGCCGACGCCGAGGGCGCCCTGCTCGTCTACGACGAGCTCGCGTACGGCGCCGCGAGCGTGCAGGTCACGCCGGCGACCGCTGCCGCGGCGTCCGCCACGCCGACGGTGACGCTCGACGGCACCGCGCTGCGCGTCACCTTCCCGCCCGGCACCCGCCTGCTGCCCGGGGAGCGCGTGCTCGTCACGGTGCCGCTCGCCGTGCGGCCGGGCGTCGCCGCGGGCACGACGCTCACCAACGGGTTCGTGCTGACCGCCGCGGACGACCTGCGGCGCGAGGCGACCGCGACGGTGGAGGTCGTCGCGATGGCCACCTACCTGCGCGTCAAGGACGTGGCGGAGGACGTCGCCCCCGGCGGGCGGCCCACGGGCGTGGTGAGCACGGTCGGCGGCACCTGCACCGACGACGGCGGGTTCTACCGGAACCCCTGCCTGGTGCGGACGGCCCCCGGCGGGACGGAGACCTGGCGGATGCGGGTGACCAACACCGGCAACCTGCCCACCGCCGCGATCTCGCTCGTCGACGTGCTGCCGCACCCCGGTGACACGGGGACGTCGCGCTCGCAGAGCGGGTCGCCGCGCGGCAGCGTCTGGGCGCCCGAGTACCTGGGCGACCTCCACGTCGAGGGCGTCCCCGCCGCCGGCAGCAGCGCGGTGTCGTACCTGCTCGACGGGCGGACGTGCCGGTTCACCGGCGACCCGCGGTCGGCGGACCCCGCCGGCGACGGGTGCGCCGCCGACGTGTGGACGCCCGCCGACCAGGTCGACGACCTCGCTGCGGTGCGCGGGCTGCGCGTGGACGTCGACCTCGCCGCCGAGCCCCTCCAGCCGGGGGAGACCGTCACGGTGACCTTCCGCACCCGGTCCGCCACCGGGTACGACCGGGCCGCCGCCGACGCGGACGCGCCCGCGTGGAACACGATGGTCGTCAGCACGGCGAGCGTCGCGGCGTCCGGGCTGGTGCACGAGACGCTCGAGCCCAACCGCGCCGGCGTCGCCGTCGACCGCACGTACGCGCTCGGCGACCTCGTGTGGGTCGACCGGGACCGCGACGGCCGGCAGGGCGCGGACGAGCCCGGGGTGCCGGGCGTGACCGTCCAGGTGGTGCCGGCCGGGTCGGACGAGCCCGTCGCGACCACCGTCACCGGCCCGGACGGCCGCTGGCACGTCGACCTGCTGCCGGCGGGGGAGTACCGGGTGCGGTTCGTGCTCGACGACGCCACCGCCGCCCGGTACGTGTTCACGCGGTCGCTCGTGGGCGACGGGGCGGGCGACTCGGGCGCCGGCGCCGACGGCTGGACCCGGGTGGTGCGGCTCGGCACCGACGCACCGCGCGTGCGTCCGGTGGTCCCCGCGGACGGGCTCACGGCCGACTACGTCGACCCGACGGTCGACGCGGGCCTGGTCGAGCGCACCGTCCGCGTCGGGGACCTCGTCTGGGTCGACACCGACGGCGACGGCGTGCAGGACCCGGGCGAGCCGGGCATCCCGGGGGTCGTGCTGCGGCTGACCGGCCCGGACGGGTCGGACGTGCTGGACGCGTTCGGCCGGCCCGTGCGGCCGGTGACCACCGACGCGGACGGCCGGTACGTGTTCGCGGACCTGCTGCCCGGGCGGTACCGGGTGACGGTCGACCGGCTGGCGTCCGCGGACGCGCTGCGGCCGTACGCGCCGACGCTCGAGGGGGCCGGGTCCGACCGGGCGCGGGACTCCTCGACGTGGACCGCGGACTCGTCCGCCCTGACCGGCGGCCAGGAGGACCTGACGCTGGACTTCGGGTTCGTGCCGGCCGACGAGAGCAGGCTCGCGGTGCGCAAGGCGGTCGCCGACCGGGTGGCCGGGCGCATCACGTGGGAGGTCACGGTGCTGTCCGCCGGCACCCGGGACGTGCGGGACGGGTTCACCGTGAGCGACGAGCTCGAGGCCGGCCTGCGGTACGTCTCCGCCACGGGTGACGGGTTCGACTGCACCGTCGAGGGCCAGGTCGTCACCTGCCGCCACGACGGGCCGCTCGCGGCGGGCGGGACCGCCACGGTCCTCGTGGTGACGGACGTGACCACGCCCGGCGCCACGGTGGGCAACACGGCGGTCGTGCAGCCGGACGACCCGCACGGCACCGGCGTGCCGCCGGCGAGCGACTCCGCGGTGAGCGCCGCGCCCGCGGGCGAGCTGGCCCGCACCGGCTCGGACGCCGGGTGGCTGCTGCTGGGCGGGCTGGGCGCGCTGCTGCTCGGCGCCCTGCTGGTGGTGTCCCGCCGCCTGCGACGGGAGTGACGACGCCGGGCCGGCCCGCCGCACGCGCGGGGGGCCGACCCCGGCCCGGTGTCAGGCGACGGCGGGAGGCGTGCCGTCGGGTCGCAGCACGACGGTCGACGTCGGCACGGGCCGCGTGTCCGGCACCGGGACGCCCCACACGGGCCGGCCGTCGGCGTCGAACGGCAGCACCTGCGCGCGGGCGTGGCGGTTGGGGTCCCACAGCGGGTCCCCGGCCGTCTCGGGGGCGGGCCGGGCGTGGTAGACGAGCACGACCCGGCCGTCCTCGGTCTCGGTGAACGAGTTGTGGCCCGGCCCGTACTGCCCGGTGGCCGGGTTGCTCACCATCACCGGCTCGGGGCTCTTGGTCCAGGACGCCGGGTCGAGCAGGTCGGCGGTGGCGTCAGCCGTCAGCAGGCCCATCGCGTACTCGGGGCCGGTCGCCGCGCCGGAGTACGTGAGCCACACCCGGCCGTGCCGGACCAGCACGGCCGGCCCCTCGTTCACCCAGAACCCGGCGGTCTCCCAGGCGTGCTCGGGCCGGCTGAGCAGGACCGCCGGTCCCGCGAGCGTCCACGGGTCCGCCATCGGGGCGATGTAGAGGTTCGAGTGCCCGCGGACCGCGAGGTCCTGCTGCGCCCACACCAGGTACTGCGTGCCGTCGTGCACGAAGGTGGTGGCGTCGAGCGCGAACGTCTCCCACCCGGTGTCCACCTGGCCGCGCTCGACCCACGTGCCCGTGAAGGGGTCCGGTGCCGTGTTCTCCAGCACGTACACGCGGTGGTTGAACGTCTCCGCGGCGCCGGGCGCGTCCGCGGTGCCGCGGTCGTCGGGGGCCGCGGCCAGGTACACGTACCAGGCGCCGCCCACGCGGTGCAGCTCGGGCGCCCAGATCAGGTGCGACATCGGGCCGTCGGCGTGGCGCTCCCAGATCGTCACCTCGGGGGCGGTCTGCAGCCCCGCGAGCGTGTCGGCGCGGCGGAGCACCACCCGGTCGTACGCGGGGTGCGACGCGGTGAAGTAGTACCGGCCGTCGTGACGCAGGACGTGCGGGTCGGCGCGCTGCAGCACGACCGGGTTCGGGATCTCCACGAGTTCTCCAACGTTGTACGGGTGGCGCCGCGACAGTAGCGCCGGTCCGCTCCGGAATTCAACGTTGTAAGGTCGCCACGTGGCAGCGCACGCAGGGGAGGGACCGGCGCCCACGCTCCGCGACGTCGCGGAGGTGGCCGGGGTCTCGTTCAAGACCGTCTCCAACGTCCTCAACGACCACCCGCAGGTGCGTGAGGCGACGCGCGCGCGGGTGCTCGCCGCCGTCGAGCAACTCGGCTACCGGCCGAACCTGTCCGCCCGGAACCTCCGCCGCGGGCACAGCGGGGTGATCGGCCTGGCCGTCCCCGAGCTCGGCCAGGCGTTCTTCGCCCAGCTCGCCGACGACGTCATCCACACGGCGGCGGAGCGCGGGCTGGTCGTGCTGGTCGAGCAGACCGGCGGGGACCGGGAGCGCGAGCTCGAGGTGCTGCGCAGCCCGCGGCTGTCCCTCACGGACGGGCTGCTGCTGGCGCCGCTCGGCCTGACCGCCCAGGACGCCGAGGACGCCGCACCCGCGTCGCCGCTCGTCGTGCTCGGCGAGCCGCTGTTCGCCGGCGCGGTCGACCACGTGACGATGCGCCACGAGGACGCGGCCCGCGCGGCGACCGGGCACCTGCTGGGCCTCGGCCGGCGGCGGGTGCTGCTGCTCGGCGCCCACGCGGGGGAGACGACGAGCGTGGCCGGCCTGCGCCACGCGGGCTACGTCGCGGCGCTCGCCGCGGCCGGCATCCCCGTGGACGACGCGCTGGTGGTGCCGATCGAGACCTGGGACCGGCCGAACGGCGCCCGCGCGATGGCCGAGGTCCTCGACGCGGGCACGCGCATGGACGCCGTGTTCGCCATGAACGACGACCTGGCGCTCGGCGCGCTGCGTTCGCTGCAGGAGCGCGGCCTGCGCGTGCCGCACGACGTGGCGCTGGTCGGGTTCGACGACGTGGCGGACGGCCGCTTCGCGTACCCGAGCCTCACGACGGTGGAGCCCGGCCGGCACGAGGTGGCGCGGCTGGCGGTGGAGTACCTGCAGGAGCGGATCGCGGACCGCCGGACCGGGCGGCAGCTCGCGCCGCGCGTGGTCGCGCCGGACTTCCGGCTGGTGGTCCGGGAGTCGACGACGCTCTGACGCCCGGCGCGCCCGCGCCCCTGACCTGCGGTCCTGCCCCCTCCCGGGGCCCGGGGTTGACAGCCCGGCGGGCGTCCCGGCACCATGCACTTACAACGTTGACTTACAACGTTGTACCGGGAGTAGACGTTCCGAAAGGTCCACCGCGATGAAGCGAACCCCCGCACTGCTGGCCGCCCCGGTCTGCCTGACGCTCGCCCTCGCGGCGTGCTCCGGCGGCGGCTCCTCCTCCGGCTCCGACGGACCCGTCGAGCTCACGTTCTGGCACGGCTACACCGAGGCCGACGGCGACGTGCTCGAGCAGATCGTCGACGACTTCAACGCCGCGCACGACGGCGAGATCACCATCACCACCGAGGTGAACCCCTGGGACGTCATCGACGACACGTTCCTGCCGGCCCTGTCCGCCGACAACGGGCCCGAGATCGTCGCCATGCCGGCCGAGCGGCTGCCGGTCTACGCCGACCGCGGCGCGTTCGTCGACCTGGACGACTTCTACGCCGGCGACGAGGCCACGCCCGACCTCAACCCGGGCGCCCTCGACATGGTCACCGTCGACGGCACCGCGTACGGCGTCCCCACCGGGTTCGTGCCGCTCACGATGTTCTACAACAAGGCCCTGTTCGCCGAGGCCGGCGTCGAGGTCCCGACAACCTGGGACGAGTGGGTCGCCGCCGCCGAGGCGCTCACCGTGGACGAGGACGGCGACGGCACGCCCGAGCAGTACGGCCTCGTGCTGACCGACCACGCGACGGTCGGCAACGGCGTCTGGCCCACGCTGTTCTACGGCAACGGCGGCGCGGTCGTCGAGGACGGCAAGGCCGTGATCGACTCCCCGGAGAACGCCGAGACCCTCGAGTTCTGGCACGGCGCGATCGCGGCGACGCAGCTCAGCCCGACGGGCGTCGACGGCATCGCGGGCGACGGCCTGTACTCCAGCGGCCGGGTCGGCATGTACATCGGCGGCCCGTGGATGGCGTCGATCTCCGAGGAGAACGGCATCGACTACGGCATCGCGCCCATCCCGGCCGGCCCCGCGACGCAGGCCGCCTCCGCCATCGGGGTCGCGATGGCCCTCACCGAGCAGGCCGACCAGGCGCAGCAGGCGGCCGCGCAGGAGTTCTTCAGCTACTTCCTCGCGCACGAGCAGGCGGTCGCGTGGTCGCTCGGCTCCGGCTGGCCGCCTCTGCGCACGGACGTGACGACCGACGAGGTCGGCGAGAACCCCGTCGTCGCGGCGCTCACGGAGCAGGCGGAGCTCGGCCGCCCGCTGCTGCCCGGTGTCGTCAACAGCACCGACGTGCTGACCGCGGTCGACGACCTGACCCAGCGCGCGATGGCCGGCGAGCCGGTCGACGCGCTGCTGGCCGAGGCCCAGACCGCCGTCCAGGCCGCGCTCGACGACTGAGGCCCGGCCCCGCCGGACCCGCACCGCAGCCGGTCTCCCCCGCCCCGCGTCCCTGCCCGGGCGTCGGGGGAGGCCGGCCCCACCGAGAGGCACCACCATGAGCTCCGCGCAGGCCGTCAGCCCGCGTCGCCGGGCCTACCGCGCGCCCGCCCCGCTGGGCGGGCGGCGTCCCGCCACCGGCTCGCCGTCGTCCCGCAGTCCCCGCACCGGCCGCCGCCGTACCCGCACCGCCCTGGCGTTCCTCGCCCCCGCGCTGCTGGTCCTGGGCGTGTTCGTCGTCTGGCCGATGCTGTCCGCGCTCCAGATGTCGTTCACCGACGCGAGCGGCTTCGGTCAGGCCGAGTGGGTCGGGCTGGAGAACTACGCCCGGATCGTCACCGACCCGGACATCCGCGACGCCGTCGGCAACACCGTGCTCTACGCGGTGCTGTTCACGCCGACGGCGGTGGTGGTCGCGCTGGCCCTCGCGCTGCTGCTGAACGACCCGCGGCTGCCGCTGCGCGGCCTGTTCCGGACGGCGCTGTTCCTGCCGTTCATCATCTCGCTGGCCGTGGGTGCGCTCGCCTGGTCGTACCTCATCGACCCGCAGGTCGGGCTGCTGCACTACTGGCTGCGTGGCCTGGGCATCGACCTCGGCAACGTGCTGCAGGACCCGACGCTCGCCATGCCGGCCGTGGCCCTGGTCGCGGTCTGGAAGAACTTCGGGTTCTACATGGTGATCTTCCTGGCCGGGCTCCAGGACATCCCGGGCTCCCTGTACGAGGCGGCGAAGATGGACGGCGCGGGTGCCTGGTCCCGGTTCCGGCACATCACGCTGCCGATGCTGTCGAACACCACCGCGTTCGTCCTGATCTTCGCGCTCATCGCGGCCCTCCAGGCGTTCGACCAGATCTACGTCATGACCGGCGGCGGTCCGTACGGCAGCACCCAGACCGTCGTGATGGAGATCTACGAGTCCGGGTTCCGCAAGCTCGAGCTCGGGTTCGCGTCCGCCCTGTCCTACGTGCTGCTGCTCGCGACTCTGCTGCTCAGCCTCGTCCAGTTCGTGTTCTTCGGCCGCCGCGAGGAGGAGCGCTGATGTCCGCCGCCACCCTGGGGGTCGCCCGTCCCGCGCCCCGGCCCGCGCCCCGCCGCCGCCGGGTCCGCCCGTCGACGGTGCTGCTGACCGCCGCCGTCGTCGTCGCGACCCTCGTCGCGCTGCTGCCGCTCGCGATCGTCCTGTTCACGGCGTTCAAGCCGACGTCCGAGGTCAACGCGTTCCCGCCCACGCTGCTGCCCGACGCCTGGACCACGGTGAACTTCGCGCGGATCTTCGCCGACCTGCCGTTCGCGCGTCTGATCGGCAACTCGTTCCTGTTCGCCGGTGGGGTGACCGTCTTCGCCCTCGTGTTCGACTCGCTCGCCGCCTACGCGCTGGCGCGGATCGACTTCGCCGGCCGCAAGGCGCTGCTGGTGGCGATCGTCGCGACGCTGATGATCCCGTTCCAGGCGACGCTGATCCCCGTCTACCAGATCGTCAGCGACCTGGGCTGGGTCAACACCTTCGCCGGGCTGATCGCGCCGCGCGCCGCCGACGCCTTCGGGATCTTCTTCCTGCGGCAGTTCTTCCTGTCGCTGCCGCGGGACCTCGACAACGCCGCGCGGATCGACGGGGCCTCGGAGCTGCGGGTCTTCACGCAGATCGTGCTGCCCAACGCCCGGCCCGCGCTGATGACCCTCGCGATCTTCGTGTTCGTCAACAACTGGAACGACCTGCTCTGGCCGCTCGTGTTCACCACGCAGCGCGAGATGGGCACCATCACGTCCGGGCTGACGCTGCTCACCGGCCCGGGTGGCATCGTGCCTTACGGCGTGATGATGGCCGGCGCCCTCGTCGCCGTGGTGCCGCTGGTCGTGGCGTTCCTGTTCGTGCAGCGGCGGTTCATCGAGTCCATCGCCACCACGGGGCTCAAGTGAGCGCCCGCCGCTGGTTCGAGGACGGCGCGCTGCACTTCGGCCTCGGGGTGGAGGACACGTTCGTCCCGCAGTCCGGGCCGGGGGAGCGCGCGATCGACGAGTACGCGCTGACCGACCACTACGCGAAGTACGCCTCCGACCTGCAGCTCGCGGTCGACGCCGGGGCCACGTTCCTGCGGTGGGGGGTGCCCTGGTACCGGGTCAGCCCCGCCCCGGGGCAGTGGGACTGGTCGTGGGTGGACCGGGTGGTGGACAGGTTCGGCGAGCTGGGCCTGCGCCCGGTGATCGACCTGCTGCACTACGGCACCCCGCTGTGGCTCGACGGGCAGTTCGCGCACCCCGACTACCCGAAGGTCGTCGCCGAGTACGCCGTCGCGTTCGCCGAGCGGTACGCCGACGCGGTCACGGACTACACCCCCGTCAACGAGCCGATGATCCACGCGCTGTTCTGCGGGGTCTACGGCTACTGGCCGCCCTACCTGACGGGGGACACGGGCCTGGTGGCGATGGTGCGGAGCCTCGGCGAGGGGTTCGTCCGCACGCAGCAGGGCGTCGCGGAGGTGCTCGGCGACCGCGCGACGTTCGTGCACGTGGACGCCTCCATGCGGTACGCCGGGGACGTGGACGGCGAGCACCGCGACCAGGCGGCGCGGCTGCGCGAGCAGGCCCACCTGGTCGAGGACCTCGTCACCGGGCGCGTGGCCGACGGTCACCCCCTGCTGCCCGTGCTGCGGGGCGGCGGCATGGACGACGCGAGCCTCGCCTGGTTCGCGGACCAGGCCGTGCGGCCGCACGTGATGGGCGTCAACTACTACCCGCGCATCTCCACGGAGGTGTTCGAGGAGGGCGTCCACCACGGCGGCGGGTTCGCCGACCCGCGGCCCACCCAGGACGCCGGCGTGGCGGGGCTCGTCGAGGTGCTCACCGAGGCCGAGCGCCGCCACGGGGTGCCGGTGATGCTCACGGAGACGTCGGTCACCGCGCCCGTCGCCGACCGCGTCGCGTGGCTGCACGAGTCCGTCGCCGCCGTCCGCGCCCTGCGCGCGCTCGGGCACCGGGTGGTCGGCTACACGTGGTGGCCCGTGTTCGACATGTACGAGTGGACGTACCGCCACGGGACCGGCCCGCGTGCGGACCACCTGCTGACGATGGGCCTGTGGGACCTCGTCGAGGACGGCCGCGGGGGCCTGGACCGCCGCCGCACGCCCGTCGCCGACACGTTCCGCGCGCTCGCGCTGGACGCGCGCGCGAACGGGCGTTGAGCGGCGGTCCCCGCCTGCGTCAGCCCTGGGCGGGGAAGATCGCCCACACGTGCTTGGTGGAGTCGGTCGTGTACCAGCCGACGGACTGCGAGAGCCTCCGGGCGATCAGAAGCCCGAACCCGCCGGCGCCGACGGGCCGCTCGCCCGCGAGCACCGGCACCGAGTGCAGGTCCGCGTCGCAGACGTCGAGCAGGTAGTCGGTGCCGTCGGTCAGCAGGGACAGCACGGTCGGGGGCAGCCCGTGCTCGAGCGCGTTCGTCGCCAGCTCGGAGGCGACCAGCACCATGTTCTCGGGCACCTGGCCCAGCAGGTCCTGCGGTGCGGCGTGCCGGGCGGTGACCGCCGACAGGAGCTCGCGGCGCACCCGGGACAGGTCGGTGACGGAGTCGAGCGACCACGACCGGACGGCCGTGAACCGGTCCGGCGGCACCGACGCGGCGAGCCCCGCGTCGGTGGGTCCGCGGGAGCTCCCACCGCCGTGCTGCACCACGTCGCCTCCCCGTTCTCGAAGGATCTGCCGCATCGACGGTAGGTCCCGCGCCCGGTGCCCGCCACCGGTGCCCGGCGGCCCGGCGGGGCTCAGCGCGGCGGCGTCAGCCGGGTGTAGAACGCCGACGACGGGCTCGGCCGGTAGGCGGCGAACGGGGGGCACGCGACGAACCCCGCGCGCTCGTACAGCGCGCGGGCGGCCGCGAAGCCGTCCTGCGTCCCCGTCTCCAGGCTGACGCGGTCGTCGCCCTGCTCGGCGGCGAGCGCGAGCAGCCGGTCGAGCAGCGCGGCCGCGACGCCGCGCCGCCGGGCCGCGGCCGCGGTGTGCATCGACTTGATCTCGGCGTGCCCGGGGGTGATCCGCGCGAGGGCGCCGACGCCGAGCAGCGTGCCGTCCGCGTCACGCGCCGCGAGGAACGTCACGTGGGGGGCGGCGAGCGCGTCGACGTCGAGCGCGTGCACGTCCTCCGGCGGGCTCTGCGCGTGCATCGCCTGCAGGTGACGCGTCAGCAGGGCCCGCACGTCGGGCGTGCGCGGGTCCTCGGGGGCGATCACGGGTGCGGAGGTGCCCCGGGCGGGGGCCGGCGCGGGCGCGGGTCGTGCGGTCACGCGCGGGACGGTACCCGGCGCGTGTTACGCCTCCGGGTCCCCGAGCAGCGACGCGCAGTGGTCCGGGACGTACGTGGACAGCTCGCGGGGCGGCCGCACGTACTCCTCGGACGCCGGTGGGCGCTCCGGCAGCACCACCGGGTCGTGGGGCACCTCCTGGTAGGGGATGGTCGACAGCAGGTGCGCGATCATGTTGAGCCGCGCGTTCCGCTTCAGGTCGGACTCCACGACGTACCACGGGCTGGTCGGCAGGTCGGTGTGCGCGAACATCGTGTCCTTCGCCCGGGAGTACTCCTCCCAGCGCGCGATCGACTCCAGGTCCATCGGGCTGAGCTTCCACCGGCGCACCGGGTCGTTCCGCCGGGACCGGAAGCGCCGGAGCTGCTCCGCGTCCGACACCGAGAACCAGTACTTGCGCAGCAGGATGCCGTCGTCGATGAGCATCTGCTCGAACCCCGGCGTCTGCTGCAGGAACCGGGCGCGCTCCTGCGGTGTGCAGAACCCCATGACCGTCTCGACCCCGGCGCGGTTGTACCAGGACCGGTCGAACAGCACGATCTCGCCGCGCGCCGGCAGGTGCGCGATGTAGCGCTGGAAGTACCACTGGCCGCGCTCGCGCTCCGTGGGCGCGGGCAGCGCGGCGATGCGGGCGACCCGGGGGCTCAGGTACTCGGTGATGCGCTTGATGGTGCCGCCCTTGCCGGCGGCATCGCGGCCCTCGAACACGACCACCACGCGGGCCCCGGTGGCGCGCACCCACTCCTGGAGGGTCACCAGCTCCGACTGCAGCCGGAACAGCTCCGCCTCGTACACGGCCTTGGGCACCTTCGGCGTCATGCCCGGACGGTACGCCGCCGCCGCGCGCCGCGGGAGGTGCCGGCGGCGGGGACCTGAGTCGTGCTACTTTTGAGTAGCAGCCGCGCATCCCCGAGAGAGGTGGACGAGCGTGGCTGACGCCAGCCTGTTCGAGGTCGACACGGCGGAGCTCCGCCGCACCGGGAACGACGTGCTGCGCGTCGCCGACCGGGTGGCGGCCACGGGCGCCGCCCCGGTGGTCCCCGGGCCGGAGGCGTGGCGCGCGGGCCCGCTGACCTCCGCCGGGGCGCGGTTCGACGCGCGCTACCGCTACCTCCTGACGGCGCTCGCGGCGGAGGTCGACCACGCCGGCGAGCAGATCAGGGGCGCCGCGTCCGCCTACGACGAGGCCGACGCGATGGCCCGCGACCACCTCGCCGGTCTGCCGGCCCGCCCGTGATCGGCGGCGCGACCCTCGCGACGTCCACCGACGCGCGGGCGCTGGTCCCGACCGACCCCGACGCGCTCGAGGGCTCGGCGGCGGAGGTCGACGGGCGGCGCCGGGCGCTCGCGGCCGCGTCGGCCGACACGGCACGCGCCGCGTGCGACCGCTGGCACGGCGCCGCGTCCGAGGCCTGGGCGGCGCACCGCTCGCGGCTGGTCGAGGTGCTCGACACGGTCGCGGGCGCCACCGACGTCGCCGGCGGGGTCCTGCGGCAGCACGCCGCCGTGGTCCGGTGGGCGCACGCCCGCGCCGAGGTCGCCGTCGCCCTGTGGGCGCAGGGCGAGGACCTGAGCGCGGCGTGGCGCCGCCGCGCCGACGTGGACCCGCCGGTGCTCGGCACGCCGTCGTCCCCCTCGTCCACCCCGGGTGCGACCCGCTGGCGGCCCCGCGTCGCCGACGTCGACCCCGGGGCGTCGCACCGGGCGCTCGCCGAGCAGGTGCTCGCCTCCGCCCGCGCGGAGGTCGTCGCGTCGGAGGCCGCCGCGGCGGGCGTGCTCGACGGGCTCTCCGCCGGCGTCCCGGACGGCGGACTCCACCCCGGCGACTTCCTGCGCGGCGTCGCCGACTGGCTGACCTCCACCGCCGGCGCGCTGTGGCGGTACGGCTCGCTGCGCGCGGTCGTCGACGGCCCCGGCTGGGCGTCGTCGTGGGCGGAGCTCGGGACCTCGACGGTCGACCTGTACCACGCGGCGGGCGAGGACCCGTTCGGCACCGGCCGGGTGCTGCTCGACACCGACGGGCTCGCCGACCACCCCGGCCGGTGGTGGGGCGGCCACGCGCCCGACCTCGCGACGAGCCTGGTCACGGGCGGGTCGACCGCCGGCGTCGCGGGCGCCGCGCGGATGGCGCGGTACCTCCAGGACATCGCCGACGGCGTGGACCGCGTCGCCGCCGGCGAGCGCTGGCTGGACGCGCTGCGGGCCGCCGGCGACGTCCGTGCGGTCACCCGCGTCGAGGGGTGGGCCGACTACCAGCGGACCTGGGCCGGACCGGAGGAGTTCCGCCTCCGGAGCGGCGACACGAGGATCTGGGCGGACGGTGTGCACATCGACCCGGACGCCGTGGTGGCGGTCGAGGCGAAGTTCGTCGAGCGACCGGGCGCCTCGATGTGGGAGGGGAGCGTGCCGGACTTCCTGCGGGACGACCTGCTCGCGGGGTTCGACGACGAGGTGGAGCGGTACGCCGCCGTGATCCGGGGAGGCGACAACCCGGTGGAGCGGCTGCGGATCGTGACGTCGACCCCGGAGGCGGCGGAGCACCTGCTGGCGCGCGCCCGGTCGCTGGTCGGAGACGGTCTGGACGTGGAGGTGGTGGTCCGCTCGTGAGCAACCGTCTGTACATCCGGGGGACGACCGCGGCGCCGCTGCCGGTGTCGTTCGAGGCGCTGGCGCGGGCCGCCGTCGCCCGGTGGGGGTCTGCGGCGACCGTGGTCCGCCGTCGCCCGCCGTTCCACGTGGAGGTCGAGGTGCAGATCGATCCGCCGGACGGGTCGGGGTTCCAGATCGACTACCTGCGGACCCGCACCGCGATCAGCACCGACGCGCTGCCCGACCGGTGGCCGGAGGTGGCCGCGTGGGTCCGCGCCGTCGTGCCGGACCAGGGCCGTCGACTCATCGCCTTCGACGCCGCGATGACCCTCCACGTGGAGCTGCTCCCGGGCATGCGGCCCACGGACGTCGCCTCCGCTGTCGTGGACCACGGGACGCCCGGGTGGGAGGCGCGCGACCCCGAGGTCGCCGCGCTGCTCGGCCGTGGCGGCCGGTCGCCGTGAGCAACAACCTGCTCGTCGCGTGCGAGGGGACGATCCCGCTCACCGCCGACCGGTTCGCCGAGGTGGCACGTCGGCGGTGGCCGGACGCGCGGGTACGGCGGCTCCGGCCGCCACGAGCCTCCGCGGTCAACGTCCAGGTGGTGGGTCCCGCCGGGGTCTACCAGATCAACTACTTCCGGGACCGGCGTTCCTTCTCGTGCGACGCCCTGTGGCCCGGGTGGGGCGAGCTCGCGGCGTGGTTGCGGTCGGTCGTGCCGGACGACGGCCGGCTGCTGGTCGCGGTCGACGCGGCGCTCACGATGCACGTCACCCTGACGCCCGGGATCACCGCGGCGGAGTTCGAGACCCGGGTGGTGCTCCACGACGCACCCGGCTGGGTCGAACGGGAGCCCGAGGTCGCCGCGCTGCTCGGGTTCGCGTGACCGCGGCGCGGGCGTGGCGGGCGGGCCGGGGTCAGCCGGTCGCGGCGGTGGCGTCCTCGTCCGCGGTCGCGCCGGTCCCGCCCGTCAGCAGCCGGTTGACGACGTACAGCACCACGCCGATCCCCAGCAGCACGGCGGCCCGCAGGTACACCGCCCCCTCGCGGCCCGTCAGCGGCGACGCCAGCGCCAGCGACACGACCGCCCCGACGACGGGCGCCCACGTCGGCGCGCGGAACGAGCGCTCGCGGTCGCCGTCCACCGTGCCGGTCTCGTCGTCGTCCGCGGGGCGGCGGCGCAGGACGAGCACGGCGACGTTGACCACCGCGAACACGAGCAGCAGGAGCAGGACGGTGGTGTCGGCCAGGCCGCCGAGGTCGCCGGTCGCGGTGAGCGTCAGCGCGAGGACCACCGTGAACGCGATCGCGACCACGGGGGTGCGGCGCCGGGAGTGCACGCGGCCGAGCGCGGCGGGGACGATCCCCTCGCGGGACATCCCGTACACCAGGCGGGACGCCATCATCATGTTGATCAGCGCGGTGTTCATGACGGCGAGCAGCGCGATGAGCGCGAACAGCCACGGCGGGAACGCCAGCCCGGCCACGCGCACCACCTCGAGCAGCGGCCCGGTGGAGCCGACCAGCACGTCCGTCTCCACCAGCATCGACGCCGTGAACGCCACCGCCAGGTAGATGGCCCCGGCCACCGCGAGCCCGCCGAACAGCGCCCGCGGGAAGTCGCGCCGCGGGTGCCGCGCCTCCTCCGCCAGGTTCACCGAGTCCTCGAACCCGAGCAGGGCGTAGAAGGCGAGCGCGGTGCCGCCGAGCACGCCCATCCACGCGGGGCCGTCGGTGTGCAGGTCGAGGGCGCGGGACGGGTCGCCGTCGCCGTGCGCGAGCGCCCACACCCCGATGCCGATGATGACGAGCAGCCCGCTCGCCTCGACCAGCGTGAGCACGACGTTCACGCGCACCGACTCGGAGACCCCGAGCACGTTGACGACCGTGATGAGCCCGAGGAACACCCACGCGGCCACGAGGGTCGGCACCCCGAACGGCAGCAGCTCCGCCAGGTAGTCCCCGCCGAACGCCCGCGCCGCCGCGGAGGCGCTGGTGATGCCCGACATCATGACGGCGAACGCCACGAGGAACGTCAGGAACGGCCGCCGGAAGGCGCGGTTCGCGTACAGGGCGGCGCCGGCGGCCTTCGGGTAGCGCGCGACGAGCTCCGCGTAGGCCGTCGCGGTCAGCGTGGCCAGGGCGAACGCCAGCAGGAACGGCAGCCAGATCGCGCCGCCGACCTGCTCCGCGACCGTCCCCGTCAGCGCGTAGATGCCGGCGCCGAGGATGTCCCCGACGACGAACAGCAGCAGCACCGTGCGGCCGATCGTGCGCCGCAGCTCCGGCTGGTCGCCGCCGGGCACCCGTGTGGTCTGCGTCATCGAGCCTCCCCCTCGTCGGGGGCCACTGTGCTCCTGCCCGCATCGTCGTGCGCGTCGAACGGTCCCCGGCGCTCGCCGGGCGCGCCACGACGGGCGCCCCTAGGCTCGATCGAATCAGGAGATCCAGCGACCAGGGAGAGAACGCATGAAGGGCAAGCTCGCATTCGTCCTCGGCGCCGGCATCGGCTACGTCGTCGGCACCCGCGCGGGCCGCGCGCAGTTCGAGAAGATCAAGGGGTGGGCGTCGGACGCGTGGCACGACCCGCGCGTGCAGTCCACGGTCGACGACCTCGAGTCGACGGCGGCGCGGTTCGCGAAGGACCAGGGCGTCGCGCTCAAGGACAAGGCGGTCGACGCGGTGAAGAGCGCGGTGTCCCGCGGCTCCGACGACGGCGCGTCCGCCGAGCCGTGGAGCACCGGGCCGGGCGCCGCGCCGGGCACCGGTGGCGGGAGCACGACGGGGCCCGACCGGGCCTGAGGCGGCCGGCGCCGGCTCAGGCCGGCGCCGCCCACCGGTGCACGGAACCGTCCGCGAGCACCAGCACGCCGGAGGTCCCCGGCAGCCCACGGAGCCGGCCCGGTGCGTGCGCGCCCAGCACGACGGCGGCGGTCGCCCACACGTCCGCACGCTCGGCGGTCTCCGCGACGACGGTCGCCGACCGGATCGCGCCGCCGGCGGCCGCGCCGGTGCGCGGGTCGACGACGTGGGCGCCGCGGGCGGCGGGGCCCGACGTGGCCACCCCGCCGTCGGTCACGTCGATCCAGGCGAGCACCCGGCTGCGGTCCGCGGGGTCCTCCACGCCGACCCGCCACGGCAGACCGCTGCGGCTCCGCACGCCCACGTCGCCGCCCGCGACCACCGCGACGTCGCCGTCGAGGCCGGCCAGCGCGTCGAGCGCGCGGTCGACGGCCCACCCCTTGGTGAGGCCGGTCGGGTCGAAGCCGTCCCGCCACCCCCACGCGTCGACGACGCCGCCCGTCGCCGACCGCGCGACCACGCACCGCCGGTGCACCGCGGCGAGCTCCGGTGCCGCGTCGAGACCGAGCTCCCCGCGGCGGTAGCGGCTCAGGTCCGAGTCGGGGCGGAAGGGGCTGAGCGCCGCGTCGATCCGCGCCACCAGGGCGAACGCCTCCGCCACGGCGCCGGCGGTGGCGGGGGCGTGCGCCGCCGGCCCGCGGACGTGCACGCTCCAGGGCATCGCCATGTGGTGCGCCACCCAGGCGCAGCGCGGCAGCCCGGCGGCCTCCCGGACCCGGGTGTCGCGCTCGGCGGCGTCGAGGTCGTCGCCCGACGGCGTCCAGGCCGTGGCGTCCGCGGCCGCGCTCACGCCTGCGCCGCCTCGTCCAGCGCCGCCTGCAGCGACTGCGCGTACGCCTCGCTCGTGTACGTGGCGTGCGACACGAGGGCGATGTCGGCGCTCTGCGCGTCGAGCGCCTCGCTGTTGAGCGTCGGGATCGCCTGTCCGGAGATGCTCCGGGAGCGCCCGTCCGGGGAGTCCTGGGTCGCGCCGACGTCGGTGAGCCGGCCGTCGGTCACCGTGACGGTCACGGTGACGGTGCCGTACCGCATGGACGTGGACGCCGAGTACGTGCCGGTCGAGCCCGAGCCGGTCGAGCCGGACCCGGTCGAGCCCGCGGCGTCCGGGGTCGTCGCGCCGGCCGCGTCGCCGCTGCCGGCCGCGGAGCCGGACTCCGCCCCGGAGCCGGACGGCGCCCCGTCCCCGGCCTGCGCGGTCGACCCGGACGTCGCGCCGCCCGCGGTCGCGGCCCCGTCGGCGGTGCCCGTCGTGTCGAGCGTCCGGCCGGTGCTCGTGGGGTACAGGAGGATCAGGCCGAGGCCGGA
Organism: Cellulomonas sp. ES6; assembly: GCF_030053835.1. Taxonomy (NCBI): domain Bacteria; kingdom Bacillati; phylum Actinomycetota; class Actinomycetes; order Micrococcales; family Cellulomonadaceae; genus Cellulomonas; species Cellulomonas sp. ES6. Next base: position 2,111,190 of record NZ_CP125655.1, on the reverse strand, counting down.
CAGGGTGCCGGCCACGGCGACGAGGATGCGGCGCACGGGAGTCTCCTCTCACCAGGCGTAGGACTCGAGGTGGATCTGCCGCTCGGGCACGCCGGCGGCGCGCAGGTCGGCGACCAGGGCGGTGGACCAGGCGGCGGGTCCGCAGACGAACACGTCGTGGTGCACCAGGTCGGGCACGAGTCGCCGCAGCGCGTCGGGTCCGGGGACGTGGCCGTGCTCGGCGGGCAGCCAGGGCGTGCCGGTGCGGGAGCGCGGACCGGGGAGCGGGACGTACCGGAGGGCCGCGTGCTCCGCGAGCCACTCGGCGTCGGCACGCAGCGCGGCCTCCGACGGGTCGGTCGAGCGGTGCACGAGGGTGTCGGAGCCGGGCGTCCACGCGTTGTCCTGGAGCAGGGCGACCACGGGCGCGATGCCGGCGCCGGCCGCGAACGCCGCGATGCGGTGCCGCGTCCGGACGCTCGTCGCCGTCCGGCCGAACGGCCCCTCGACGAGCACCGGCGTCCCGGGTCCCATCGCCGCGAGCCGGGCGCCGTCGTCGCCCCGGACGCCGATCGTGACGCGGAGCCCCGCGGTGGTGGGCTGCGCCGAGAGGCTCAGCGGGTGGCCGCGCGTCCAGCCGGCGCCGGTCCGGAACCGCCAGACCAGGAACTGGCCGGCCTCCACCCGGAGCCGGTCGAGCCGGCGCCCCGTGACGTGCACCGACACGATCGTCGGCGTCTCCTGCACGACGGCCGCCACGCGCAGCCGGTGGCGGGCGCTCAGCAGCAGCGGGCGCGCCACCCGGAAGGTCAGCAGCGCGACCAGCGTGAGCCCGTACAGCGACCACCAGTACGCCGCGGTCCAGGGGTGGGCGAGGAACGACGACCCGGTCCAGAGCTGGTGCGGCAGCGCGAGCCCGATGCCCAGGTAGGCGTACAGGTGCAGCAGGTGCCACGACTCGTAGCGCAGCCGCCGCCGCGCGGCACGCACGGACAGCACGACGACGCCGGTGATCAGGGCGGTCCCGGCGACCGCGAGCAGCATGCCGGGCAGCGTGAGCGTCATCGACCACAGCTCCGCGACGGGACCCCGTCCCTCGGCCGACGCGTACGCCACCACGATGAGGACCAGGTGCAACGCGAGCAGCCAGAACGACGTGAACCCGGCCCAGCGGTGCCAGGTGGTGAGCCTGTCCTGCCCGAACGCGCGCTCGGCGGCGGGGATGCGTGCCATGCCCAGCACCTGCAGCAGCAGCAGCGCGCTGGCCCACAGGCCCGCGAGCCGGCCCGCGGACCCCAGCGCGGTCGCGCCGCCCTGGAGCAGCAGCCCGGCGCCACCGGCGCTCACCCAGAACGCGGTGACGACCCCGAGGTGCGCACCCACGAGCCAGGCGACCGCGTCGCCCCACCAGCGTCGTCGCGCCGGGGGGAGCAGGCGCCGGACGTGCCCTCCGCGGGCGTCCGGCGGGCGGGGCGACGGCGTGGTGTCGCCCGGCGCGCGCGGGCCGGGCACTGCGGTGGTCGGCGGAGCGCTCACGCTGCCCTCCCGGGCTGCCGGACCGGGTGGCTCCCGGTGAGGGCTCCTACGGTGCGGCCGGGTGCTCCACGTCCGCTGGAACGCGCCTGTGGTGCACCTGTGCGTGCGGGAGCGCGGGCCGCCCCGCGGGCGGGCGGGGCGCGGCGGTCAGGACGCGGCCACGCCGGCGTCGTCCGGCAGGGACCCCTGCACCTCGTCGACGATGCCGGCCATGGCCCGCTGCGCGGCGACCGGGTCGCCGAGCGCGACCGCGCGCGCCACGGCCTCGTGCCCGTCGAGAGCGGCGGGCACGGGCGAGGCGGGCATGAGGCCGAGAGCCGTGCGGCCGGACAGCACGGCCGTCACCAGCTCCGACAGCGCCCCGAACAGCTCGTTGCCGCTGGCGCGCAGCAGCAGCTGGTGCATCCGGATGTCGAGCGCGAGGAACTCCGCCTGCGTGGCCTCCCCGGCCTCGCCGAGCGCCCGCATCCGCTGCGCGATGTCCATGAGCTCCGTGCGGACCTCGACGGGGGCGTACCGCGCGGCGCCGGCGGCGGCCAGCGGCTCGACGGCGTGGCGCAGCTCGGTCAGCGTCCGCAGCTGCGCGAGCCGGCCGGGTCCCTCGAGCCGCCAGGCGATCACCCGGGGGTCGAGCACGTTCCAGCTCTCGATGCCGAGCACGACCAGGCCGACGCGCCGGCTGGAGCGCACCAGGCCGAGGCCCTCGAGCATGCGCATGACCTCGCGCGCGACCGTGCGGGACACCCCGAACTCGGCGCCCAGCTCCTGCAGCGTCAGGACGGCCCCGGCGCGCAGCTCACCGGCGGTGATGCGGCGCCCCAGCGTGTCGAGGACGGTGCTGTGGAGGACGGCGGCGGGCACGCGTCCAGGGTAGGGCCGCGGACGGCGCCCGACACTATGAGAGCACCACATGTGGACAAAGGTGCTACCTGTGGGTGATGCTGAGCCGGTGGACACCGACGTCACCGAGGCCGAGACCGCACCGCACCGCACCGCCGCGCCGTCGGGCGCCGAGCGCCCCGACCTCGTCGTGGTCATGGGCGTCGCCGGCTCCGGCAAGACCACTGTCGCAGCACTCCTCGCCGGCCGCATGGGGGCGGCGTTCGCCGAGGGCGACGACTTCCACTCCCCGGCCAACGTCGAGAAGATGTCGGCCGGCACCCCCCTGACCGACGACGACCGCTGGCCGTGGCTCGGCGGCATCCGGGACTGGCTCGCCGAGCGCGCCGCCGCCGGCGAGAGCGCCGTCGTCCCGTGCAGCGCGCTGCGCCGGGCCTACCGGGACCTGCTGCGCGAGGCCGGGCCGGTGCGCTTCGTCCACCTCACGGGCAGCCGCGAGCTGCTGTCCGAGCGCATCCAGGGCCGGGCCGGGCACTTCATGAAGCCCGAGATGCTCGTGTCCCAGCTCGCGACCCTCGAGCCGCTGGCCGACGACGAGGACGGGTTCGCCGTCGACATCGACGCCAAGCCCGCCGCGCTGGTCGACGAGATCCTCCGGCGCCTCGGCCGCTGACCCGTACCTCTGCCCACCACCACCGCCACCACTGTCGACGGAGACACCCATGACGCCTGAGGGCTGGACCCAGACCCTGACCGCCGGGCCGCTGCTCGGCATCGCGGCCGGCGCGATCGCCGTGCTGCTGCTGCTCATCATCTGGCTGCGGATGCACGCGTTCGTCGCGCTGATCCTCGTCAGCCTGCTCACCGCGCTCGCCACCGGCATCCCCGTCGGGGACGTCGTGCCGGTCATGACGTCGGGCTTCGGCTCCACCCTGGCCGGCGTCGCCCTGCTCGTCGCGCTCGGGGCGATGCTCGGGCGGCTCGTCGAGACCAGCGGCGGGGCCCAGGTGCTCGCCGACTTCCTCATCGGCAAGTTCGGGGAGAAGCGGGCGCCGTTCGCGCTCGGCCTCGCGTCGCTGATCTTCGGCTTCCCGATCTTCTTCGACGCGGGCCTCGTCGTGATGCTGCCGATCGTGTTCGCCGTCGCGCGCCGCCTCGGCGGGTCGCTGCTGCTGTACGGGCTGCCCGTCGCCGGTGCGTTCTCCGTGATGCACGTGTTCGTGCCGCCGCACCCCGGGCCGGTCGCGGCCACCGAGCTGCTGGGCGCGAACGTCGGGACGGTGCTGGCGATCGGCGTCCTCGTCGCGATCCCCACCTGGTACGTGACCGCGTACCTGTACGGCGTGTTCACGGGCCGGCGGATCTCGCTGCCCGTCCCGTCGATCCTCGGCGAGGCCGACGAGGAGGCCACCGCCAACCCGCCGTCCTTCGGCACGGTCGTCTCGCTGCTCCTGCTGCCGCTGGTCCTGATCTTCGCCAACACCGGCCTCGACGCGCTGCGCGCGGCCGGCGTGGTGGACGGCGACGCGCTGTGGGTGCAGGCCTTCCGTGCGCTCGGCCAGACGCCCGTCGCCCTGCTCGTCACCGTCCTCGTCGCCACGTACGTGCTCGGCCGGCGCCGCGGCCGGTCCGGGACGGTCCTGGAGAAGGTGCTCGACTCCGCGCTCGGCCCCGTCGCCTCGGTCATCCTCATCACCGGCGCCGGCGGCATGTTCGGCGGCGTCCTGCGCGCGTCCGGCATCGGCGACGCGCTCGCGGACGTGCTCAGCGACCTCGGTGTCCCGGTGATCGTCGCCGGGTTCCTCATCGCCACGGTGCTGCGGGTCGCCCAGGGGTCCGCGACCGTCGCGCTGACCACCGCGGCCGGCCTCATCGCGCCGGCCGTCGCCGCCGGCGGCTACAACGCCGTGGAGCTGGCGACCATCGTCCTGGCGGTCGCGGCAGGCTCGGTGGTCCTCAGCCACGTCAACGACTCCGGCTTCTGGCTGGTCGGGCGGTTCTTCGACATGGACGTGAAGACGACCTTCAAGACGTGGACCGTCATGGAGACGCTCATCGGCGTGATGGGCTTCGGCCTGGCCGCGGTGATCTTCGCGATCGCCTGACGACCGGGCGCGCGGGCGGCGGGGGCGACGGGGAAATCCGTCGCCCCCGCCGCCCGTCCCGCCCTACGGTTGCAGCGGGCCCGCACGGGGCCCCGGCGGCCGCCGCGGCGTGCCGCGCGAGCGAGGAGCCGATGCGAGATGACCGCGCTGGTGCCGGTGGCCGGACCCGTCCGCCGCCAGACGACGACCCGTCAGCACCCGTGCAAGGAGCATCACCGTGTTCGACCTTCGCCTGTTCTCCGTCCGTGAGTCCCGCCTCCGCATCCACAACCCCCTGACCGCGCAGCAGCTCGCGGACTGGGGCGCCGGGCTCGACCTGCCGCCCGGCACCCGGGTGCTCGACCTGGCCTGCGGGTCCGGCGAGCTGCTGTGCACCTGGGCCCGCGACCACCGCGTCACCGGCCTCGGCGTGGACCTCAACCCGGACTTCCTCGCCCATGCGCGGGCGCGCGCCGACGAGCTCGGCGTGGCCGGCGCCGTGCGGTTCGTCGAGGGCGACGCGTCCGGGTACGTGGCCGACGAGCCCGTCGACGTGGCGGCCTGCGTCGGAGCCACCTGGATCGGCGGGGGCGTGCCCGGCACGCTCGACCTGCTGCGCCGCAGCATCGTCCCCGGCGGCATGCTGCTGGTCGGCGAGCCGTACTGGCGCACCGTCCCCGCCACCGCGGAGCTGCTCGCAGCCTGCCAGGCGGGTGCCGTCGAGGACTTCCTGCCGCTGCCGGAGCTGCTCGCCTCGTTCGGGGAGCAGGGCTACGACGTCGTCGAGATGGTCTGCGCGACCGAGGGGTCCTGGGACCGCTACTGGGCGTCGCAGTGGCTCACCATGCGGCGCTGGGCGGACGCCCACCCCGGCCACGACCTGCACGACGAGGTCCGGCGGCTGCTGGCCACCGAGCCGCAGCAGTACGCCGCCGGCGTGCGGGCGCACCTCGGCTGGGGCGTGTTCGCGCTGATCGCGCGGTGACGCCGCCGGTGCCCGGGCGGGACGTCCGCCCGGGCACCGGGGGTCAGGGCCGGGGCACGTTGCGCAGGTTCGAGCGGGCCATCGCCATGACCTCGCCCATGCCGCCGCCGAGGATCTCCTTGCTCATGGCCGCCGTGAAGCCGCTGAGCTGCTGGCGCGTGATCTTCGGCGGGATGGACAGCGCGCGCGGGTCCGTCACGAGGTCGACCAGCGCCGGCCCGTCGTGGGAGAAGGCCTCCCGCAGGGCCGTGCGGATCTGCGTCGGGTCCTCCACGCGCACGGCCGGGATGCCCATCGCCTGCGCGACCGCGGCGTAGTCGATCGCCGGGGAGTCCGTGCCGAACGACGGCAGGCCGTCGACCAGCATCTCCAGCCGGACCATGCCGAGCGTCGCGTTGTCGAACAGGATGATCTTGACGGGCAGCTGGTAGTGCACGAGCGTCACGAGCTCGCCCAGCAGCATCGACAGCCCGCCGTCCCCGGCGACCGCCACCACGTGCTTCTGGCGCGCCCCGCCGTCCCGCGCCGCGAACGCCGCGCCGATCGCGTGCGGCACCGCGTTGGCCATCGAGCCGTGCAGGAACGAGCCGATGACGCGGCGGCGGCCGTTCGGGGTCAGGTACCGCGCGGCCCACACGTTGCCCATGCCGGTGTCGACGGTGAACACCGCGTCGTCCGCGGCCTCCTCGTCCAGCAGCACCGCGGCGTACTCCGGGTGGATCGGCGTGTGGTGCTCGACGTCCTTCGTGTACGCGCCGACCACGCCGGACATCGCCCGCTCGTGCTTCTTGATCATCGAGTCCAGGAACCGCCGCGACTTCTTGCGCCCGACCAGCGGCAGCAGCGCGCGGACCGTCTCTCCCACGTCGCCGACCACCGCCAGGTCGGTCCGGGTGCGCCGGCCGAGGTGCGTCGGGTCGATGTCGACCTGCGCCGTCCGGACGTCGGAGGGCAGGAACTGGTCGTAGGGGAAGTCGGTGCCCAGCATCAGCAGCAGGTCGGCGCCGTCCATCGCGGCCTGCAGCGCGCCGTAGCCGAGCAGCCCGGTCATGCCGACGTCGAACGGGTTGTCGTACTGGATGTGCTCCTTGCCGCGCAGGCTGTGGCCGACCGGGGCGGCGATCTTGTCGGCCAGCGCCAGCACGTCGTCGTGGGCGCCGCGCACGCCGGCCCCCGCCAGGATCGTGACCTTCTTCGCGTCGTCGATCGCGTCGGCGAGCGCGGCCACGTCGACGTCCGCGGGGACGACGCGCGGCCGCCGGGGGCGCACCAGCTGGTCCGGACCGGGCGCGGGCGCCTCCTCGTCGGCGACGTCGCCCGGCAGCGTGAGCACCGCGACGCCCGGGGCGCCGTAGGCGTGGTGGATGGCGCTGCGGATCACCCGCGGCGCCTGGACCGGCGACGAGATCATCTCGGAGTACACCGAGCACTCGACGAACAGCCGGTCGGGGTGCGTCTCCTGGAAGAACTGGGTGCCGATCTGCGCGCTCGGGATGTGCGACGCGATGGCGAGGACCGGCACGCGGCTGCGGTTCGCGTCGTACAGGCCGTTGATGAGGTGCAGGTTGCCCGGGCCGCACGAGCCCGCGCAGACGGCCAGCCGCCCGGTGATCTCCGCCTCGGCCGCCGCGGCGAACGCCGCCGCCTCCTCGTGCCGGACGTGCACCCACTGGATGTCGGCACCGTCCTTCTGCGCCCGGCGGATCGCGTCCACCACCGGGTTGAGGCTGTCGCCCACGATCCCGTAGACGTGGGTGGCACCCGCTGCCACCACCTGCGCCACGAGCTGGTCCGCCACCGTGCTGCTGCGTGCCACCGCGTCCTCCTGTCGTCGTCGCGTGCTGGTCCGCCTCCATAGTCATCCCATGACTTGGGCGGTGCCACCGGGAAGCGTGTCTCGTGCCTCACGCGCACGGCTCGCCGGACCCGGGCGGGGACGACCAGGACCCGGCGGACCCCGGACGACCTGGTGAAAGTCTGCGCAGGAACTGTGGACGACGCACCTGGGGCGCTCCCGCCTGGCACGCTCAGCACGTGGAACCGACCTCGGCAGGCGCCGCCCGGCGCGAGCTCACCGACTTCAGCCGCTGCCCGCACTGCGGGACGACGCTCGCCGGGCCGCGCTGCCGGACCTGCGGGCTCGACCTCGGGGGAGCGGACGGTGCCCGCATCGCCGACGCGTCGCGCACCGCGGCCCGGGCGCTCGACGACCGGCAGCGGCTGATCGAGGCGGTCCGGGCCGCGCAGGCGCGCGCGACCGTGCCGGGGGCGGCGGTCGCGCCCGCGGCGCCGGTCGTGCCGCCGGTCGGGACCGCGTCGCCGGTCGCGTCGCCCCCCGCGTCGCCGGCGGTGACCGCGTCGCCCGTCGCGTCGTCCCCTGCCTCGCCGGTGGTGCCACCCTCCGCGTCGCCGGTGGTGCCTCCCCCTGCGGCGCCCTGGGCGGCGGGGCCCTGGGCGACGGGCCCGGACGTCCCCGGTGCGGGCGCGTGGCCCGGCGCCGCGCCGCAGCCCCCCGCCGGCTGGCCGGGCGGGCCGGGCGTGCCTCCCCCCGCCCGGCAGCCGGTGCCCCCGGCCGGTCGGCCGTTCGACGTCGCGCGCCTGTTCGCCCTCGCCGGTGCGGGCCTCGTGGCGGCGGCGTTCGTCGTCCTCGCGTTCTTCCTGCTCGGCGACGCGCCCGCCGCCCGGGTGGTCGTGCTGCTGCTCACGACGGCCGGCGCCGCGGTGGGTGCGCTCGCGCTCCGGCGCGCCGGCGTCACCGGGTCCGCGGAGGCGGTCGGCGGCCTGACCGCCGCGCTCGCGGTCGTCGACGCGTGGGTCGTGGGGGCGCTCGCCGGCGGGCGCGTCCAGCCGCTCGTCCTGGCGTTCCTGCTGCTCGCCGTCGGCGTCGGACTGCCCGCGGCGGGCCTCGCCACCCGGATCCGCTCGTGGACCGTCGCCGTCCTCGTGCTGCCCGCCGTCCCCCTGTGCGTCTCGGCGGCCGTCGGCGGCGGCTGGGCCTGGCACGTCGGGCTGCTCGCCGCCTCCCTGGCCACGCTCGTCCGAGTCCCCTACCGCCGCGCGGTCGACCAGCGGTTCGGCGCCCGGGGGGAGGTGGTCGACGGGCTGCTCGTGGCCCTCGCCGGCGTGCTGCTGCTCGCGGCGCTCGCGGTCGCCCCCGACCTGCCGACGGCCGACGGCTGGCCCGCCGGCGGGCTCGCGATCGGCCTGCTGCTCGCCGCGGTCGTCGCCGGTCTCCAGGCCCGCGCGGGCCAGGCGGCCCCGTGGACCGCGACCGCGGGGGCGCTGGTCGTCCTCGCCGCGTCGGCCGCTCCCCTCGACCTGGGCGCTCTCAGCATCGGCATCGCCGCGCTCACGGGCGCCGGAGCCTGGCTGCTCGTGACGCTGCTGCCCGCCGCGACGGGACGCGACACCGGATCCGACGCGCTGCACCGGGCGCGGGTGTCCGGCGGGTGGGTCGCGCTGGTGGTCGTGACGCTGCCCGGCCTGCTCGCGGCGGTCGCCGACGGTCTGACGCTGCTCGAGGCGCTCCGGATCCCGCCGCCCTCCAGGCTGCCCGTCGCGGCCTTCGACCCCGCCGGCGACCTCGCCGAAGGCGCCTCCTCGCTCGGGCCGGTGCTCGCGGTCGTCGTGCTCGCCGGTGCCTGCGCCGTGATCGCGGTGCAGCGGCTCGCCCCGGTGCTCGAGCGCCGCTGGGCGGCCCCCGCCGGCACGGTGCCCGGGGTCGTCCCGCCCCCCGGCGTCCCGCTGCCCGGCATCCCGCGGCCCGCCGTGCCGCGCGAGCCGTACGTCGTCACGGCGGGCCGCGCCTGCCTGCCCGCCGCGGTCGTGCTGGCCGTCGCCGCGGCCGCGACGCTGCTGCGGCCGTGGTCCCCGGCGCTGCTGCTCGCCGAGCTGCTCCTGGCGGTGGCCCTGGTCGAGACGGCACGCCGTGCCCCGCGCCGGCCCGGACCGTCGCGCGCGGTCGCCGGAGCAGCCGGTGCGGTGGCCGGAGCCCCCGCTGCGGTCGCCAGCGAGCCGGCCGGCTGGGTGCCGTCGTCGGCGGCCCCGGCTCCCGGCGGGCCCACGCCCCGGAGCGCCCCGTGGCGCAGCACCCTCGTCGTGGCCGCGTTCGCGCAGCTCGCGGCGCTGGTGCTGCTGAGCTGGGTGGCGCGGCCGACGGTGCTCCTCGGCGCGGCGGCCGTGGTGCTGCTCCTGCTGCGGGCGCGCCCGCTCGTGCCCGCGCCGGTGCGGGGCGTCCTCGTCGGCGCCGGCGCGGCCTACGCGACGCTGGCGCTCGGCTTCGGGCTGGCGTGGCTGGGGTGGGACGGGTTCGGCGTGGTGGGGGGCACGGCGGTCGTCGCCGTGCTCGCCGCCGCCGTCGTGACCGTGCTGCCGCGGGTCGGCCGGGACACGTGGCTCGCCCTGCTCGTCGTGGCCACGGTGCCGGCCGCCGTGGCGGTGCTCGCGGTGGCCGTCGACCGGACCTGGTGGTCCGCGGGCGCCGCCGCCGCGCTGCTGGTGCTCGAGGCGGTGGTCCTCGACACCCGCGCGCGTCCGGTGCCGGCCTGGCTGCGGGTGCTGGCCGCGGCCCTCGTGCTGCCGACCGTGTCGGTGCTCGTCATCTGCGCCGGCGCGGTGCTGCTGCCCGGGTCGGGATCCCCGGTGCTGCTGCCCGTGGTCGCCGTCCTCGCCGCGGCCACCGCCGTCGCCGCCCCGCCCGTGGCGACGCGGCTGCGGCGCCGGTCCCTGGACGTCTCGGCGGAGCCCGCCCGGGTGGCGCTCGAGGTCGCGGCCGCCGGGACCGCCGCGGTGGCCCTGCTGCTCGCCGTCCTGCGGGCCACGACCGGCGCGGACACCGTGCTGGTGCTCTGCGCGATCCTGGCCGCCGGGGCCACGGTGGTCGCCCAGCGGCCGGACCGGCGCCCCGTTTGGTGGGCCGCTGCGCTGCTCTGGTCGGGGGTGCTGTGGTCGGCGCTCGGGTGGTGGGGCGTCGGCCTCGTGGAGGCGTACACCGCGCCCCCCGCCGCCGCGGCCGTGCTGGTCGGGGCTCTGCTCGCGCGGCGGTCGGCGGAGCGCTGGCGCCCGCTCGTGCGCGCCGGCACCGCGCTGCTCGTGACGCCCACGCTGCTGCTCGCGGTCCTCGGACGGGACACGGGCACGCGGGCGGCGGCCCTCCTCGCCCTCGCCGCCGTCGCGGTGGGGAGCGTGCTGCTGTCCGACGAGGACGAGGGACCCGATCCCGCTCCGACGCCCGCCGGGCGCGCGTGGCGGGTGCTGACGGACGCCGTCCTCGTCGGTGCGGCCGTCGCGGCGCTCGCCGGCCCGGTGCGCGCCCTGCACCTGGCCGCGAGCACCCCGGCGGGGCCGGCGGCCGACGACGCCCGCCTGTTCGGGGCCGCGCTGCTGTGGTCGCTCGGGGGCGCGGTGCTGCTCGGCGTCGCCGGACGGTCTCTCGCCCGACGGCACGAGGCGGCGGTGGTCGCCGTGACGCCTCCGGGTGCCGCGTCGGGACCCACCGGACCGGGCCCCCGGCTCCGCTGGGCCCTGGCCCCGGCCGTCGTCGCCGGGACCGTCGGCACGCTCGTCGCGGTCCGCTCGTCGTGGGCGGCGGCGTGGACCGGGTGGGTCGTCGAGCTGCTGCTCCTGGCACTCGCCCTGACCGCCGTGCGGTCCGACGTCCGGTCCGGCGGACCCGGTGCCCGATCGGCTGCCCGGCCCGACCTCGGGTCCGCCGCCGCGTCCGGCTCCGACCCCCGGCGACCGGCCGTCGTGCTGCCCCCGGGCTGGTTCCTGTGGCTGGCCGCGCTCGCCTGGGCGATCGGGGCGTGGAGCACGCGGCTGCTGCGCGTCGAGATGTTCGCCCTGCCGGTCGGCCTCGCCCTCACCGCCATGGGTCTCGTCGCGCTGCGCGCGGCCCTCCGGGACGACGCCGTCGCCGATCCCGCGGGGCCCCCGGCGCGCTCGTCGGCCGGGTGGCCGGTGGGCGGGCGCACCTCCGCGGTCACCCTGACGCCGGGCGCGCTCGCCACGCTCGGTCCCTCCGTGCTGGCGATCTGGACCGACCCGATGACCTGGCGCGCCGTCCTCGTCGTGGTGCTCGCGCTGGGGTTCATGCTGCTCGGGGCGCGCGAGCTGCTCCGGGCGCCGCTGGTCGTCGGCGCGACCACCCTGCCCGTGGCGGTGCTCAGCGTGTTCGCGGCACAGCTCGGCGGCACGGTGTCGGCGGGCCCGTGGCTGCTGACGCTCCTCGCCGCGGGCGGGCTGCTGCTGGTGCTCGGGATCTTCGCCGAGCGGCGCCGGTCCGGGCAGGGTGCGCAGGACGAGCAGCCGCGCGTCCTGCGCTGACGGACGCCGAGGGGGACGCCCCGGCGGGCGGTCAGCCCGCGGGCGTGTCGTCGGCCGCGGGCGTCAGCCGCTCCGACCCGGGGACGTCCATCGGCACGGGGAGCGTCGAGCCGCCGGCCCGCCGGGGGGCGTCGTCGGCGGCGACCGGCGTCACGGCATGCGCTGCGGTGCCGCCCGCGGGCGCTGCCGACGCGTCGACCGTGTCCTCGTCGCTCGCGGCGGCCCGTGCGCCGGCCCCGGGCGCGGTGCCGCCCTCGGACGTGCCGCCCTCGGAGGTGCCGCCCTCGGAGGTGCCGCCCTCGGAGGTGCCGCCCTCGTCGTCCGGCCCCGCGCCGGCCGGCACCCGCGGGTCCTGGTTGCCGGCCCGCAGGGTGCGCAGCGAGGCGAGCACCGCCACCACGGCGAGCGCCGCCGACCCGACGACCACCAGGTAGCCGCCGTGCGACCCCTGCCGGTCGATCATGGACCCCGCGACCCAGGACCCCAGCGAGACGCCGACGCCGAGCGAGGTGCCGACCCAGGTCAGCCCCTCCGTGAGCCGCTCGCGGGCCACGAAGTGCTGGACCAGCGCGTTGCCGTTCACGAGCGTCGGCGCGATCGCGAAGCCCACGACGAACATGACGACGCCGAGCATCGTCATCGAGCTCACGAGGACGAACAGCGACACCCCGAGGGCCAGCGCGACCATCCCGATCGCGAACCGGCGCCACAGGGGCGTCACCCAGTGCCGTGCGCCGTAGAGCAGGCCGGAGATCATCGAGCCGCAGGCGAACACCGCGAGCACCACGCCCGCCAGCGCCTGCCGTCCCGCCTCCTCCGCGAACGCCACGGTGCTCACGTCGGTCGCCCCGAAGATCGACCCCATCGCGACGAACACGACGGCGAGCACCACCATGCCGCCGGAGCGCATGACGGACACGCGACGCACGGGCGCGCCGTCCGGTCCTGCGGGGCGCGGGCCGGACGGCGGCGGCTCGGTGCGGCGCTGCGCGAGGAACCAGTACCCGCCGAGCACCATCCCGACGACCGGCACGACGAGGCCCGCCGCCGGGGCGACCGCGGTCGCCAGCGTCGTCGCGAGGATCGGGCCGACCACGAACACCAGCTCGTCGAGCGCGGACTCCAGCGAGTACGCGGTGTGCAGCGCGCGCGGGTCCGACAGCACGTGGGACCACCGGGCCCGGACGAGCGCACCGAACGAGCCGATGGTGGCGCCGACGAGCACGGCGGTCGCGTAGAGCGTCCACACCGGCGCGTCGAGCGTCGCGCAGAGCACGAGGGAGACGAGCGCGACCGCGGAGACGGTGAGCGCGGGGCGCATGACGCGCGCCTGGCCGTGCTGGTCGACGAGGCGGGCGAGCTGCGGGGAGCACACCGCCTGCGCGAGCACGTACGCGGCGGAGACGGCACCCGCCAGCCGGTACGAGCCGTGCAGGGACTCGATCATCAGGATGATGCCGATGCCCACCATGGACATCGGGAGCCGGGCGATGACGCCGGCACCGGAGAACGCCAGGGCACCGGGCCGGTCCAGCACGTCACGGTAGGTCCCCAGCACGTGCACAGTGTCCCACCAGCGGGTGACACGGGGCGCCGTGGAGGGCGCGGCCCGGGTGACGCATACTCGCGGGATGGCGGACGTGGACGTGCGGGACGTGCCGGAGCGGCAGCGGTTCGAGGCGGTGGGCACCGACGGTGCGGTACTGGGTGTCGCGGAGTACGAGCGCAGGCCCGGCGTCGTGGTGTTCACGCACACCGAGGTCGACCCCCGGCAGGAGGGGCACGGGATCGGCTCCACGCTCGTCCGGTCCGCCCTCGACCTGGTCCGTGCCTCGGGCGACCGGATCGAACCGGCGTGCCCGTTCGTGCGGGCGTTCGTCGCCGAGCACCCGGACTACGCGGACCTGGTCGCCGGCACCGGGGACTGAGGCGGGGCCGGCCTCAGCGCAGGACGGCCGCCAGGGCGCTCGCGTCGAGGTCGCGCAGCACCTCGGCCACGTCGTCGTGCACGGCCACGGCGCCCGCCTCGGTCAGCTCGGCCGCGGAGGTGCCGCCGCTGCGGACGGCCACGCACGGCACACCCGCGCGGACGGCCGCCTGCACGTCCCACACCGAGTCGCCGACGAAGACCGCCCGGTCGGCGGGGACGCCTGCACGCTCGAGGGCCACCTCGACCAGCTCCGGCTCGGGCTTGGCCTCCTCGACGTCCTGCGAGGCCGTGACCTGCACGAGGTCGTCGACGTCGAGCACCTCGCGCAGCCGCTCGACCTCCTCGGGTGCCGCGGAGGTCGCGAGCACCACCCGGGCCCCGCGGTCCGCGAGGTCCCGGACGAGCTCGCGGGCACCGTCGAACGGCCGGAGCAGCCCGGCGAGGTCCGCGTACCGGGCGGTGTGCTCCTGCTTCACCCGGTCGGCCAGCGCCTCGGTGTCGTCGCCGAGCAGCTCGCGCAGCAGCCGCCCGGAGCCCATGCCGATCCGCCGGTGCACACGCCAGGCGTCGACCGGGTGGTCGGCGGCGGCGAACGCCTGGACCCAGGCGTGCACGTGCAGGTAGTTGGAGTCGACGAGCGTGCCGTCGACGTCGAACAGGACGGCGCCGGGTCCGGGGGTCTGCGTCATGGCCTCCGGTCTACCGCCCGGTGCGCGTCCCCGCGCGCCGAGCCGCCGCGGTCAGGGGTTGAGGAACGAGCCGGGGTCGGCGTCGCTCGTGCCGGCGTCCGGCATCGACCGCGCGACCTCCTCGTCGCTGATCTCCTCGTCGCGGACGGCGTCCACGTCGGGGTCGGTGACGGCGTCCGGTGCGTCGTCGGGGACGGGGGTGCTGGACTCGCTCATCGCGTGCTCCTTCGCTCGGTCGCGACCCGGTGCGGGCCGCCGCGAGCGGTCACCGGCCGTCGCCGGCCACGTCGCCGCGGAGGCGGGCACCGGCACCGCCGGGCGGCCCACGCTAGGCCCGCCGGCGGCGAGGCGCGCGCTCAGCCGAGCGCGTCCGAGACGACGTCCTTCGCGGCCTCCTGGACCTGCGCGAGGTGCTCGGGGCTGACGAACGACTCCGCGTAGATCTTGTAGACGTTCTCCGTCCCGGAGGGGCGCGCGGCGAACCAGGCGTTCTCGGTGGTCACCTTCAGCCCGCCGATGGCCGCCCCGTTGCCGGGGGCCTGCGTGAGCTTGGCCGTGATGTCCTCGCCGGCGAGCGTCGTCGCCGTCACCTGCTCGGGCGAGAGCCGACCGAGCGTGGCCTTCTGCTCGAGCGTCGCCGGGGCGTCGACCCGCGCGTACCAGGACTCGCCGAACTCCCCGACGAGCTCCGCGTGGTGCTGCGACGGCGTCCTGCCGGTGGTGGCGAGGATCTCGGAGGCCAGCAGCGCGAGGATGATCCCGTCCTTGTCGGTCGTCCACACCGAGCCGTCGGTGCGCAGGAACGACGCGCCGGCCGACTCCTCGCCCCCGAAGCCCACGGAGCCGTCGAGCAGCCCCGGCACGAACCACTTGAAGCCCACGGGCACCTCGAGCAGGCGGCGTCCGAGGCTGCCCGCCACCCGGTCGATGAGCGACGAGGACACGAGGGTCTTGCCGATCGCGGCGTCGCCGGGCCAGCCGGGCCGGGCGCCGGAGTACAGGTAGCGGATCGCCACCGCGAGGTAGTGGTTCGGGTTCATGAGCCCGGCGTCCGGCGTGACGATGCCGTGGCGGTCGGAGTCGGCGTCGTTGCCGGTGGCGATGTCGAACGGCGCGTCGGCACCCATCGCCGTGACGAGCGACGCCATGGCGGACGGCGACGAGCAGTCCATCCGGATCTTGCCGTCCCAGTCGAGCGTCATGAACGACCACTGCGGGTCGACGCGCGGGTTCACGACCGTGAGGTCGAGGCCGTAGCGCTCCGCGATCGCCCCCCAGTACTCGACGGACGCCCCGCCGAGCGGGTCGGCGCCGATCCGCACGCCGGCCGACCGGATGGCGTCCAGGTCGACCACGTGCACCAGGTCGTCGACGTACGCGCCGAGGAAGTCGTGCTTGCGGGTGGTGTCGGCGGCGAGCGCGGCGTCCACGCTGACGCGCGGCACCCGGTCGACGCCCTGCGCGAGCAGCTCGTTGGCGCGGTCCGCGATCCACGAGGTCGCGTCGGAGCCGGCCGGGCCGCCGTGCGGCGGGTTGTACTTGAAGCCGCCGTCGCGGGGCGGGTTGTGCGAGGGGGTCACCACGATGCCGTCGGCGAGGCCGGGCCCGCTGGCCCGCACGCCCTCCGAGGTCGCGGCCCCGTTGTGGAGCAGGATCGCGTGGGAGACGGCCGGCGTCGGCGTCCAGGAGTCGCGCGCGTCCACCCGGACCTCGACGCCCGCGGCCGCGAGGACCTCGAGCGCCGTCCGCCACGCCGGCAGCGAGAGCCCGTGCGTGTCGCGCCCGATGAACAGCGGGCCGTCCGTCCCCTGCCCGCGGCGGTACTCGACGATCGCCGCCGTGATCGCGACGATGTGCGCCTCGTTGAACGCGCCGTCGAGGCTGGACCCGCGGTGGCCGCTCGTGCCGAACACCACCCGCTGGGCGGGGTCGTCCAGGTCGGGGCGGCGGTCGTGGTACGCCGCGAGCATCGCGTCGACGTCGACCAGGTCGGAGGGCTGGGCGGGGGTTCCGGCGCGGGGGTCCATGCCGTCGATCCTGCCACCGAAGCGCGCGCCGCGGCGGGCCGGACGGGAACCTGTGGACAACCGGACGCGGGCGTCCCGGCCGGTAGCCTGGGGGCATGGCCTCAGCATCCGACGTCGAGTTCGTCCTGCGCCCGTTCGAGGGTCTCCCCGGGGAGCCCGACTGGGTCGCCCTGCGCGAGCTCGTGCCCGCCGCGACCGCCACCGCCCGGACCGTCGCCGAGCACGGGGCGCGCGACGTGGTGGTCACCACGGTCCTGCCGTCCGGGTGGTCCGCGCTGCACCGCGCCGACGGCGTGGTCCTGCTCGCGCTCCAGACCGTCGGGGGCTCGGGCGACGCCAGCCGCGACCTCGCCGCCGCGCTGCTCGAGGCGCTCGACGCCGAGCCCGGCACGGCCGTCCAGCAGTCCGGCCTGCCCGGCCCCGGCCCGCGCCTGCAGGACGTGCTGGACCTGACGGTGCCGTTCGAGGTCACCGTCGAGGACGGCTTCGGCTACTGGATCGCGCCGGACACCGAGATGACGCCCGAGCTGAAGGCGGCCGTCGAGGAGGCCGACGCCGGCGTCGTCGACACGCACAAGGTGCCGGGCGTCGAGGCGGCGTACTGGGTCCGCATGGGCGCCCGCGAGTACCTGCGCTGGGCGCAGCCGCACGACGAGCAGCAGGTCATCGACGGCCTCGCCCGCCTGCACGGGCGCCGCGAGTCGGGCTTCGACGGTGCGAAGTTCATCGGCTACTTCCGCTCCAACGGCCTCGTCGTCCCGGTGTGGGAGCTCGCGCGCGGGTCGGAGGCGGCGGACGTCGAGGCGCCGCTCGCCGCGTTCGCGCCCGTGTTCGAGGCGGCGATCGCGGACACCGAGCCGCTCGACGCGAACGCCCGCCGTGCGCGCGCCGGCATCGTCGCCCGGCAGGTCACGCTGCGCTGACGCGGACCACAGCACCGGCGGGGGCCGGGCCGGGCGACGTCCCGGCCCGGCCCTCGCCGTCCGCGGCCCCCGGACCTCCCCGCCTCCGGTCCGCGTGCCCGGGCCGAGCCGCTGGTGGCGAGGCCGGGCCGCCGGTGTGACCGTCCTGTGCAGCCTCCGCGTGTCCGGGGCCCGGAAGGGGTCGAGGACGTGCCGGATCGTTAGGCTGTCTCGGGTGACGGGCGAGGCGCAGGACAGGACCGAGGGACGACCGGTCGCCGACGGTCCTGCCCCTGAGCCCGCGGGCGCCACCGACGCCCCCGACGACGCCGGGTCCGGAGCGGCCCCCGACGCGTCGACCGCCGACGCGGACGCGGCCCCGACGCCCCCGGCAGGGCGCAAGCCCCGCCGTCACCTGCCGCAGCCGACGGCCCCGATCGACACCCCCACGACGACCACCCGCACCGGGCGCTCCCGCCAGCGCGTCGCGGTCGTCATCCCCGCGAAGGACGAGTCCCGCCGGATCGCCGCGACGGTCCGCTCCGCGCGGGCGATCCCGCACGTCGACCTCGTGCTCGTCGTCGACGACGGCTCCGAGGACAACACGCAGCACGTCGCCCGGGAGGCCGGCGCGGTCGTCGTCCGGCACTCGCACAACCGCGGCAAGGCGTCCGCGATGGAGACCGGCGCCGCCGTCGTCGCGATGCGGGACGCCCCCGACCGGCCGCCGCGCCTGCTGCTCTTCATCGACGGGGACCTCGGCGACACCGCCGTGAACACCGCGCCCCTGGTGCCGCCGGTGCTCGAGGGCACCGCCGACGTCTCGATCGCCCTGCTGCCGCCGCAGCCCGGTGCCGGTGGCCGCGGCATCGTGGTCGGCGCCGCCCGCCGGGCCATCCAGTCGATGACCGGGTGGACGCCGACGCAGCCGCTGTCCGGGATGCGCTGCCTCACCCGGGAGGCGTTCGAGGCCGCCACGCCGCTCGCCCGCGGGTGGGGCGTGGAGACCGGCATGACGATCGACCTGCTCCGCAAGGGCTTCGTCGCGGTGGAGGTGCCGTGCGACCTGCGGCACCGCCCCTCCGGCAGCGACCTGCGCGGGCAGATGCACCGGGCCGCGCAGTACCGCGACGTGCAGCTCGCCGTCGCCGCCCGCCGCCTGCGCACGTTCGCGTCGCCCCGCCGCGCCAAGGGCTGACCGCCGGCCGTCCGGGCGCGCTGTCGGGGGTCGTCCGTACGCTGGACGGAGCCGACCCCGCGACGGTGCGGGGTCACCGGCCCGGGGAGCGGACATGGCACACGGCGACATCACGCACATCGACATCCCGGTCGACGACGTCGAGCGGGCGAAGGGCTTCTACGGCGCGCTGTTCGGCTGGCAGATCCAGGAGTACCCCGGGTTCGAGGGCTACCCGATGTGGCAGGCCCCGAACAAGGTCAGCGGCGGCGGCCTCGCACCGCGCAGCGAGGGGTTCGACCAGCCGCGGTCCTACGTCGAGGTCGACTCCATCGACGAGACGCTGCGCCGGGTCACCGAGCTCGGCGGACGGGTCGTCGTGCCGCGCAGCGAGATCGACGCGACGAGCTGGTGGGCCGCGTTCGTGGACACGGAGGGCAACCAGGTCGGGCTGTACGAGGGCACGACCGGCGGCGACGCCGGGTCGTGAGGCGCGAGCACGCAGGGGCCTCGCTCGCGGAGCGTGCGACGATCACGACGAGAGAGGTTCGTCGGGTGCCGGCACACCGCCGATCGGACAGTCGGAGCCGAGATCGCGGCCAGGACGTCCCTCGCGAGGCAGGCGTCGGTCAGAAGGGTGGCATCCGGCCGATGACGCGCTGAGCGACGTCGACGATCCTGCGGCAGCCAGGGTGGTCGGCGCGGACGTCGTCGGCGACGGCGTCGTGCTCTTCGCGGTAGTCCCCGGCGTTCCGTGCTCTGCGCACCCGGTGGTACGCACCGAGGTCGCGGCCGAGCGGTGGGTCGAGCTGTGCCAGGACGGCGTCGTACAGCGCGATGTGACCGCCCGCTCGGGTGGGCCGCAGCCCCTGGGCGAGGAGGATCGCCGTGAGCGCCTTGCGGTTCGCCCCGTGCAGGGCGTCGTAGGCGAGGACGGTGTCGGTGTCAGCCAGCGTCAGCGCGGATGCAAGATGCGTCTGGGCCACGTCGACGAGCGACTGCGCCGCGTCGAGGTTCGGCGGGACCTGTTCGAGCATGCCGGTCCGGATCAGGCTCTCGACGACCGCTCGTCCCTGTTCCCAGACCATCAGGCAGCCGCTCCGCTCTCGCGACCCAGCGTGAGCCTGACCAGTGGACGGTCTCGGAGTGCAGCGAGGAAGGTCTCCTCGCCCGACGCCCATCGCTCCGGCGAGACGAAGGTGACGTTCACCTCCCGGCCCAGGGCGGAGTCGACACCCTCGAGCGCGTCGTAGACCGCCTCCCGGTCGGGCACGCCGACCACGAGCACGTCGATGTCGCCCGGAGCCGGGCCGACCTCGCCGTGCCAGCGCGCCGCCCAGGAGCCGTAGACGTACGCCTCGGCGATCCCCTCGACGTCGCAGAGGGCGCGCTCGAGGAAGGACACCGGCCCGTAGGTGACGACGAGGAGCTGGCGCAGGGGGGCTGTTGCCGGGTTGTCGTCGGCCGGCCGTACCACCACGGATCGGCCGACACGTGTGCCCGTGACCAGGTCGGCATCCATCAGGCGCCGAACCTCCCGGTGGACGGTCGGCTCCGGAGCGTCGAGGGCGCGCGCGAGGTCGGTGATCGTGCGCGGCTCGTCGTCGGTCAGCACGCGAAGGAGCAGTCGAGCCTGCAGAGCTGACCGGAAGATGGGGATCAGCGCGGGTGCTCGCGTTCTCATATGGCGCAGGATATCTCTCGCCAAACGAGGGAACAAGGCCTGTGGATGACACGCGTCGCTGCTCCCAGGCGGGAGCCTCGTCGCGTCCGTCACCGCATGGCCGCCCGTCGCTCGGTCGCGACGCGCTGAGGTTGACGCCGCCGAAGCACGGCTGCCAGAACTGCTACCGCCGCGCCCGACCGCCCGCACCCAGCCGACGACGAAGGGCCCGCCACCCACATCGCTGCGGGAACGGGCCCTTCTTCCGGCGGAGGATGGGGGATTCGAACCCCCGAGGGCTTGCACCCAACACGCTTTCCAAGCGTGCGCCATAGGCCACTAGGCGAATCCTCCCGGCCCGTAGAGGGTACCCGAGCCCGGGGGGTGCTCGGAAACCGCGCCCGAGCAGCGTCCCCGGGGCGCCGGCCCCGGTGTGGTGGGCTGTCCCCGTGCCCCTGACAGGTCCCGCGCTGCCGGTCCGACGCGTGCGTGCGGACGCGCGCGAGCCCGTCGACGCCGGGGCGTGGTTCGCCCGGGTCCCCGCGGTGGCGCAGGTCCTGCGGGACGGGTGGGACCTGGGGGCCGCGACCGTGCTGGTCGGGGAGAACGGCGCGGGCAAGTCGACGCTGGTCGAGGCGCTCGCGATGGCGTTCGGGATGGGCGCGGAGGGCGGGTCGACAGGCGCGCGGGGCGTGACGCGCGCGTCGGAGTCGGCGCTGTGGCGGCACCTGGTGCTGGAGCGCGGCGCGGGCGCCGCGAAGCGGGGGTTCTTCCTGCGGGCCGAGACGATGCACGGGTTCTTCACCTACCTGGAGGACAACCCGTCGCCGGCGGACCTGGCGTTCCACGAGATGTCCCACGGGGAGTCGTTCCTGGCGCTCGCGGAGGACCGCATGCGCGGGCGGGGGCTGTACGTGCTGGACGAGCCGGAGTCGGCGCTGTCGTTCACCGGGTCGCTGGCGCTGCTCGCGCACCTGCGGCGGCTGGTGGCCGGGGGTGCTCAGGTGGTGCTGTCGACGCACTCGCCGGTGCTCGCGGCCCTGCCGGGGGCGCGGGTCTGGGAGGTCGGCGGGTGGGGGCTGCGGGAGACCCGGTGGGAGGAGACGGACCTCGTGCTCTCGTGGCAGGGGTTCCTCGCCGGACCGGAGCGCTACCTGCGTCGGCTCGACGCGGAGTGACCCCGCGGCTGCGTTAGGCTGGGGGCAGACCCCTCGTGCGGCGTCATCTCGCTGAACCCCCCCAGGGCCGGAAGGCAGCAAGGGCAGGTGAGCTCTGGCGGGTGTGCGGGGGGTCCTTGCACGCCCGGGGTTGGCAGCGCGGATGACGAGGCCTCCGACTGCGGGCGGACGCGGCGCGGCGCCTCCGACCGCGGTCGCACCGGCCCCGCCCGCAGGACGCGACCGCGGGCCGACGCGACCGCCCGGTGCCCGCGACGACGCTGGGGGCATGACCGAGCCGCACGCCTTCCCCGTCCCCTCCCCGGCCGCCCCGCCCGCGGCAACCCCGCCCGCTGCGGCACCGACCGCGGCAACCCCGCCCGCTGCGGCACCGACCGCGGCGGCGCCACCCGCGGCCGCCCCGTACGGCGCCCCGCCGGCGCCCCCGCGCCTGTCCGCCCGGGGGCTGGTCAAGCGCTTCGGCGCGACGACGGCGCTGGCCGGGGTGGACCTGGACGTCGCCCCGGGCGAGTCCGTCGCCGTGATGGGGCCGTCCGGGTCGGGCAAGTCGACGCTGCTGCACTGCCTGGCGGGCATCCTCGTGCCGGACTCCGGCAGCGTCGCGCTGTCGGGCCGGACGCTGCACGACCTCGACGAGCGCGGGCGCTCGCTCGTGCGGCGGCGCCAGTACGGGTTCGTGTTCCAGTTCGGGCAGCTGCTCGCGGAGCTGCCGGCGGTCGAGAACGTGGCGCTGGCCCCGATGCTGCTCGGCACGTCCCGCAAGGAGGCGACGGCGCTCGCCGTGCGCTGGCTCGGGTCGCTGGGGCTGGCGGGCATGGAGGGGCGCCGGCCGGGCGAGCTGTCGGGCGGGCAGGCGCAGCGCGTGGCGGTGGCGCGGGCGCTCATCACCGGGCCGGAGGTGGTGTTCGCGGACGAGCCGACCGGGGCGCTCGACCAGGCGACGGGCGAGGACGTCATGCGGGTGCTGACCGAGACGACCCGGCTCGCGGGTGCGTCGCTGGTGCTGGTGACGCACGACGCCGGCGTCGCCGCGTGGTGCGACCGGCGGGTGGAGGTGCGGGACGGCCGGGTCGTCGCCGACGTGCGGCAGGCACCCCGCGCCGGCGCCCCGTCCGCTCCTGCCGGGTCCGCGTCCCCGTCCGCCCCGTCGACCGCGCCCGGCGGTGCCCGGTGAGCGCCGTGCTCGCGCTGGCCCCGCGCCTGCGCTCCGCGGGCGGCCGCGACAGCCGGCTGACGACGGCCCTCGCGGTGGCGGCGTTCGCCGTGATGACGGCGCTGACGCTGTCGGTGGTGGGAGGGCTGCTCGGGTTCCTGGGACGCGCCGCCGACCCGGTGGGTGCGTACCAGCGCGAGAACGCCGACTTCTACGTCGTGCTCGCCTGGACGGCCCTGGTGCTGCTCGTCGTCCCGCTGCTGACGCTGGGCGGGTCGGCGGCGCGGCTCGGCGTGGCGCGCCGGGACGCCCGGCTCGCGACGCTGCGCCTGCTGGGCGTCACGCCGCGGGAGGTCGTCGCCCTCACCGTGGTCGAGACCGCCTGGCAGGGGCTCGTCGGGGCGGCGGCCGGGGTGGTCGGGTACGTCGCGCTGCTGCCGGTGTGGACGCGCGTGCCGTTCCAGGGCTCGACGTTCTCGGCGGCCGAGCTCTGGGTGGGGTGGCCCGTCCTGGTGGCGGCGGCCGTGGCGGTGCCCCTGCTCGCCGTGGTCAGCGGGGTCGTGTCGCTGCGCCGCGTCGTGGTGTCGCCGCTCGGCGTGGCCCGTCGGCAGACCCCGCCGGGGCTGCGTGCGGTGCGCGCGGTCGTCGCCGTCGTCGCGATGGGCGTCTTCATGGTCGTCCTGGCCGGGCTCGGGCAGCTCGGGGCCGCGGCGGCCACGTTCGCCGTCGCGTCGCTCGCCCTGGGCTTCGGCGCGCTGAACCTCGTCGGGCCGTGGGTGCTCGGGCTGGCCGGGCGTCTGCGCGTGCGCTGGGCGCGGACCCCGGCGCAGCTCCTCGCCGCGCGCCGGCTGGTGGACGACCCCCGCGCGGTGTGGCGGGTGGTCGGCGGGCTCGGCCTCGCCGGGTTCGTCGCCGGGTCGCTCGCCGTCCTGCCCGTGCTGGCGTCCGGTGGCGCGGGCGACGGTGCGAGCGCGCCGGACGTGGCCGCCGCCGAGACGATGTCCGGGGACCTGGTGCGCGGCGGGATGCTGACGCTCGTCATCGCGTTCCTGGTGGCGGCGGCCTCCGCGGGCATCACGCAGGCCGCGGGCGTGCTGGACCGCCGGCGCGAGTACGCGCTCCAGGTGCTCGCGGGGACGCCGGTCGAGCTGCTCGACTCGGTGCGGCGTCGCGAGGTGCTGGTGCCGATGCTGCTCGTCGGCGTCGGGTCCGCTGCCGCCGCGGTCGTCATGTTCTCCCCCCTGCTCGGCCTGACCGGCGTCAGCGACCCCCGCGGGCTGCTGCTGCTCGTGACGTGCCTCACCGCGGGCTGCCTGCTGGTGCTCGCGGCGACGGAGACGAGCCGCCCGCTGCTGCGCACCGTCCTGGCGGAGACGCAGGTCAGGCCGGACTGACTCCCCGTGGCCGCCTCCGGGGCCGGCGTCGCCCGTCACCGGGACGGGGGACGCCGGTCCCGCTCGACGCGCGCGCTCGCCGATCCGCGGCGATCCTGGTGCCACCCGTCGAGGAGGTCCCGCGTGAGCGAGAGGCGTGCGGAGGACGCACGCGCCGAGGAGCCGTGCCCCACTGCGCCGGCTGCCGACGCGCCGCCCCGCGAGCGTGCGCTCGGCAGCGGCACCGTGCTGTCCGGCCGGTACGTCCTCGGCGACCGCCTGGGTCGCGGCGGCATGGCCGAGGTGTACGCCGCGCGTGACGACGTGCTGGGCCGTGACGTCGCCGTCAAGGCGTTCCACCCCTCGAACGCCGGGCCGGTGGCGGACGAGAGGCACCGCGCCGAGATGCAGCTGCTCGCGCGGCTCAGCCACCCGGGGCTCGTCACCGTCTTCGACGCCGGCACGGCCGAGCTGGCCGGCGGGGAGCGGCAGGACTACCTCGTCATGGAGCTGGTGCGCGGTCCGTCGCTCGCGACGCGGGTGGCGGCCGGGCCGATGTCGGCCGACGAGACCGCCGTCGTCGGCGCGCACGTCGCGGAGGCGCTCGCGTACATCCACGACGAGGGCGTCGTGCACCGCGACGTGAAGCCCGCGAACATCCTGCTGCCCGCGGAGGAGCGGTCCGGTGCGACGGTGCCGTGGACCAAGCTGGCGGACTTCGGGATCGCCCGCGCGCCGTCCGACGAGCACCTCACCGTGACCGGCGAGCTGCTCGGCACGCCGTCGTACCTCAGCCCGGAGCAGGCGACCGGGGGACCGCTGACGCCGGCGTCCGACGTCTACGCCCTCGGGCTCGTGCTCGTCGAGTGCCTCACCGGCGAGCGGGCGTTCCCGGGCACGCCCATCGCGTCCGCCGTCGCGCGCCTGCACCACGCCCCGCCGATCCCGCGCCACCTGGGGCCGCGCTGGGCCGGGCTGCTGACGGCCATGACGGCCCTCGAGCCCACCGACCGCCCCGGCGCCGTCGCGGTGGCGGAGGAGCTGCGCGCGCTGCTGCGGCCCGCGGCGGCCGGGCTCGGCCCCGTCACCGGCGACGTCGGCTCCGCGACCGTGCCGCTCGGCGTCGTGGTGCCGCCGGTCGTCGGGGGCCCCGGCCGCTCGGAGCCCGGCGTGGAGGTCGCCGACGACGAGGGTGAGCCCACGCAGGCGGTCTCCCCGGCGCAGCGCGCCGACGGCGACGCCCCCGCGGTCGCGGCCGCCGCGCCCCCTGTGGACCTCTCCCGCGCGCGCCGGACCCGCCGCCGGGCGGGCGCGCCGCGTCGTGGCGGGCTGCGTGTCGCGGCCGTGTCCGTCGCCGCCGTCAGCGTGACCGCCGCCCTGCTGGGCGCCCGCGCGCTGGGCGAACGCCCGCCGGTGGCGGACCCGGAACCGGCCGCGACCGTGAGCGCCGACCGCACCGCCGATCCCGTCGAGGAGCCCGCCGACAGCACGACGACGGCGCCCGGGGGTGCGGCGACCGAGCCCTCCGACACCGCGGTGCTCGTGGACGCCTCGGTGGAGAGCGACGGGGCGGCCCCGTCGGACGAGCCGGCGGCCGGGTCGCCGTCCGGGGGCGGTGCGGCTGCCACGGACCGCGGCCCCGGTCCGGCGTCGTCGGGCGGCGGCCCGCCGGCCGACCGGGGGCAGGGCGGCGGCGCGGGTGGCGCGACGGCCGAGAAGGCGAAGGACCGTGCGGGTCCCCCCGGGGACGAGCGGGCGAAGGACCGCAAGGGCGGCCCGGGCGAGGGCTGATCGCGCCGGGCTGGCAACGGGCTCGCAACGGGCTCGTCGCGGGCTCAGGGGGTCCCGTCAGCCGCCCGGGTTCCGCAGCGCCAGGCGCGAGAGCGTCTGCACGGCGCCGTCGTCCCGCTTCATGGCTCGCACCAGGCGGTCCAGCCCCGCCGCGTCCGGGACGACGGCGTGCACCAGGTAGTCGTAGCCGCCGGTGACGTGCACGGCGTCGAGCACCTCGGGCCGGGCGACGGTGGCGCGCCGGAACGTCTCGGAGTCGGCGTCCGGCGCGAGGCGCACGTCCACGAACACCTCGAGCCCCGCGCGTCCGCGGTCACCCGCCGCGGGCGCGCGGACGGTGAAGCCGCCGATCCGTCCGTCGTCGAGCATGCGCCGCACGCGGGCCGCCGCGGCGTTCGGCGACAGCCCCACGCGCGCCCCGAGCTCGCGGTACGGCAGCCGCGCATCCACGGTCAGCTCACGGAGGATCGCGTCGTCCACGGTGTCCATGCCGCGATTGTCGCAGTCGAGGTGCGCGATGTGTGGTGTCCCGGGTCCGGCCCGCGGGATCCTCGCCGCATGCCCGCCCTGCTCGACGCCCCGGCCGCGTCCGCCCTTGCTGCGGGCGTGCTCGCCGGGCTCGGCGTGGCCGTCCCGCTCGGCCCGGTGGGGGTGCTCGTCGCGCGGACCGCCGCGCTCGACGGGTGGCGCCACGGGATGGCCGCCGCGGGGGGTGTCGCGGCGGTCGACTGCGGCTACGCGGTGGTCGCCGCGACGGGCGGCGCGGCGCTCGCGCGGGCGCTCGCCGGGCGCGAGCGGGCGCTGTCGCTCGGCGCCGCGGCGGTGCTGGTGGTGGTCGGCCTCGTGCTGCTGCGCGCGGCGCTGACGGCGCCCCGCGGTCCGCTGGCGGAGGCCGTCGCCGCGCCGGGCCCGGGGTCGAGGCAGGGCCCGGGGTCGAGGCGGGGCCCGGGGTCGACGCCGGAGCCGGGGTCGGTGCCCGGCCCGGGGCCGCTTCCGGGGCTCGCGACGTCGACCCGGGGCCCGCTCGCGGTGGCCGGGCGCTTCGTGCTGCTCACCGCGGTCAACCCGCTGACCGTCGTCACCTTCGCCGCGGTGGCCGCGTCCGTCCCGGGCCGCGCTGCCGGCGTCTGGTTCGTGGTCGGCGTCGCAGCCGCGTCGGGGGCGTGGCAGTCGGTGCTCGCCGGTGCCGGGGCGGTGCTCGGGCGACGGGTCGGTGCCGCCGGCCGCCGAGCCACTGGGGTGGCGGGCGCGGGTGCGGTGCTGGCCGCCGCCGTCGTCGCGCTCGCGCGGGCGGTGTGAGCCCGCCGCACCCCGCGTCGCTGCACGTCACCGCCCCTCGCCGACTGAGACGTCCCGCCCCGCGCCCCACCCGCGGGGCTACGGTGCGGGGCGGGGCCCGGAGCCGCCGGGCCCGTCCGGCGAGGAGGCGACCCGTGCGGCGACGGCTGCAGACCTGGTCCGAGCTCAGACCCCTGCTGCGGATGCGTCCGCTGGAGCTGGACCCGGTGGCCCGCCGGCTGTCCCGGGCGTACACGGTCCGGGACCTGCGGACGGTCGCCCGGGCCCGCACCCCGCGGTCGGTCTTCGACTACGTGGACGGCGCCGCGGAGGCCGAGGTGTCGCTGCGCCGCGCCCGGCGGGTGCTGCGCGACGTGGAGTTCCGGCCGTCGGTGCTGCGGGACGTCGGCGACGTCGACCTGTCGACCACGGTCCTGGGCCGCACCGCGCAGGCGCCGTTCCTGTACGCCCCCACCGGCTTCACGCGGATGATGCAGCACGAGGGCGAGCGGGCCGTCGCGCGCTCCGCGGCCCGCACCGGGGTCCCGTACACGCTGTCGACCATGGGCACGACGTCGATCGAGGAGCTCGCCGACGCCGCGCCGGACGGCCGGAACTGGTTCGGCCTGTACGTGTGGAAGGACCGCGGCGCGTCCACCGAGCTGATGGAGCGGGCGAGGGCCGCCGGCTACGAGGCGCTGGTCATCACCGTGGACGTCCCGGTCGGGGGAGCCCGGCTGCGGGACAACCGGAACGGCTTCAGCATCCCGCCGGCGCTGTCGGTGAAGACGGTCGTCGACGGCGCGCTGCACCCGTCGTGGTGGCTGAACTTCCTCACCACCGAGCCGCTGCGGTTCGCGACGCTCGACTCCTGGCAGGGCACGATCGAGGAGCTGGCCTCGCACATGTTCGACCCGACGGTCGAGCTCGCCGACCTGGCGTGGGTGCGCGAGCACTGGGACGGACCGCTCGTCGTGAAGGGCGTGCAGACGGTGGCCGACGCGGAGCGCGTCGTGGGGGCCGGCGCGGACGCCGTCGTGCTGTCGAACCACGGCGGGCGGCAGCTCGACCGCGCGCCCGTGCCGCTGACCCTCGTGCCGGAGACCGTGCAGGCGCTCGGCGACCGCGCCGAGGTCTACGTCGACACCGGCTTCTCGAACGGCGCCGACATCGTCGCGGCGGTCGCGCTCGGCGCCCGGGCCGTGATGCTCGGCCGCGCCTACCTGTACGGCCTGATGGCGGGCGGCGAGCGCGGCGTCGACCGGGTCGGCACGATCCTGACCACCGAGATCGCCCGCACCCTGCGCCTGCTCGGCGTGCGGTCGCTGGCCGAGCTCACCCCCGACCACGTGAGGCTGCCGTGACCGCGACCCGCACGCCCGTCGACCCGGCCGCCGGCGGCCCGGCCCCGGTCCCCGTCCCCGCGCCGGACGCCGCCGCGCTCGCGGCCGTCCTCGCCGACCTGCGCGCCGCGCTGCCCGCCGAGGCCCTGGTCACCCACCCCGACACCCTGCGGGGCCGCGCGCAGGACGGCTCGGCGACCCCGCCCACCGGCGACCCGGTCGCCCTGGTGCAGCCGTCGACCACCGCCGAGGTCTCCGCCGTGCTCCGCGCCGCGCACGCCCATCGCGTGCCGGTCGTGCCGCAGGGGGCGCTCAGCGGGCTGGCCGGCGGCGCCAACGCCGTCCCGGGCGCGATCCTGCTGTCGACGGCCCGCATGACCCGGATCCGCCGGATCGACCCGGTCGACCAGGTCGCCGTCGTCCAGCCCGGCGTCGTCACGAAGGACCTGGTCGACGCGGTGGCCGCGCGCGGGCTGTTCTACCCGCCGGACCCGGCGTCGTACGCGCAGAGCACGATCGGCGGGAACATCGCGACGAACGCGGGCGGGATGCGGTGCGTGAAGTACGGGGTGACCCGGGACTTCGTGCGCTCGCTGGAGGTGGTGCTCGCCGACGGGGAGGTCGTCCGGACGTCGCCGGAGACCGTCAAGGCCGTGGCCGGGCTGGACCTCACGGGCCTGGTGGTGGGCTCGGAGGGCACGCTCGCGGTCGTCACGGAGGCGACGCTCGGGCTGCTGCCCGCCCCGGGCCCGGACCGCGGGGTGTGCGCGACCTTCGCCACGGTGGCCGACGCGCTCGACGCGGCGAACGCCGTCGTCGCGAGCGCGCACCGGCCCTCGACGCTCGAGCTGCTGGACGGCGTCGTGCTCGCGTCCCTCGTGGCGTACGACCCGGACGCCGGTCTGCCCGCGGGCGCCGAGGCGATGCTGCTGGCCATCACCGACGAGGCGCTCGGTGGCGCCGAGGACGTCGCGGCGTACGAGGCGATCGCCCGGGCGCACGGCGCGGTCACGGTCGACGTCGCGCACGACGAGGAGCGGCTGCACGCCCTGATGCGCGCCCGGCGCGCGTTCAACCCGGCGATGCGGGCGGTGCGCGGCGGCTCGATCAACGAGGACGTCGCGGTGCCGCGCACCCGGCTGCCCGAGCTGCTGGAGCGGCTCGGCGAGATCTCCGCGCAGTCGGGGCTGCCGATCGGCACCGGCGGCCACGTCGGCGACGGCAACCTGCACCCGGTCATCGCGTTCGACCCCGCCGACCCGGCGCAGGTCGCGGCGGCCGCGGACGCCCACGCGCGGATCCTGGGTCTCGCGGTCGAGCTCGGCGGCACCGTGACGGGCGAGCACGGGATCGGCACCGAGAAGCGCGGCGCTTTGGCGGGCGAGCTCGGCGAGCGCGTCCTGGCGATCCAGCGCGGGATCAAGGCGGTCCTCGACCCGCGCGGCATCCTCAACCCGGGCAAGAAGCTCTAGCTCAGCGCAGGAACGCGAACACCAGCACCCCCAGGGCGACCACGACGACGGGCGCCGCCCCCAGCAGCAGGGACCGCGTCGACGCGGGCGTCGTGCGGGGCCCGTCCCGGAAGCTCGGGGCGAGGGGGTTCTGGTTCATCCCCGGTCGCTCGCCGATCCCGCGCTCGTCGCGCCACGGCTCCTGCTCGCGCTCGTCCTCGCCCACGGTGCGCCCCCTCCGGCCGGTCGGTGCCCCCAGTGTGCCCGCCCGCGGTCGCCCGCGGGCGGGCACCCGTCAGCGGCGCAGGATCTTGCGGGCCAGCGTGTTGCCCAGCAGCTGCGCCAGCTGGACCATCACGACGATCACGGCCACGGCGGCCAACGTCGCGACGTCGTTGAACCGCTGGTACCCGTAGACGATCGCGAAGTCGCCGAGCCCGCCGGCGCCGATCGCCCCGGCGACCGCCGTCATGTCGACGATCCCGACGAACAGGAACGTGAACCCGAGGATCAGGGGGCCGAGCGTCTCCGGGACGATCACCGTCATGATGATCCGGAGCGGTCCGGCGCCCATGGCGCGCGCCGCCTCGATCACGCCCGGGTCGAGCGCCACGAGGTTCTGCTCGACGATGCGCGAGGTCGCCACCGTCGCCATGATCGACAGCGCGGGGATCGCCGCCTCGACGCCGTACGAGGCGCCGGTCAGGGCGATCGTGAGCGGGCGGACGGCCGTGATGAAGATGATGAACGGGATCGGCCGGATGATGTTCACCACGATGTTGAGCACGGTGAACACGGCGCGGTTCTGCAGGATGTTCCCGCGCCGCGTGACGTAGAGCGCGACGCCGAGGGCGAGGCCGCAGAGCCCGCCGATCGCCAGCGCCGCGATCGCCATCTGGAGGGTCTCGCCGAGGGCGGCCCAGAGAGTCGGCCACAGGGACGTGCCGTTGGGCGTGGTCACGCGCCCACCTCCTTGCTCGCGGGGCCGGCGTGGTCGCCGTCCGGGGCGTGCTCGATCACCTCGGTGTGCGCGCGCAGGTCGGCGAGGAACGCGTCGACCGCGGCGTCCGGGCCCTCGAGCGCGAACGTCAGGGAGCCGAGCGGGCGGGAGTTCACCTCGGTGATGCCGCCGAACACGACGTGCCCGTTGATGCCGTGGGCGCGCAGGCGCTCCGTGACGACGACGCCGGCGGTCGCCTCGCTCTCCCGGATCGCGATCGTGACGATCCGGCCGGCGTGCCGCTCGCGCAGCCGGGCGACCACGTCGGGCCGCGGGCGGTCGTGCAGCGCGGCGCCGATGAACCGCCGCGTGATGGGCTGCGTCGGCTCCGCGAACACGCGGTAGACGTCGCCCTCCTCGACGACCTTGCCGTGCTCCATCACCGCGACCCGGTTGCACAGGTACGAGACGACGGACATCTCGTGGGTGATGACGACGATCGTGACGCCGAGCTCCCGGTTGACCCGGCGGAGCAGGTCCAGCACGTCCTTGGTGGTCTCGGGGTCGAGGGCGCTGGTCGCCTCGTCCGCGAGCAGCAGGGCCGGCGACGTCGCGAGCGCCCGGGCGATGCCGACGCGCTGCTTCTGCCCGCCGGACAGCTGGTCGGGGTACTGCTTGGCCTTGTCGGACAGCCCGACGAACTCCAGCAGCTCCTTCACGCGCGCCTCGCGCTTGG
This sequence comes from Cellulomonas sp. ES6, assembly GCF_030053835.1. Lineage (NCBI taxonomy): Bacteria > Bacillati > Actinomycetota > Actinomycetes > Micrococcales > Cellulomonadaceae > Cellulomonas > Cellulomonas sp. ES6. The sequence goes on along the minus strand of NZ_CP125655.1, from coordinate 2,079,811 downwards.
CCCGGGGCCACCGGGCGACCCGCAGCGGGTACGCCACGTTGCCGGCGACCGTGCGGGACTTCAGCAGGTTGAACTGCTGGAAGATGAAGCCGATCCCCGCGCGGGCGGGGCGCAGGCCGCGCTCGGACAGCCCGGTGAGCTCGGTGCCGTCGACCACCACCTGCCCGGAGGTCGGCGTCTCGAGCGCGTTGACGAGCCGGACGAGCGTGCTCTTGCCCGCGCCGGAGGAGCCGATCACGCCGAACACGTCGCCGCGCTCGATGTCGAGCGTGACGCCGTCGACGGCGCGGACGGGACCGGAGGTCCCGTCGAACACCTTCGTGACGTCACGCAGGGAGACCATCGCGGTCATCGGGTCACCGTCCTGGGGTGGGGTCGCCCGCGGGTGCGGGTGCGGGTGTGGGTCTCGGGTGCCGGCGTCGCGCCGGCGGGCGGTCGTGCGCCGGGCGACCCGCGGGCCGCCCGGCGCCGGGTCGTCAGCCTGCGGTGCGGACCTGGTCCTCGAGCTCCGCGAGGCTCGTCTGCAGCTCCTCGGCGCTCAGGTCCTGCTCGACGGCGGTGCCCTGGTTCTCGTCCAGGAGCTGGCCGATGACCTCGTCGCGGTGGTAGATCTCGATGAGCTCCGCGTACACCGGGTTGTCGGCGTCCTCGGACCGGGCGACCCAGACGTTCACGTAGGGCCGGGCCGTGTCCGTGTCCTCGAGGTCGGAGTAGATCGCCGTGGTCGGGTCGATGCCCGCGTCGGCGGCGAAGTTGTTGTTGACCACCGCGGCGTCCAGGTCCTGCAGCTGGATCGCGGTCTGGTTGGCGTCGACGGGGACGACCGTCACGCGGGAGGCGGCCTGGTCGATCTCCGCCGGGGTGGACAGCGCGTTGCCGCCGCCCTCCAGGGTGATGAGACCGGCCGACTGGAGCACCAGCAGCGCGCGCGCCTGGTTGGTCGGGTCGTTCGGGATGGCGACCTCGCCGCCGTCCGGGATCTCGTCCGGCGAGGCGTAGCCCTTCGTCGTGTAGAGGCCGAGCTGGTAGATGACCGTCGCGCCGATGGGCGCCAGGTCGTCGTCCGCGCTCACGTTGTAGTTCGCCAGGAACAGCAGGTGCTGGAACTGGTTCAGCTCGAGCTGGCCCTCACTGAGCACCGGGTTGGGCTGCTGGTAGTCCGTGAAGTTCACCAGCTCGACGTCGATGCCCTCCTCGGCCGCGAGCTCGGTGAACGTCGTCCAGTAGGCCTTGGACTCGTCCGTCACGCCGACCCGCACGGTCACGCGGTTGTCCGGGTCCGCGGCGGTCGGGGCGGCGGCGGGCCCGCCGCCGGAGCAGGCGGCCAGCGCGCCCACGGCGAGGGCGGCGAGGACGGCGGTCAGTCTGCGCTTCATGGTGGTGCTGCCTTCCGGTGGTTCTGAGCGGGGACCCGCCCCGGGGGCGAGCCCGGTGCGGGCCGGTGGCCGGGTCCGCGGGGCGGTGGCGTGCGGGGGTGCGCGGCGCCGGGGGGTGTGGCTCTCCGGCGGCGGTCCGGTACCGGGCGGCGCGGAGCCGTCGGCGTCAGGGCCGGGGTGGGGCGTCCGGTCGGGCCGCTCGTCAGGAGCGTCGGGCCGGGCGGGACGTCCGCCGGGGGAGGGCCGTGCTGCGAGGGTGCAGCGTCAGCACATTCGCTGACGACAGCACATGAGCCCGCAGGACGCCCCGGCCATGGCGCGCATCTGCTGCGCGCGGCGCTCGGAAGCGGCGTGGGTGCTCACGTGCTCGACTCCTGTCCCTGGGGGGCGGACGCGGGCGACCCTAACACCTGCCCGGAGCGCCGCGTCCGCCGGTCTCACGGCGTCGCCACGCCCTCCCGCGCGCGGACGGCGCCGGCCCCGGGGCGGGACCGGCGCCGTCCGTCGGCGCGGGGCTCAGGCGTTCTCGCGGACCAGGTCCTCGAGGTCCGCGAGGTCGGACCGGAGCTCCTCGGCCGGCACGTCCTCGACCACCGCGGTGCCGCCGTTCTCCTCGATCAGCTGGTCGGTGACCTCGGGCGAGTGGTAGATCTCGATGAGCTGCGCGTACACCGGGTTGTCGGCGTCCTCCGCCCGGGCGACCCAGATGTTGAGGTACGGCCGGGCGGTGTCGGTGTCCTGCAGGTCGGAGTAGATCGCCGTCGTCGGGTCGATGCCCGCGTCCGTCGCGAAGTTGTTGTTGATGACGGCGCCGTCCAGGCTCTGCAGCTGGACCGCGGTCTGGTTCGCGTCGACGGGGACGACCGTGACCGTCGACGCGGCCTCGTCGATCTCGGCCGGCGTGGAGAACGCGTTGCCCCCGTCGGTCAGGGAGATCAGCCCGGCCGACTGCAGCACGAGCAGCGCACGGGCCTGGTTGACCACGTCGTTCGGGATCGCGATCTCGGCGCCGTCCGGGATGTCGTCCGGGGAGGCGTAGCCCTTGGTCGTGTAGAGCCCGAGCTGGTAGATCGCCGTCGAGCCGATGGGCTGCAGGTCGTCGTCCGAGCTCACGTTGTAGTTGGCGAGGTACAGCAGGTGCTGGAACTGGTTGAGCTCCAGGTCGCCCGAGCTGAGGATCGGGTTGGGCTGCGTGTAGTCGGTGAAGTTCACCAGCTCGACGTCGATGCCCTCGTCCGCGGCGAGGTCCGTGAACGTCGTCCAGTACTCCTGGGCCTTGTCGGTGACGCCGACGCGGACCGTGACGCGGTTGTCCGCGTCGGCCGTCGCGCTGGCCCCGGCCGAGCTCTCGCCGCCGCCGGACGCGCAGGCGGCGAGCGACGCGGTGGCGGCGATCGCGGCGATCCAGGCGGTCAGTCTGCGCTTCATGGGGGTGTGCCTCTCGCGTAGGCCCGGCGGGGGTCGTGCCGGGTCGGGGGTGGTGCGGGGTTCGGGGGTCGTGCGGCGACCGGGGGCCGGCGGTGCGCGGCGCCGCCCCGGGGCGTCGGGCGCGGGCGGTGGTGGTCGCACCGCGGGCCGTGGCGGGCGACGGGGCGCCGCCGCTGGGTCCGCGTGCGGGACGGGGCCGTGCCGGCGGCTCGTGCGGTCGCGGTGCGGCGGGCCGTCAGGCCGTGGCGGTACAGCGACAGGCGACGGCCTGCGCGGCGGCGCACATCGAGAGGCGGCAGGTGGTCGTGGCGTGCTCGCGCATCGTGCTGCCTCCTCCTCGGGCGCCCGGGCGGACCGTGGGCGGTCCGCGACGCGGTGAAACTAGCGTCGCGTCTCGCAGCATGGAACGGCGCGTCCGACATGCGGGACGCCGTGTCGCGCGCGTGACGCGGGCCGCGCCGGCACCGCCCCGTCCGCTGCCGCCGCGGCCCGCGCGCGCCGAGGCCCCGGGCGGGGAGTCGCGCGCGCCGGGCGCCCCCGCCGGAGGAGAAGCGCTCGCGCCGTCCCCAGCCGACCTCGCCGGGGTCCCGGCGTGTGGGCTGCCACCTCTAGAGTTCTGGGGGTGACGACAGCCCTCTACCGCCGCTACCGGCCCGAGACCTTCGCGGAGGTCGTGGGGCAGGACCACGTCACCGGTCCGCTCCGCCAGGCGCTGCGCACGGGGCAGACGAACCACGCGTACCTGTTCTCCGGCCCGCGCGGCTGCGGCAAGACGACGTCGGCGCGCATCCTCGCGCGCTGCCTCAACTGCGCCGAGGGGCCGACCGACACCCCGTGCGGCGTGTGCGAGTCGTGCGTCGAGCTCGCGCGCGGCGGCCCCGGCAGCCTCGACGTGGTCGAGATCGACGCGGCCAGCCACGGCGGCGTCGACGACGCGCGCGACCTGCGCGAGCGCGCGACGTTCGCCCCGGCGCGGGACCGGTACAAGGTGTTCATCCTCGACGAGGCGCACATGGTGTCGCCGCAGGGGTTCAACGCCCTGCTGAAGATCGTCGAGGAGCCGCCGGAGCACGTGAAGTTCATCTTCGCGACGACCGAGCCCGACAAGGTCATCGGCACCATCCGCTCGCGCACCCACCACTACCCGTTCCGGCTCGTGCCGCCGGACGTCATGGTCGGCTACCTCGAGCAGCTGTGCCGCGCCGAGGGCGTGCAGGTCGGGTCCGGCGTGCTGCCGCTGGTCGTGCGCGCGGGCGGGGGGTCCGTCCGCGACTCGCTCTCCGTGCTCGACCAGCTCATCGCGGGCTCGGGCCCCGAGGGGCTCGACTACGAGGCCGCGGTCGCGCTGCTCGGCTACACCCACGCGTCCCTGCTGGACGACCTCGTCGAGGCCGTGGCCGCCCGGGACGGCGCCAGTGCGTTCCGCGTCGTCGAGCGCGTCATCGCCACGGGACACGAGCCGCGCCGGTTCGTGGAGGACCTGCTCGAGCGGCTGCGCGACCTCATCGTCCTCGCGGCGTCCGGCGACGCCGCGGCGGCCGTGCTCCGCGACGTGCCGGGCGACCAGCTGACGCGGATGCAGACGCAGGCCGCCCATCTGGGCGCGGCCGAGCTGTCCCGGTCCGCCGACCTCGTCAACACCGCGCTCACCGAGATGACCGGGGCGACGTCGCCCCGGCTCCACCTCGAGCTCCTCATGGCGCGGCTGCTCCTGCCCGCGCTGGACGACTCCGCGGCCGGGCTCGGTGCCCGCCTCGACCGGCTCGAGCGGGACGGCGTCCGCGTGGGCGGTGGCTCCGCCCCGGCCGCCGGGCGGGAGCCCGCGGAGGTGGCCGGGGCGCGTCCGTCGGCCGGGGGCTTCACGCCGGCCGCACCGGTGGAGCGCGTCGCGGTCGTGACGCCGGCCGCACCGGTCGAGCGCGTCGCGGTCGTCGCGCCGGTGGACGCTCCCGTGCAGGACGCGGGGGCGCGGGCCGGGTCGGCGCCGGGCGGGTCGGCGCAGGACGAGACGCCGGCCGGGTCGGCGCCGGGCGGGTCGGCGCAGGACGAGACGCCGGCCGGGTCGGCGCAGGGCGCGGCGCAGGCCGGGTCGGCGCAGGCCGGGTCCGTCGTCGACGCGCCCGCCGACGAGGCACCGCTCGCGCCGCCGGACGACGTGTCACCCCCCGCCCCCGAGCCGGCCCCCGTCGCCGCCGCGGACGCCGACGGCGACACCTCGTGGCCGGACGTCCCCGCGCCGGGCCGGCGCGAGGCCGCGGGCCCCATCCCCGACGAGGAGCCGTCCGACGCCCCGGAGGAGCCGGAGCCCGCCGGCCCCGCCGAGCCGGCGGCGGTGGTCCACGACGTGCCGGTCGCCGAGCCCGTCGCCCCGGTGGAGCGCCCGGTCGGCGCGCCCGGCGGCGGCGACACCGAGGTGCTGCGCCGGCGGTGGCCGGAGGTGCTCGACACGCTCGGTCGGCTGAAGAAGACCACGTGGGTCCTCATCAGCCAGAACGCCCAGGTGGTCGAGCTCGACGCGACGACCCTGCGCCTCGGCTTCTCGGCCCCCGGGCTGGCGTCGGCGTTCCGGTCCGGGCCGCACGCGGACCTCGTGCAGCAGGCGGTGCGCGAGACGCTCGGGTTCTCGGTGAAGGTCGAGCCCGTGCTCGCCGGCCCGGGCTCCGCCCCGGGTCGGTCCGCCGAGCCGCAGGGCCCGGCGCCCGCCGGTGGCCGCGGGGGCGCCCCGTCCGCCGCGGAGGCGGCGGCCTCGTGGGACGCGCCCGCGCCCCGGCCGACGTCCGAGCCCGGCGCGCGTGCGCCGCACGACGGGCCGGCCCCCGACGTGAGCGCGGACGGTGCGGCCGACGACGACCCCGACGGGGCCACCCGGCCCGCGCCGGACGGCCCGCGCGCGGCCGGGGAGCCGGGCGCGGCCACGCGTCGGTCCGCCGGGCCGTCGGCACCGCCCGCCGTGGGGAGCCCGGGGACGGCCGCCCGGCGGGAGCCCCCGCCCCGTCCACGTCCGGCGGTGCGGCCCGGCCCTCGACCGGTGCCGGCGGTGCGGGTCGCCCCGGGTCGCCCGGGGACGACGCGACGCCGCGGCCCGGGGCCGCCCGCGACCGGGCGCCCTCCGCCCCGCCGCCGTGGGACACCGACCCCGACGACCCCGGTGCTGCCGAGCCGCCGCCCGAGGACGACTGGGCCCCCGCCCCGCCGAGCGGTGCCGACCGTGTGCGGGCGGCGGCACGCGCCGCGGCCGCGGGCGGCGGCGCGGGTGGTGCGGCACCGGGTGCTCCCCGCGTGACGTGGGCGGACGACGAGCCGTCGATGGACGACCCCGACATCGGGTCCTCCGGGCTGTCGGGCGTGCCGCTGCTGGCCCAGATGCTCGGCGCCACCGTGGTCGAGGAGCCGGAGGACCGCCCGTTCTGATCCGGACGACCGCCCGCGCCGGGCGGGTGCGCCCGGCCGGAGCGGCGCGGGGGCCGGTGTGGGTGCCGGGCCGTAGGCTGTGCGCGTGTACGAGGGCGCGGTCCAGGACCTGATCGACGAGCTCGGGCGACTGCCCGGGGTCGGGCCGAAGAGCGCCCAGCGCATCGCGTTCCACATCCTCGCGGCCGACCCCACGGACGTGCGCCGTCTGGTCGACGCCCTGACGGAGGTCAAGGCCCGCGTCCGGTTCTGCGTGCAGTGCGGCAACGTGGCGGAGGAGGACCTCTGCCGCATCTGCCGCGACCCGCGGCGTTCCGCGGCGGTGCTGTGCGTCGTCGAGGAGCCGAAGGACGTCGTGGCGATCGAGCGCACGCGCGAGTTCCGCGGGCGGTACCACGTGCTCGGCGGGGCCATCAACCCGATCGCGGGCGTCGGCCCGGACGACCTGCGGATCAAGGACCTCATGACCCGCCTGGCCGACGGGACGGTCACCGAGGTGATCCTGGCCACCGACCCGAACGTCGAGGGCGAGGCCACGGCCACGTACCTGGCGCGCCTCCTGGTGCCGATGGGCCTGACGATCAGCCGGCTGGCCTCGGGCCTGCCGGTGGGCGGCGACCTCGAGTACGCGGACGAGGTGACGCTGGGCCGGGCGTTCGAGGGGCGCCGGCGCATCAGCGCCTGACCTGGGTGCCTGCCACCGCGCCGGCCGGCCGTTGGGCGTGTCGCCCGCAGGAGGGGCACGATGGCCCGCGTGACCCGATCTGACGACGCACCCGTCACCGCGGACGCCGCCCCGGTGCCCGACGGCGAGGCCGCGGACCTGCGCGCCGTCGCCGAGTCGGTCGCGCGGGAGTCCCGGGCCTTCCTCTCGACGGTCACGGAGGTCGGTGCCGGCGCGAACCCGGACGCCGCGATCCCGCTGCTGCTGCTCGCGGTGTCGGACGTGCTGGGTGTCGGCGCGCGGCTCGGGGCGATCGTCGACGTGGTGCCGAGCGAGCGCTACGAGCCGGACGTCGGCCCGGACCCGGACGTCGACCCGCTGCGGTCGGCGCTGGCGAACGTCCTGGACGGCGTGGACGAGTACGCCGAGGTGGTCGACCCGGTGCTCGGCACGGAGGTCGGCGCGGCGACGCTGTCGGGCGACCTCGTGGCGATCGCCGGTGCGCTGGTCCAGGGCCTGCGGCACTACGACCGCGGGCACGTGCTCGAGGCGCTGTGGTGGTGGCAGTTCTCGTACCTGTCCACGTGGGGCGAGCGCGCGTCGAGCGTGCTGCGCACCCTGCAGACGCTGCTCGCCCACCTGCGGCTGGACGTCGAGGACGACGTCGCCGCCGAGGCGGAGTACGACGCCCTGCAGCGCTGAGGCCGCCCCGGGGACTCCGCGCGCGGTGCCGAACCCGCGCCGCGCGAGGCGGCGCGGGGACCGGGTCAGCCGACGGTGGTCTCGAGCGTGACCTCGATGTTGCCGCGGGTCGCGTTGGAGTAGGGGCACACCTGGTGCGCCTGCGCGACGAGCCGCTCGGCGGTCTCCTGGTCGACGCCGCCCAGCTCGACGTGCAGCGCCGCCTCGAGCGTGTAACCGCCGGAGCCGTTGGGCAGGATGCCGACCTCGGCGACGACGGCGGAGTCCTGGATCGGCGTCCTGGCCGCGGCCGCCACGCCCTTGAGGGCGGAGTGGAAGCACGCCGCCCACCCGGCCGCGAAGAGCTGCTCGGGGTTCGTGCCGCCGCCGGGGCCGCCCATGGCCGGCGGCACGGCGAGCGTCAGGTCCAGCACGGCGTCGTCGGAGGCGACCCGGCCCCCGGCGCGGCCCTCGCCGGTCGACGTGGCGATGGCGGTGTAGACGGCGCTCATGCGGTGCTCCTCGTGCTCGATGTATGTAGACGAACTAGTACGTCTACAGTGAACCACGCCCGGCGCCGCCATGCCAGACTGGATCGGCGCGAGGGGCCACGCCCGCGCCGCACCGACCCGAGGGGAGACCGCCGTGCCGACGTCCGCGCCGACGCCCGCCCCCGCCCGGCCCGCGTCGCCCGTGGCCGCCCGCATCCTCGACGCCGCCTCCCGGCGCTTCGCAGCGGACGGCATCCGCACCGTCAGCGCCGACCGGGTCATCGCCGAGGCCGGGGTCTCGAAGGTCACGTTCTACCGGCACTTCCCCACCAAGGACGCCCTCGTCGTCGCCTACCTGACGTCGGTCGCCGACGCCGAGCGCGCCGCGGTGGACGGCTACCGGGCCGCGCACCCCGCGGACCCCCGCACGGTGCTCGACGCCTACGCGGGCGTGCTCGGGGGTGCGGCGTGCCTCCCGGGGTTCCGGGGCTGCCCGTTCATCAACGCCGCGGCCGAGTACGCCGACCCGTCGCACCCGGTGCGCGCGGTGGTCGCCGAGCACCGGCGCTGGATGGTCGCGACCGCCGCGGAGCTGCTCACGGAGCTGGGCGTCCCCGACGCGACGGCCGCCGCCGAGGAGCTCGTCATGCTCCGTGACGGCGCGATGGTCGCGGGCTACGTGGGCGGTCCCGAGGCCGGCGCGGCGGTCGCGGAGCACCTGCGTCGCGCCGCCGCCGCGATCGTGGCCGCGCACCGCGCGACCGCCTCGTGACGGTCTCCGGGCTGGAGCTCACCCTCGGCACCGTCCTGCTGCTCGTCCTGGCCGGCTTCGCCGCGGGCTGGGTCGACGCCGTGGTCGGCGGGGGCGGTCTGGTGCAGCTGCCGGCGCTGCTGCTCGTGCCCGGCATCAGCCCGGTGCAGGCGCTCGCCACGAACAAGCTCGCCGGCATCCTCGGGACGTCCGTCAGCGCGGCGACCTACTACCGCCGGGTGCAGCCCGGCCTCGCGACGGCGGGCCCGATGGCGCTCGCGGCGCTGACCGGCGCCGCCGGCGGGGCGGGCCTCGCGTCGCTGCTCCCCGAGGACGTGTTCGTGCCCGTGATCCTCGTGGCGCTGGTGGCGGTCGCCGCGTACACGGTCGCCCGGCCGCAGGTCGGGCGGGCCACCGCCCTGCGCTGGCAGGGGCGCACGCACCTGCTCGTGGCGCTCGGCCTGGGGGCCGGCATCGGGTTCTACGACGGACTGCTCGGACCGGGCACCGGGTCGTTCCTGGTCATCGCCCTCGTCGGCGTGCTCGGGTACGCGTTCCTCGAGGCGTCCGCGCAGGCGAAGATCGTGAACGCCGCCACCAACCTCGGGGCGCTCGTCGTCTTCGCCGCGCAGGGGGCACCGCTGTGGCGGCTGGGGCTGCTGGTCGGCGCGGCCAACGTCCTGGGCTCGTACCTCGGCGCGCGCACCGCGGTCGCCCGGGGCAGCGGGTTCGTGCGGGTGGTGTTCCTGGTGGTCGTGGCGGTGCTGATCGTGCGGCTGGCCGCCTCGCTGCTGTAGCCGCGACCGCGCGGTCCCGCGATGCGGGCGGCCCGGGGGGACGGGCGCCGGCGCGTCCTAGACTGCGCCCGACCCCTGCCGGTCGCCCCCCGCGGCCGGACCCCGCCACCCGGAAAGTCCCCACTCGTGGCCCTCATCGTGCAGAAGTACGGCGGTTCGTCGGTCGCCGACGCCGACAGCATCAAGCGCGTCGCGAAGCGGATCGCGGAGGCCAAGCGCGCGGGCGACGACGTGGTGGTGGTCGTGTCCGCGATGGGCGACACGACGGACGAGCTCATCGACCTCGCGCAGCAGATGACCCCGCTGCCGCCGTCGCGCGAGATGGACATCCTGCTGACCGCGGGCGAGCGGATCTCCATGTCGCTGCTCGCGATGGCGATCAGCAGCCTGGGCGTGGAGGCGCAGTCGTTCACCGGCCAGCAGGCGGGCGTCATCACCGACGAGGTGCACGGCAAGGCGCGGATCATCGACGTCTCGCCGAGCCGCATCGCCGCCGCCCTGGACTCCGGCGCCGTGGCGATCGTCGCGGGCTTCCAGGGCGTCACCCAGCACACCAACGACGTCACGACGCTCGGCCGCGGCGGCTCCGACACCACCGCGGTGGCGCTCGCGGCCGCCCTGCACGCCGACGTCTGCGAGATCTACACCGACGTGGACGGCGTGTTCACCGCGGACCCGCGCATCGTGCCGTCGGCCCGCAAGATCGACCGGATCAGCTACGACGAGATGCTCGAGATGGCGGCCAGCGGCGCGAAGGTGCTGATGCTGCGCTGCGTCGAGTACGCCCGCCGCTACGCGGTGCCCGTGCACGTGCGGTCGTCGTTCTCCACGCACACGGGCACGCTCGTCACCGACGCGCCGAACGAAGAAGGAGCACCGATGGAGCAGCCGATCATCGCCGGCGTCGCGCACGACCGCAGCGAGGCCAAGATCACGATCGTCGACGTCCCGGACGTGCCCGGCAAGGCCGCGCGCATCTTCGAGGTCGTCGCGGCCGCGGGCGTGAACCTCGACATGATCGTGCAGAACGTCTCGGCCGCGGCGACCGGCCGCACGGACATCTCCTTCACGCTGCCGGCCAGCGACGGCGCCGCCGCGACCACGGCGCTCACCGAGCACCAGCCGGACATCGGCTTCACCTCGCTGCAGTACGACGACACCATCGGCAAGCTGTCCCTGATCGGTGCCGGCATGAAGTCCCACCCGGGGGTGTCCGCGCGGCTGTTCGCGGCGCTGTCGGAGGCGGGGATCAACATCGAGATGATCTCGACGTCGGAGATCCGGATCTCGGTGGTGACGCGCTCCGACCAGCTCGACGACGCGGTGCGCGCCGTGCACACCGCGTTCGACCTGGACAGCGCCGACGAGCAGGCCGTGGTGTACGGAGGGACGGGACGATGAGCGAGCAGGTGGGCGCCGGGCTGCGGGTCGGCGTCGTCGGGGCGACCGGTCAGGTCGGTGCCGTCATGCGGCGGCTGCTGGACGAGCGCGACTTCCCGGTGGCGGAGATCCGCTACTTCGCGTCCGCGCGCTCGGCCGGGTCGACGCTGCCGTGGCGTGGGCGCGACGTCGTCGTGGAGGACGCCGCGACGGCGGACCCGAGCGGGCTCGACATCGCGCTGTTCTCCGCGGGCGGCGCGACCTCGAGGGCCCAGGCGCCGCGGTTCGCGGCGGCGGGCGTCACGGTGGTCGACAACTCGTCGGCCTGGCGCATGGACCCCGACGTGCCGCTGGTCGTCTCCGAGGTGAACCCCGGTGCGCTCGACGACATCCCGAAGGGCATCGTCGCGAACCCGAACTGCACCACGATGGCGGCCATGCCGGTGCTGCGGGTGCTGCACGAGGAGGCCGGGCTCCGCCGGCTGATCGTGTCGACGTACCAGGCGGTGTCCGGCAGCGGGCTCGCCGGCGCGCAGGAGCTGGACGGCCAGGTGCGCGCGGCGGTCGAGCAGGACACGCTCGCGCTCGTGCACGACGGGTCCGCCGTGACGTTCCCGGAGCCGGTGACGTACGTCGCCCCGATCGCGTTCAACGTCATCCCGCTCGCGGGGTCGATCGTCGACGACGGCCTGCTGGAGACCGACGAGGAGCAGAAGCTCCGCAACGAGTCCCGCAAGATCCTGGGCATCCCCGACCTGCTGGTGTCCGGGACCTGCGTGCGGGTGCCGGTGTACACGGGCCACTCGCTGTCCGTGAACGCGGAGTTCGAGCGGCCGATCACGCCGCAGCGCGCGTACGAGCTGCTCGCCGGCGCGCCGGGGGTGCAGCTCGCGGACGTCCCGACGCCGCAGGCCGCCGCGGGCGCGGACCCGTCCCTGGTGGGGCGGATCCGGCAGGACCCGGGCGCGCCGGACGGCCGGGGCCTCGCGCTGTTCATCTCGAACGACAACCTCCGCAAGGGCGCGGCCCTCAACGCCGTGCAGGTCGCGGAGCTGCTGGCCGCGCGCCTGGGCGCCGCCCGGGCCTGACGCCTCCCCGAGCCCGCCCGGCGGGCGTGACGGCCGCACCGTCACGCCCGCCGCGGCGGGCTCCGTGCTGCCCGGGCTTGTGCGGGGGCGAGGTGCTGTGGTTCATTAGTGGAGTAATGAACCGCAGGACCGGCGAGGAGGTGGGTGCGCGTGTTCGACGGGCGTGACCCCATCTACGTGCAGATCGCCGACCAGATCCGCCAGGACGTCCTGCGGGGCGACCTCCAGCCCGAGGAGCAGGTGATGAGCACCACGCAGTACGCCACCACCTTCCGCATCAACCCGGCCACGGCGGCCAAGGCGTTCGCGCAGCTCGTCGACGACGGGATCCTGTACAAGCGCCGCGGCGTCGGCATGTTCGTGGCGCCGGGTGCGCCCGACCGGCTGCGCGCCGAGGGGCGGGAGTCGTTCTTCGCGGAGGTCGTCGACCCGGTCGCGGAGAGGGCCCGCGCGCTCGGCATCCCGCTCGAGGACGTCGTCGCCCGGCTGCGGGACCGCGCGGCCCTCGAGGACGGGGCGGCGTCGTGACCGCCCTCGACGTCGAGGTCCAGGACCTCACCGTGCGCTACGGGCGGACGGTCGCCCTCGACGGCGTGACGCTCAGCGTCCCCGCCGGCGCCGTCACCGGGCTGCTCGGCCGCAACGGGTCCGGCAAGACGACGCTCGCGTCCGTGGTCGCGGCGTTCCGGCGGCCGACGGCCGGGCGGGTGCTCGTCGGGGGCCGCGAGCCCTGGGAGGACGAGGACGTCGTGCCGCGCATCCTGCTGGTCCGCGAGTCCGGTGACGTGCTCGACTCCGAGACGCTGCGCACCAACCTGCGCTACACGGCGGACAGTCGCCCCGCGTTCAGCCGGGAGGTCGCCGAGCGCCTCATGGACCGGTTCGCGCTCGACCCCGGCGCCAAGCCGCAGAAGCTGTCCCGCGGCCAGAAGTCCGCGTTCGGGATCGTCCTGGCCGTCGCGGCGCGCGCCGACCTGACGATCCTCGACGAGGTGCACCTGGGGCTCGACGCCCCGGCCCGGTACGCCTTCTACGACGCGCTGCTGGAGGACTACGTCGAGCACCCGCGCACCGTCCTGCTGTCGAGCCACCTCATCGCGGAGGTCGAGCGCCTGCTGGAGCACGTCGTCGTGATCGACCACGGGCGGGTGCTGCTCGCGCAGGAGGCCGACGCGCTGACCGCTCGCGGGGTCTCCGTCACCGGGCCCGTCCGGGAGGTCGAGCGCTTCGTCGTCGGGCGCACGGTGCTCGGGCGCCAGCAGCTCGGCGGGACCGCGCAGGCCACCGTGCTCGCGTCGCCGTCGGACGCCGAGCGGGCGGACGCCCGCGCCGCGGGGCTCGAGCTGGGCCCGGTGCCCCTGCAGGACCTCTTCGTCCACCTGACCGCGGAGGGCGCCGGCGAGGCCGTCCAGGAGCTGGGGAGGGTCCGATGACCACCGCGCACGCACCGTCACCTGCGCCCGGCGCCGCCCGCGGCAGGCCGCTGTGGCCGGCCCGCACCGGCCGCCGGCGCGGTCCCGCGCTCCGCACCGCGCGGAACCTGCTGCGCTGGTTCGCGCCCATCGCCGGCATCTACGCCGCGATCGTCGTCGTGGTGGTCGTCGCGGTGCCGCTGGTGGTCGCCTCCGTCGGCCACGTCGAGATGTCCGTGGTCTGGTTCGCCCGCCAGAGCGGCATCTGGTTCCCCTTCTCGGTGCTCATCGGCGTGGCGGCGGCGTACCCGCCCGTGCACGTCGCGAACGGGATGACGCGCCGCAGCTACGTGCGCGGCGCCCTGGGCGCGGTGGTCGTGATCGCCGCCGTGCTCTCGGCCGGCATGACGGCCGCGCTGCTCGCCGAGCGCACCTGGTACCGGGCGATGGGGTGGGACTGGGGACTGGTCGACGGCTGGTTCGCGCCGTCCGAGGGCCTGGTCGCCGTCTTCATCAGCTACCTGGCGACCTACCTCGTGGCCCACCTCTCCGGGCTGCTGGTCGGCACCGTCTACGCGGTCGGCGGCGGGTGGTGGGGCACCCTGACGCTCCCGCTCACCGTCGGCCCGGTCCTGCTCGTCGCGACGCTCGTGGGCGACGGCGGGGACTGGCGGCCGTTCGCGGACGTCGTCGGCGGGGAGCCGGGCACCGGCACCCCACCGCTCGCGGTCCTGGCCGTGGCGACCGTCCTGGCGGCGGCGCTCGCGGCCGCCTTCTCCGTCCTGACCCGCCGTCGCGCGATCGCACCCCGCAGGGGCTGACCCGCGCACCGCGCGCGGCGGCCCGGGAGCGGCCGCGCACCCCCGCACCTCCCGCACGTCCGAGCCGAGGAGGAACGACCCGCATGACCCGCACCGAACCCGTGATCCACGCGGAGCACCTGCACAAGCGCTACGGCAGCACCGTGGCCGTCGCCGACGTCGGCCTCACCGTCCAGCAGGGGGAGATCGTCGGCATCCTGGGGCGCAACGGCGCCGGCAAGACCACGACCGTCGAGATCATCGGCGGCCTGCGCGACCGGGACGGCGGCGACGTCCGGGTCCTCGGGCTCGACCCGGGCGGGCCGGCGCGCGACCGGGCGGCCCTGCGCGAGCGCGTCGGCCTGCAGCTCCAGGAGTCGGCCCTGCCGGCCCGCCTGACCGTGCGGGAGGCGGTCGAGGAGTACGCCTGCTTCTACGACGACCCGGCCGACCCGGAGACGCTGCTGCGCGACCTCGACCTGCTCGACAAGGCCGGCACCCGCTTCGCCGCGCTGTCCGGCGGGCAGAAGCAGCGCCTGTCGATCGCGCTCGCGCTGGTCGGCAACCCGGAGATCGCGGTCCTCGACGAGCTGACCACGGGACTGGACCCGCAGGCGCGCCGGGACACGTGGTCCGTGGTGGAGCGCGTGCGGGAGCGCGGCGTGACGATCCTGCTGGTCACGCACATCATGGAGGAGGCCGAGCGGCTGTGCGACCGGGTGGTCCTGGTCGACTCCGGCCGGGTGGTCGCCGAGGGGTCGCCCGCCGAGGTCGCAGCCCGTGTCGGCGCCGACCAGTCGCTGGTGTTCCGCCCGTCGTCGGCGCCCGACCTCGCCGTGCTGCGCGCGCTGCCCGCGGTGTCCGGCGTGGAGGAGCGCCCGGGCGGCACCGTCGAGGTCCGCGGCACCGGCAACGTGGTCCAGGACGTCATGGTCGCCCTCGCGGCCGACGGCATCCGCCCGGACGACCTGCGCGTCGGCCGGGCCACCCTCGAGGACGCGTTCGTCCGGCTCACCGGCGCGGACGCCCGGCCCGCCGTCCAGGAGGTCTGACATGTCCGCGACCAGCCCCCGGGTGCTCGCCCGGGTGACGTCCGTCGAGGCACGCCTGGCGCTGCGCGACCCCGCCACCGTGTTCTTCGCCCTGCTCTTCCCGGCCGTGCTGCTGACGGTGCTCGGGCTCGCGACGCCGTGGGGGTCCGCGCCGTACGACCCGTCCGACCCGCTGCTCGCCACCATCTCGGGCATCACCGGTTACACGCCGATCGTGCTCACCCTGGCGGTCGGCACCGTCGCCCTCTCGTCCTACCCGACGGTCATCGCCACGTACCGGGGGCAGGGCGTGCTGCGCCGGCTGTCGACCACGCCGCTGCCGCCGTCGCGGCTCCTGGTCGCGCAGATCGTCGTGAACGTCGCGGCGCTGCTCCTCGCGGCCGTCCTCACGCTCACCGTCGGCATGCTGGTCGTCGACGTGACAGCGCCCGAGCGGCCGGGCGTCGTGCTGGCGGCGTTCCTGCTCACCGCCGCGTCGACCTTCGGGCTGGGCTCGCTGGTCGCGGCGCGGGCGCCCACCGCCGGGGCCGCGAACGGCATCGGCATGACGCTGTACTTCGTCTCGCTGTTCTTCGCGGGCGTGTGGCTGCCGCTGCCGATCATGCCCGAGGCGATCCAGCGGATCGCCGTGTGGACGCCGCTCGGCGCCGGGTCGCAGGCGATGCTCGCCGGGTGGGTGGGCGACGGCGTCCCGGTGCGGGAGCTGCTCGTGATGGCCGGGTGGACCGTCGTGCTCGTGCCGGTCGCCGCGCGCGTGTTCCGGTGGCGCTGAGGCGGACCGCAGCATCTCGCGCAGATCTTGTGGACGGGTCAACCACTTCCTGAAGGTGGCGCCCGGGTCGGCCGATGGGTCACCTGTGACCCCCTCCGCGACCGACGACCTCCGCGAGCGCACCGACGCGCCCGTGGTCGTCCGTCTGCTCGCCCACGTGCCGGCGCCGTTCCGCGTCGGCGGCAACGCGGCCACCGCCGGGCGCGTCATGCTGCTGTTCGCCGGCGCGGTCGTGGTGCTCGGCGCGGCGTTCCTCGGCGTCGACCAGCACGAGCTCGCCGTCCTCGCCTCCACGTCCGCCGCCATGCTGCTGCTGGTCCTCGCGAGCCTGCGCCTGCCGTGGCGCCGCGGCTCCCGCGCGACGCTCGCGTTCCCCGCCGCGCTGCTCCTCGCGCTGGGCGGGCTGGGCCTGACCACCTCCGGGGTCGCGGAGGCGTTCGTCGGCCTCGTCCCGCTCTGCTTCGTCTACGTCGGGCTGTTCCACCGCGGCCGGGACGCGCTCGCGCTGCTGCCCGTGGCGTGGTGCGCGTACGCCGTGATGGTGACGGAGCTCGGAGGCCACGTCCTGGTGCGGCTCGCCGTCTACGGGGTCATCTGGTGGGCGATCGCGCAGGTGCTGGCGCTCACCATCGCCTACCAGCGCGCCATCCTCCGCAGGCTGCGCGCCGACGCCCGCACGGACGCGCTCACGTCGCTCGGCAACCGCCGGGGGCTCGACGACCGGCTGGCGGCCGCGCGCCCGGGCGACTGCGTCGTCATCTGCGACCTCGACCACTTCAAGGACGTCAACGACACGCAGGGCCACGTGATGGGGGACCACGTGCTCGAGCGCTTCGGTCACGCGGTCGACCAGCACCTGCGCCGCCGCGACTACGCCGCCCGGTACGGCGGTGAGGAGTTCGTGCTGGTCCTGCCGCGCACCGAGCCCGTCCAGGCCGTCAACATGCTCCGCGCGCTGCGCGCCGAGTGGGCGGAGGAGGGCACCGGCGTCACGTTCTCCGCCGGCATCGCGCGCGTCACGGCGGCGACCCCGCCGGGCAGCGCCCTGGCGGCCGCGGACATCGCGCTGTACCGGGCGAAGCAGGCGGGACGCGACCGCTTCCGCATCGCGACGGCCGCGCTCGGGGCGCCACGGACCGCGCCGGGGTCGTCCGGTGCCGACGTGCCCGGTGCCGAGGTGCCCGGTGCGGAGGTGCCCGGTGCCGACGTGCCCGGTGCGGAGGTGCCCGGTGCCGAGGTCTCCGGTGCCGACGTGCCCGGTCGGGAGCGGCCGGCCGGGACCGACGTCGGCCACCCGGGCGTCGAGCCCGGCAGGCAGGAGACCCGGTCGGGCTGCTGAGCGCGCCGACGGACCACGAAGGCCCGGACCGTCCGGTCCGGGCCTTCGTCGATGTCCTGCCGCGACATCACCGGTCGGGGTGGCGGGATTCGAACCCACGACCTCCTCGTCCCGAACGAGGCGCGCTACCAAGCTGCGCCACACCCCGGTGAAGCCCGCCCAGCATAGCCGAGGTCCGGGGGTGGTCGTTAACCGGGACGGGCAGGCCGTCGCGGGGTGTGACCGACGTCGCGTCGGTCAGGCGGGGACCAGCGTCAGGAGGGTCGCCTCCGGGCGGCACGCGAAGCGCACCGGCGCGTACGGGGAGGTGCCGAGGCCGCCGCTGACGTGCAGCCACGTGGAGTCGGCGCCGCCGCGCTCGTCGGGACGCGGGCCGGGCCAGCCGTGCAGGCCCTTGGCGCGACCGCGGTCCAGGTCGCAGTTGGTGACGAGGGCGCCGTAGCCGGGCACCGCGAGCTGGCCGCCGTGCGTGTGGCCGGCCAGCACCAGGTCGGCGTCGTCGGCCAGCATGGCGTCCAGGACGCGCCGGTACGGGGCGTGCGTGACGCCGAGGTGCAGGTCGACGTCGCCGCCCTCCGCCCGGGTCACGCCGGCGTCGTCCCGCACGGGGGCCGGGCGGACGTCGTCCGGGCCGCCGGCCGCGGGGAACCGGTCGCGGTCCAGGTGGGCGTCGTCGGTGCCGACCAGCGAGATCCGGCGCCCGGCGGTCTCCACCACGCCGCGGCGGTTCGTGAGGTCGACCCAGCCCGCGGACGACAGGCGGCGTCCGAGCTCGCGCCACGGCAGCTCGACCGGCGGCTCCCGGCGGGTCGTCCGGGCGTCGGGCAGCAGGTACCGCGCGGGGTTCTTGGGCGTCGGCGCGACGAAGTCGTTCGAGCCCCAGACGAACGCCCCGGGGGTGCCGAGGTGCGGCTCGAGCGCCTCCAGGAGGGTGGGCATCGCGTCGAGGTGCGCCCAGTTGTCGCCGGTGTCCACCACCAGGTCGGGTCGCAGCGACGCGAGGTCACGCACCCAGTCGACCTTGCGGCGCTGCCCGGGCGTCAGGTGCAGGTCCGACAGGTGCAGGACCCGCAGCGGGTCCTGCCCGGCGGGCAGCACCGGGACGGTGACCTCGCGCAGGGTGTACCAGCGGACCTCGACGAGAGACGCCCAGGCCAGCGCGCCGGCACCTGCGAGCGCGAGTCCGCCGAGGGTGCGGGCGGCGGGGTGCGTCACGGGTCGTTCGGCCTGGGCTGGCCCTCGCCACCGCCGCCGCCGCCGCCGCGACCGCCGCGGCCTCCGCCCTCGCCGTTCTGCTGCCCGTCCTCCTGCTCGTCGGGAGCCTGGGGGGCGGGACCGCTCGAGACGGTCAGGGTGATGGCCGATCCGAGCGTGGCCTCCCCGGCCGGGTCCTGGCTGATGACCGAGCCCGCCGGGACGCTGTCGGAGTTGGCGGGCGTCCCGATCGTGACCGCGAACCCGGCGCCCTCGAGCGTGCTCGTCGCGGTCGCCTGGTCCTGGCCGACGACGGACGGGACGGGCACCGGCCGCCCGTACACGTACTCGCTGGTCGGCTCGCCGAACCCGGGGTTCGGGTCGCCGTCGAGCAGGGCGGTGTCCATGAACCGCTTCCACGTCGGGCCGGCGATCGTCGCGCCGTACATGTAGTTGACCCACTGGCCGCCGACGGTGATGTGCTGCATCGGGGTGAAGCGGTCCGGGTAGCCGACCCACACGGCCGTCGACAGGCGCGGGGTGTAGCCGACGAACCAGGTGTACTCGTTCTCCGACGTCGTGCCGGTCTTGCCGGACGCGGTGTACTGCGGCGTCCCTATCGTCCTGCCCGTGCCGTTCCAGACCTGGCTGAGACCGAAGTTCATGGCGTTCGCGAGCTCGGGGCTGAGCGCGGGCGTGCAGTTCGCGGACGGGATGTCCAGCTCCTCGCCGCTCGCGTTCTTGACGCTGGTGATCGCGATCGGCTGGCAGTAGGTGCCGCCGGAGGCGAACGTCGCGTACGCCGCGGCGAGCGCGAGCGGCGTCGTCGACTGCGAGCCGAGCACGTTGGCGGGGAACGGGTCGAACGTGCCGGTTCCGGACTTGCCGCCCGCCTTGACGACGCCGAGCTGCGCGGCCCCGTCCATGATGTTGCAGAGGTCGAGCTGCATGGCCATCGACAGGTAGGCCAGGTTGACCGAGCCCTTGGTCGCGTCGGCGACCGTCATGACGCCTCGGCCGCCCTCGGCGTTGCCGGGCGTCCAGGTCTTGTTGATGCCCGGCTGCCCGCACGCGGTGAACTGGTTCTCGTTGAGCGGGCGGACCGAGCCGTTCACGCGCTCGTTGAGGCTGTGGCCCTGCTTCAGCCACTCCAGCAGGGTGAACGGCTTGAACGTCGAGCCGGGGGCGAAGCCGGTCGAGCCGCCGTAGTCGTACGAGGTGTTGTAGTTGACCGACGTGTCGCGCCCGGTGGCGTCCGCGGAGTTGTTGAAGTTCCGGTTCTCGGCCATGGCCTTGATCTGGCCGGTGCCCGGCTGCACGACGGAGATCGCGGAGCCGATGCCGGTCGGGTCGTCCACCGGCACGCCGGCCTTCACCTCGGCGTCGGCGGAGGTCTGCAGGCGCGGGTCGAGGGTGGTCGTGATGGTCAGGCCGCCGCGCAGCAGCAGCTCCCGGCGCTCCTCGGGCGTCTCGCCGAAGGCCGGGTCGTTCTCGATGACGCGGGTCACGTAGTCGCAGAAGAACCCGGAACCGGCGACGACGCTGCCGGCGGACATGCACCCGCTGCGGGGCTCGCTCACGTGGAGGGTGTCGGCGATCGGCGTCTTCACGCCCTCGTCGTACTCCTTCTTCGTGATGTAGTCCTGGTCCCTCATCAGGCCGAGCACCACGTTGCGGCGGCCCTGGGCGTCCTCCGGGTAGTCCACCGGGTCGAAGGCGCTGGGGCTCTTGGTGATGCCGGCGATCGTCGCGGCCTCGAGGTACGTCAGGTCCTTCGCGGACTTGCTGAAGTACCGCTGGGCGGCGGACTCCACGCCGTAGGTCGCGACGCCGAACTGCGCGATGTTGAGGTAGTTCTCGAGGATCTCGTCCTTGGTCATCCGCTTCTCGAGGGCGATGGCCAGCTTCGCCTCGCGGAGCTTGCGCGAGTACCCCTCGGGGCCCTCGGCCTCACGGGCGGCGGCCGCGGCGGCGAGGTCGTTCTCGCGGACCGCGGTCTCGATGAGGACGTTCTTCACGTACTGCTGCGTGAGCGTCGACGCGCCTTCGCGTGAGCTGCCGAGCAGGTTGCGGGCCGCGGCGCGCATCATGCCGGCCGGGTCGATGCCGCCGTGCAGGTAGAACCGCTTGTCCTCCGTGGCGATGACGGCCTGCTGCATGGCCTCCGACACGTCCTCCAGCGGGACGACGACGCGGTTCTCGGAGTAGAAGGTCGCCAGCACGGTGCCGTCGGCGGCGAGCATCGTGGACTTCTCCGACAGCGGGCCCGGCTCCAGCTCGCTCGGCAGGTCCTCGAACGCCTCGATGCTGAGGTCGGTCGCGGTGTCGGCGACCGCCACGGTGGGCAGCACCAGCCCGGCGGTCAGGAGCCCGCCGACGCCTGCCGTCAGCACGAAGGCGAGCAGCAGCGCGAGCGCCTGCACGACGGTGACCTGCCGCCCGCGCGGCGAGGGGGAGGGAGCCATGCCTGCCAGGGTACGGGAGGAGGCGGCGCGTGATCGTGCGGTCCACAGGGCGCACGGGGACCTGCACGGTACCTGCACACGGCCCGCCGCGTGCGGGAACGCGACTGGTTCCACCGAACGGTGGATGCCCCGGGGCGACACGACCGGGTACGGTCGCCGTGCAGGGGGGACTGCCGCAGCGTCCGTCGTCGCACCTCGGTGCGGGCGGACGCCCCGGCGCGTCCCGGTGTCTCAGGGACGAGGGAGTGCCGATGTCGATCGCGGGGCCGGACGGCCACTGGACGGCGCGGGCGGCGTGCGGGTCGGGCAAGGTGCCCCCGGACGAGCTGTTCGTCGAGGGTGCGGCGCAGCGCGACGCGCGCTCCGTGTGCACGGCCTGCGTCGTGCGCCTGGAGTGCCTGGCCGACGCGCTCGACTCGCGGGCGGACTTCGGGGTGTGGGGCGGCATGACCGAGCGCGAGCGCCGGGCGCTGCGCCGCCGGCGCCCGGAGGTGGAGTGCTGGCGCGACGAGCTCGTCGGCGAGGCCGACGTGAGCCGGGCGCAGGCGCTGGCCACCTGACGGCCCCGGCCGTCCGGCGCCCGCCGGCCCGCCGTCCCCCGGGACGCCGGCCGACCCACCGGGCTCCCGGGCTAGGGTGGCGTCATGGCCACCACCACGTGGGAGTACGCGACCGTCCCGCTCATCGTGCACGCGACCAAGGCGATCCTCGACCAGTGGGGTCAGGACGGCTGGGAGCTCGTCCAGGTCCTCCAGTCCGAGACCGGTCTGGTCGCCTACCTCAAGCGCCCGACGGGCGAGAAGTGAGCGGGCGGGTCCTCGAGCGCCTCGCGGCGCTCGGCATCGAGCTGCCCGAGGTCGCCGCGCCCGTCGCCGCCTACGTCCCGGCCGTCCGCACCGGCGCCCACGTCCACACGTCCGGCCAGCTGCCGTTCGTCGGCGGCGCGCTGCCCGTCGCGGGCAAGGTCGGCACGGGACCCGGGCAGGTGTCGCCGGAGACCGCGCAGGAGCTCGCGCGGACGGCGGCGCTCAACGCGGTCGCCGCGGTCGCCTCGGTCGTGGGCGACCTCGACCGGGTCGTCCGGGTCGTCAAGGTCGTGGGCTTCGTCGCGAGCGACCCCGCGTTCACCGGCCAGCCCGGCGTGATCAACGGCGCGAGCACCCTGCTGCAGGAGGTGTTCGGCGACGCCGGCGTGCACGCGCGCTCCGCCGTGGGCGTCGCGGTGCTGCCGCTCGACTCGCCCGTCGAGGTCGAGATCGTCGTCGAGCTCGCCCCGGAGGACTGACCCCGCGCCGGTCGCGGGACCACGACGGCCCGGTCACCCCGCGAGGGGCGACCGGGCCGTCGGCGTCCGGGGGCGGTCTCAGCGCGCGCGACGCTCCAGCCGCTCGAGGTCCAGCAGCACGATCGCGCGGCCCTCGCGCCGCACCCAGCCGCGCGCGGCGAAGTCCGCCAGCGCCTTGTTGACCGTCTCGCGGCTGGCGCCGACGAGCTGCGCGAGCTCCTCCTGCGTCAGGTCGTGCGCGACGCGCACCCCCTCGTCGGTCTGCTGGCCGAACCGGTGCGACAGGTCCAGCAGCGCCTTCGCGACGCGGCCCGGGACGTCCGAGAACACGAGGTCGGCGAGCGCGTCGTTCGTGCGCCGCAGCCGGCGCCCCAGGGCGCCGAGCAGGTGCTTGGCGACGGTCGGGTTCTGCTCGAGCCACGGCATGAGGGCGCCGTGGTCGAGCTCCAGCACCACGGCGTCCGCGAGGCCGGTGGCGGTGGCGGTGCGCGGGCCGGGGTCGAACAGCGACAGCTCGCCGAACATCTCGCCGGGGCCCAGCACGGCGAGCAGGTTCTCCCGCCCGTCCGAGGAGCGGCGGCCGAGCTTGATCTTGCCGGAGCGGATCACGTACAGCCGGTCACCCGGCTCGCCCTCGTGGAACAGCACCTCTCCGCGCGCGACGTGCACCGGCGCCATCGACGCGAGCAGCGTCCGGGACGCCTCGGGGTCCATGTTCGCGAACAGGGGCGCCGTGAGCACGACGTCGTCCTCCACGGGAGGAACCTCACCTTCTGACCGGGATGTGACGACCCTCAGTCTGCCTCATCAGGCGCGTGCGGCCCCGTCGAGCGCGCGGGTGCCGCCGTCCGTGACGTCGCGGGCGAGGTGCTCGATGTACCGGTCGGTCAGCTCGCGCAGGGCGTCGGCGAGCCGGTGCTCGTACCGCGCGAGCCGGCCCTCGAGCTCGCGGAGCCGCGGCAGCTCCTGCACCTCGGCGATCGGGAGCGCCCCGCGCACCGCCGCCGCGAGCTCGGCCGCGGGCGGGACGTCGCCGGCGGGACCGAGCAGGTCGCGCACGTCGGGGTCCGCCCCGGGGGCCTGCGGTGGCGCGGCCGCGGCGACGGCCAGCTCCAGGCGGTCCCGGACGAGGCGGCGCCACCGCACCACGTGCTGGTGCTCCAGGCGCAGAGCGCCCCGCTGCCGCCGCAGCTCGACGAGCTCCGCGGCCGTCCCCGCCAGGGTCATGCGCTCCGCCGTCCTCCTCGGGACCGCGGGTCGCGGGCCGTCTCCCAGTCGTTCGACGTGCACCGGCGCGGACTTGAGCGGTCGGGGGTGTGAACCGTGCCTCGGTCACCCGGGGGAAGCAGCCCGTTCCCCCGGGGGGACCTACGCTGGCCCGATGACGTCGCCCGCGCCGTCCGCCGACCGGCCCCCGCTCGCCCTGGTCCGGCGCGCCCGCCGGGTGAACCGGGCGCTCGCGGTCCGCTGGCCGGACGCGCGCTGCGAGCTCGACTTCCGGACGCCGCTGGAGCTGCTCGTGGCCACGGTGCTGTCCGCGCAGACGACGGACGTCCGGGTCAACCAGGTCACCCCCGCGCTGTTCGCGCGCTACCCCGACGCCGCGGCGTACGCGGGCGCCGACCCGGCGGAGCTCGAGGAGCTGATCCGCCCGACCGGGTTCTTCCGGGCGAAGGCCCGCTCGCTGCAGGGGCTCGGGCGCGCCCTCGTCGAGCGGTTCGACGGCGAGGTGCCGCCGCGCCTGGCGGACCTCGTGACGCTGCCCGGCGTCGGGCGCAAGACCGCGAACGTGGTGCTGGGCGACGCGTTCGGGATCCCCGGCATCACGGTCGACACGCACGTCGGGCGCCTCGCGCGGCGGCTGGGCTGGACCACCGAGGACGACCCGGTGAAGGTCGAGCAGGACATCGCGGCCCTGATCCCGCGCGCCGAGTGGACGCTGCTGAGCCACCGGCTGATCTTCCACGGCCGGCGGACCTGCCACGCGCGCCGACCGGACTGCGCGACGTGCCCGCTGACGCGCGACTGCCCCTCGGCGCTGGTCCGCGCCGCGGTGCCGCCGGTCCCGGTCCCGGCCGCGCCCGTCCCGCCCGCGCCCGTCCCGCCGGCGCCCGTCCCGCCCGCGCCCGGGAGCGCCTCGGCCTGACGCCCGCGCCCGGCGCGGGTCAGCGCAGGTCGCGCAGCCAGTCCCGCAGGACCGCGGTGACCCGGTCGGGCTCCTCCTCGGGCAGGTAGTGCCCCGCCCCGGAGAGCATCTCGAACCGGTACTGCGAGCCCAGCGCCCGCCCGACGGGGCCGTCGGCCATGGCGCGGGCCACGGGGTAGCACCCGTCGGACCCGCCGTGCACCTGGAGGGTCGGCACCGGGGCGGCGGCCCGCAGGGCCTGGGCGTGGCGGCGGCCGTCGGCGCGCGCGCCGGACCGGTAGAGCCAGCGCACCTGCTCCAGGGCGGAGTGGGCCGCGAACGGCACCTGCGCGGCGCGGCGGTACACCGCGAGCGCTGCGGGGTCCGGCCAGCGTGGCCCGCCCCACTCGCGCAGCAGGCGCGCCACCAGGTCGCCCCGCGTCATCGAGCGCTCCGGCAGGTAGGGGAGCTGGATCGCCGCCATCCGGCGCGCGGCCCGGGCGCGCAGGCCGGAGCGCGGGTCCGCCCGGCGCAGCAGCGGGTGCGGGGAGGACACGGCGACGACGCCCCGGGTGAGGTCCGGGTGGTACGCGGGCATGGCCCAGGCGACGTCGCCGCCCCCCACGCCGTGCCCGACGACGACGGCCCGGTCGCACCCGAGCGACCGCACGACGCCCGCGACGTCCCGCGTCAGGGTGGGGACGTCGTAGCCGATCGGCGGCTTGTCCGAGCCCCCGGTGCCCCGCAGGTCCATCGCGACGACGCGGTACCCGTCCTCGGCGAGCGCCGGGAGCTGGTGGCGCCACGCCCACCACAGCTCCGGCAGGCCGTGCAGCAGCACGACGAGGGGCACGTCACGGTCGTCCGGTCCCGCGACGGCGACGTGGAACCGCGCGCCGTTCGCGGGGACGAAGTGGTGCCGCCACGGGCCCTCGAGCAGCAGGGCGGAGGAGTCGACGGTCATCGGAGCCGAACCTACCGCGTCGGGGCGGTCTCCCGGGCCTGCCGGTGGTGCCGGTCCCGCCACGCGAGCGCGCTGCCGCCGAGCACCGCCGCCGTCGCGGACGCGACCAGGATGGCGACCTTGAGGTGCTCGTCGTGCGGGCTGCCGGCGCCGAACGCGAGCTCGCCGATGAGCAGGGACACCGTGAACCCGATGCCGGCCAGCAGGCCGACGGCGCCGATGTCGCGCCAGTGCAGCTCCGGGGCGAGCTCCGCCCGCGTGAAGCGCGCCACGAGCCAGGTCGCGGCCACGATGCCGACGGGCTTGCCGACGACCAGCCCGAGCGCGACGCCCTGGGCCACCGGGTCGCCCAGCGCGGCGCCGAGTGCGCCGTCCGCCAGCGGCACTCCCGCCGCGAACAGCGCGAAGACCGGCACGGCGAAGCCGGCGGACACCGGCCGCCACCGGTGCTCGAGCCGCTCCGCGACGCTCTCGCGCTCGCCGGTCCGGGCCAGGGCCGGCGCCGTGAGGCCGAGCGCGACGCCGGCGATCGTCGCGTGCACGCCCGAGGCGTGCATGAGCGCCCACGCGGCGACCGCGAGCACCAGCAGCGCCACCGTGACCAGGACGCCCGTCGCCCCGCGGCGGCGCACCCGCACGAGCACCGCGAAGGCCGCGACGGCGAGCAGCGAGGCCCCGAGCCACACCAGGTGCAGCGCGTCGGTGTAGACCACCGCGATGATGACGATGCCGAGCAGGTCGTCGACCACCGCGAGCGTCAGCAGGAACGCCCGCAGCGAGGAGGGCAGGCTGCGCCCCACGACGGACAGCACCGCGACCGCGAACGCGATGTCCGTGGCGGTGGGCACCGCCCACCCGCGCAGCGTGTCGCCCCCGGCCCCCGCGTTCACGGCCACGTAGAGCAGCGCGGGCGCCGCCATGCCGCCCACGGCCGCCACGACCGGGACCACGGCGGTCCGCAGCCGGCGCAGCTCGCCGTCCACGATCTCGCGCTTGAGCTCGACGCCGACGACGAAGAAGAAGACCGCCAGCAGGCCGTCGGTGGCCCACCCGGAGAGCGAGAGGTCGAGGTGCAGCGCGGACGGCCCCACGACGGTCCCCGAGACGGTGGCGTACGCCGCGGACCACGGCGAGTTCGCCCACACCAGGGCCACGACCGCGCCGGCCAGCAGCAGCAGGCCGCCGGTGCGCTCCGCGCGCAGCGTGTCGAGCAGGTTGCGCTCGCCGCCCGGCGTCAGCGCGGAGAAGAGCCGGGGGCGCTCGGCGCGCGGGGACCGGGGCGAGCTGGCGGGCGGGTGCGGCACGGGTGCTCCTGGGGTCGGCGAACGGGCGCCGACCAGACTTCCCGGCACACCCCGCCGCGGATCGTACGCGCCCGGGTCGGCGCGCGCCGCGTCAGACCTCCGCGGACACCTCGGCGGGCGAGGCCGGCCCGGGGTCGCCGGTGCGGCGGTCCTTCGGCGGGTCGAACCGGTAGCCGACGTTGCGGACGGTGCCGATCAGCTGCTCGTGCTCGGGGCCGAGCTTCGCGCGCAGGCGCCGCACGTGCACGTCGACCGTGCGCGTGCCGCCGTAGTAGTCGTAGCCCCAGACCTCCTGCAGCAGCTGCGCGCGGGTGAACACGCGCCCCGGGTGCTGCACGAGGTACTTGAGGAGCTCGAACTCCTTGTACGTGAGGTCCAGCGGGCGTCCGCGCAGGCGGGCGGTGTAGCCGCCGGCGTCGATCATCAGCTCGCCGGACGAGATCTCCTGCGGCTGGTCGTCGTAGGACGAGGACGCCGCGCGCTCGATCACGAGCCGGAACCGGGTCTCGACCTCGGCGGGCGTGGCGTTCTCCAGCACGATGTCGTCCGCGCCCCACTCGGCGGTGACGACCGTCAGGCCGCCCTCCGTCAGCACGAGCACGAGTGGGACGGTGAGCCCGGTCGCGCGCAGCAGGCGGCACGTGGTGCGGGCGGTCACGAGGTCCCGGCGCGCGTCGAGCACGACGATGTCCGCGTCGGGGGCGTCGACCAGCGCCGAGGGCTCGACCGGCAGGACGCGTACCCGGTGCGACAGCAGACCGAGGGCCGGCAGCACCTGGGACGAACCGCCGGACGCGGGTGTGAGCAGCAGCAGATCGGCCACGTTCCCCTCCTCCGGCGTCCGAATTGGGGGACACGGTACCGCGTGCGTGTCACGTCACCGTGTCCTGGTCCGTCACATTCCGTCCCGTGGGCGAACGCCGGGCGGTGTCCGGGACCCCCGGGCGGACCCGTCCTGCGGGTCCCGCGATGCCGGGTCGGGCGCCGGTGTCTGCGAGGATGGCCGGCGTGCAGGCGTCGAATCGTGCCGTGACCACGGCGGTCCTGGCGACGCTCGTCGCCGTCGCCGGCGTCCTCGGGGACGTCTCCCTCGCCGGGCGGGACGGAGTCGTCCTGGCCGGCCTCGTCGTCGTCCTCGTGCTGGCGCTGGCCGCCGGGCTGCCGTACCTCGCCGGGCTGCCCGCGCGGGTCGGGAGCTCCGTCGTCATCGGCCTCGCGGGCGTCGGGGCGGTGGTCGCCGTGCACCTCACGCGGACCGAGCCGCTGCTCGGCGACCTGCCGGCCGTGTTCGCCGGCGCGGTGCTCGCCGCGTTCGTCGCCGAGCTCGCGCGCCGCGACGGGCGCGAGCGGCTGGTGGAGTCGGTCGCCGGGACCGTGACGGGCGCCCTCGTCGCCGTGTGCGCCGCGGGCTGGCTCGCCGCCGAGCGCACCGCCGCGGGCGACGCGGTGGTCGTGACCGGCGCCGTCGCGCTCGCCGTGGGCTCGGCGCTCACCGCGCTCCCGCTGCGCGGGTGGACCGGCGCCGGGGTCTCGCTCGGCGGGGCGGTCGCCGGGGCGCTGGTCGCCGGCGCCGCGCTGCCCGCCGTCGGCCTGCTGCCGGGCGCGCTGGTCGGCGTGGCCGTCGGGGTGCTGGTGTCCGCCGCCGACGCGCTGCTCGACCGGCTGCCCGCCCTGGAACATCGTCTCGCGGGCTGGGCGGCCGCTGTCCTCCCGGTCGCCGTCACCGGCATCCTCGTCTACGTCGTCGGACGCGTGCTGGTGGGGTGACATGGAGCTGCGGGTGCTGCTGGTGCTGGCCGTGCTCGTGCTCACCGCGACCGCCGGCCTCGTCTGGCGCTCGCGCAACGGGCGGTTCGTGGCCGCCCGCGCCGTCCCCGACGCGACCGCCGCCGACCCGGTGCTGACCGCGGCCGACCTGGGCGCGCCGCTCGGGACCGCGGCCACGTTCCTGCAGCTGTCCTCCGAGGCGTGCGCGCCGTGCCGCAGCACCGCCGCGGTGCTGCGGGCGCTCGCCGCCGAGCGGAGCGGCGTGGCCCACGTGGAGGTGCGCGCCGAGGAGCGGCTCGACCTCGTGCGCCGGTTCTCCGTGCTGCGGACGCCGACCGTGCTGGTGCTCGACGGCTCCGGTGCGGTCCGGGGGCGGATGTCCGGCGCGACGACGCGGGCGCAGGCGGTCGACGCCCTCGACCGCTGTCCGGCGACCGCCGACGTCTGAGCCCCGCCCGTCCCCCTGAGAGGACCTCCCGTGCCCGCACCGCTCTCCGCCGGCAGCGCGACCGCCGCCCCGCAGGGGATCGACCCCCGCGGCCCGCGCGTCGGCGCCGCCGTCACCGCCGTCCTGCTCGTCGTCGTCCTGCTGCTGCCCGGTGCCGCGGCCACGACCGCGCTCGCGGTCGTGGCCGCGCTGTTCGCCGTGGGCACGGTCCGGGGCGCCCAGGGCTCGCTCCAGGGCGTGCTGTTCCGGCGTCTCGTGCGCCCCCGGCTCGCCCCGCCCACCGAGCTGGAGGACCCGCGCCCGCCCCGGTTCGCGCAGGGCGTGGGGCTGGTCATCACCGGTGCCGGCGTCGCGCTGGCGCTGCTCGGGGTCGCCGCGGCGGTGCCGGTCGCGGCGGCGCTGGCCCTCGCGGCCGCGGTGCTGAACGCGGCCTTCGGCCTGTGCCTCGGGTGCGAGCTGTACCTGCTGGGCGTCCGGCTGCGCGCCGCGCGGGCCTGAGCCGCCGGGAAGGCGCGCGGCGGTTCCGTCGTTAGGATCGGTGCATGCAGGCACTCGAGATCGTGTTCATCGGTCTGCTCGTCGCTGCGACGATCGCGATCGGCTGGTTCGCCGGCTTCGTCGTCTACCGGCTGTTCAAGGGACAGCGCTGACCGGAAGGGCTCCCATGGCGTTCACCCTCCCCGAGGGCCTCGCGCCCGAGATGTACCCGCTGGCCTGGCTGGTCGGCCGGTGGCACGGCGAGGGGGTCGTCGGGTACCCGGGCATCGAGGAGACGGCGTTCACGCAGGACCTCGTGGTCGACCACGACGGCGGGCCGTACCTGTCGTACACGTCGACGATCCGGCTCGTCGTGGCGCCGGACGACGCCTCGGCGCTCGAGGGGGACCCCGCCGCGGCCGCCGGCCCCGACGAGCCCGGGCCGGTCTGGCAGACCGAGCAGGGGTACTGGCGCATCCCGCCGGAGCGGCCGGAGGGCCTCGGCTCGGAGCTGTTCCCGGTCGAGCTGCTGCTCGCCGACCCGTCCGGGCACGTCGCCGTGTTCGTCGGGGCGACGGGCAACGGCCGCATCGACCTGGTCAGCGACGTCATCGCGCGCACCGCGACCGGCGCCGAGGTGACCGCGGGCAAGCGGCTGTACGGCCTGGTGCAGGGCGAGCTGATGTGGGCGCACGACCTGGCCGCGTTCGGGCACGACCTGCAGTCGTACGCGTCGGCGCGGCTCAGCCGCGTGCAGGTCGGCTGACGTGGCCGCCGACGGCGTCGCCGCGGGGCCTGCCGCGCCGACCGGACCGGCCGGACCGGCCGGACCGAGCACCGAGCCGCAGGCGGCCCCGCGCCACCGCAGCCCGCTGCTCGACCGGCACGGGGCGGTCGCCGCGTCGGGCCCGGACGCCGGCGTCGCGTGGCACTACGGCGACCCGACCGCCGAGCAGCGCGCCCTGACGCGCGGCGGCGCGGTGGTCGACCAGTCCCACCTGGGCGTCGTGCGTGTGACCGGCCCGGACCGGCTGTCGTGGCTGCACTCGATCACCTCCCAGCAGCTCGAGGGGCTGGCGCCGCGCACCTCGACGGAGACGCTGGTGCTCAGCCCGCAGGGGCACGTCGAGCACGCGGCGGCGGTCGTCGACGACGGCGAGGCCACCTGGCTGATCTCCGAGACGGCCCCCGGCCTGGCGGCGTGGCTCGACCGGATGCGGTTCATGCTGCGCGTCGAGGTCCAGGACGTCACCGACGAGTGGGCCGCGATCGGCGAGCCGCTGGCCGCCGAGGGCGGTCCCGACGAGCCGGTCACGTGGGCGGACCCGTGGCCGCGGACGCTGCCCGGCGGGACGCGCTACGGCCTGCCGGACGACCGGCACCCCGGCGCCGACCGCGCGTGGCGGCTGGTGCTGGTGCCCCGCGCCGGGCTGGTCGACGCCGTGCGCGCCCGGGAGGCCGCGGGCTGGCCGCTCGCCGGCACGTGGGCGAGCGAGGCGGTGCGCGTCGAGGCGTGGCGGCCGCGCGCGGGCCGCGAGGTGGACCACCGCACCATCCCGCACGAGCTGGACTGGCTGCGCACCGCGGTGCACCTGCACAAGGGCTGCTACCGAGGCCAGGAGACCGTCGCCCGGGTGCACAACCTCGGACGCCCGCCCCGCCGGCTGGTCATGCTGCACCTCGACGGGTCCGGGCACCTGCTGCCCGAGGCCGGTGCGGTGGTGCGCGACCTCGGCGACCTGCTGACGTCGGGCGAACCCGGCCGGGAGATCGGGCGCGTCACCACCGTGGCACGCCACCACGAGCTGGGTCCCGTGGCGCTCGCGGTCGTGAAGCGCTCCGCGCCGGTCGACGCCGACGTCGTCGTCGAGTGCGACGGCGGGCTGGTCACGGCGGGACAGGAGGTCGTGGTCCCCGGGGAGGGCGTCACCGCGGACCGCCCCGAGCCGCACGGGCCGCTCACGCGCGGCCTGGGCGGCCACCCGATGCTGTGACCGCCCGGTGAGCGGGGGCAGGGGGCCGTCCTCGGTCCGCGTGCAGGTCGCCGCGCGCGCCCGGCAGGGGTGGTCGCGCGTGCGCAGCGCCTTCGCCCCCGTCCTGCAGGCGGTGGTCGCGGCCGGCGTCGCCTACGCGATCGGCTACCACGTGCTGGGGCACAGCGCGCCGTTCTTCGCGCCGGTGAGCGCGTGGATCGCGCTCGGGTTCACCGCGGACCGTGACCTGCGCCGGGTGGCGGAGCTCGCGGTCGGCGTCGCGCTCGGGGTGGCCCTGGGCGACCTGGTGGTGCACGGCATCGGCACGGGGCCGTGGCAGGTGGCGCTGGTGCTCGGCGTCGCGGCGCTGGTCGCCCGGTTCCTCGACCGCGGGCCGATGCTGACCACGCAGGCCGGCGTCCAGGCGATCGTCATCGTGGGCCTGCCGGCGGTGGGCGCGTCGGGCGGTCCCGTCGGCCGGTGGACCGACGCCCTGGTCGGCGGCGCGGTCGCCCTCGCCGTCGCCGCGCTGACCCCGAGCGACCCCCGCCGGCGCCCCCGCGCGCAGGGCCGGGCGGCGGTCGAGGAGCTGGCGGCCATGCTCCGCGTGCTCGCCCGGGGGATGCGCGACCGCTCGCCGGCCGACGTCGAGGACGCCCTCATCCGCGGTCGCGCCAGCCAGCCCGCGCTCGACGAATGGCAGGACGCGGCGACGGCGGCCCGGGACCTCGCGCGGGTGTCCCCGGCGGGGCGGCGGCACCGGGCCGAGCTCGTGTGGGTGGGCCGGTCCGCCGTGCGGGTGGACCGGGCCGTGCGCAACGCCCGCGTGCTGGCGCGCCGCACGCTCGCGACCGTCGAGGCCGAGCCGCCGCACGACCTGGCCGCCGTGGCGGACGCCGTCGACCGCGTCGCGCTGGCCGCGGACGCGCTCGCCGCCGCGCTCGGCACCGGGTCCGAGCCGCTGCGCACGCGCGAGGAGCTGCTGCGCCTGGCGGCCGGGCTCGACCCGTTCACGCTCACGCCCGGCGACTGGCAGGCCCAGAGCCTCGTGCTGCTGCTGCGGTCGCTCGTCGTGGACCTGCTGGAGGCCGCCGGGGTGGACGCCCGCACCGCCCGGGAGACGCTGCCGGAGATCTGACCTCGTCGTCGTCCGGCTCCGCCCCGTAGGCTCGGCGCGTGATCTTCGCCTCCGCGCAGGTTCTGCTGCTGCTCGCGTTCAGCCTCGTCATCCTCGTGCTGGCGGTCTGGGCGCTCGTCGACGCCCTGCGCCGGCCGGCGTCGGCGTTCGCCGCGGCGGGCAAGCAGACCAAGCAGATCTGGTCCATCATCCTGGGCGTCGCCACGGTCGTGGCGTTCATCGCCGTGCCGCCGCCG
The DNA here is from genome assembly GCF_030053835.1 of Cellulomonas sp. ES6. NCBI lineage: Bacteria > Bacillati > Actinomycetota > Actinomycetes > Micrococcales > Cellulomonadaceae > Cellulomonas > Cellulomonas sp. ES6. The sequence continues at coordinate 2,046,993 of NZ_CP125655.1, read as the reverse complement.
CTCGGCATCGGCGCGTTCCCGCTGTTCCTGGCCCTGCTGAGCGCGGTCGCGGCGATCGTCTACCTCGTCGACGTGCGCCCGGCGGTCGGCCCGCACTCCGGCCGGCGCGGGGGCGGCGGTCCGTCGCGCGGCGGGTGGTGAGCGTGCCGGGGGCCCGCCCCGGGGGGCCGCAGCTCGCGGCCCGGCTGCACGAGGTCGGAGCCGCCGCGTCCGTCACGGCGGCGCACGCGGCGGCGACCGGTGACGTCGGCACGGCGGCCGTGCCGCTGGCGCGCGTGGTCCGCGGCGACGTCGTCGAGTCGGTGCACACCGGGCACCTCGTGGTGCTGGGTCCCGGCGGCGACGTCCGGCTGGCGCTCGGCGACCCCGACGTCACGGTGCTCGCGCGCTCGTCGCTCAAGCCGCTGCAGGCGGTCGGCATGCTGCGCGCCGGCCTCGACCTGGACGGCCCGCACCTGGCGCTCGCGTGCGCGAGCCACGACGGCACCCCGGAGCACCTGCGGGTGGTGCGGGAGACGCTGCTCGGCGCGGGGCTGGACGAGTCCGCCCTGGACAACACGCCCGACGTGCCGCTGGACCCCGACGCCGCGTTCGCCTGGCGCCGGGACGGCCACGGGCCCGAGCCCGTCGCGCAGAACTGCTCCGGCAAGCACGCCGCGATGCTCGCGACCTGCGTGGCGCACGCCGGCGAGCCCGGGTGGGAGCCGGAGCGCTACCGCGAGGCCGACCACCCGGTGCAGGTGGCGTGCCGCGCGGCGGTCGAGGAGCTGACGGGCGTCCAGGCGTGGCACGTGACGGTCGACGGCTGCGGGGCCGCGCTGTTCTCGACGACGCTCACCGGGCTGGCGCGGGCGTTCGCGCGGATCGCGACCGCCCCGGCGGCCGAGCCCGGGTCGCCGCTCGCGCGCGTCGCGACCGCGATGGCCGGGCACCCCGGGCTGGTCGGGGGCGAGCGGCGCGACGTGACGCGCGCGATGCGCGCCGTCCCCGGACTGGTCGCGAAGGACGGCGCCGACGGGGTCTACGCCGCGGCGCTGCCGGACGGCGGGGCGCTCGCGTTCAAGGTCGCCGACGGCAGCGCCCGCCCGCGACCGGCCGTGCTCGCGGCCGCGCTGCGGGTCGCCGGAGCCGAGGCCGTGCCCGGGGTGGACCTCGAGGCGCTCGCCGCGCTGGGCGACGTGCCGGTGCTCGGCCACGGGGAGCCGGTCGGGGCGGTGGTGCCGGCCTTCGGGGCCGCGCCGGCGCCGGCCGTGCCCGCGGTGCCCGCCGACCTCGCCGACCCCGCCGAGTCCGCGGAGGGGACCGCGTGAGGGCGGTCGTCCAGCGGGCGACCCGCGCGTCGGTGACGGTCGCCGGGCAGGTCGTCGGGGCGTTCGACGGTCCCGGCCTCGTGGTGCTGCTCGGCGTCACCCCCGGGGACGGCCCCGCGCAGGTCGCGCACGTCGCGCGCAAGATCGCCGAGCTGCGGATCCTGCGCGACGAGCGCTCCGCCGCGGAGGTCGGGGCCCCGGTGCTCGTGGTCAGCCAGTTCACGCTCTACGGCGACACCCGCAAGGGCCGCCGCCCCACGTGGAACGCCGCGGCGCCCGGTCCGGTCGCCGAGCCGCTCGTGGACGCCGTCGTCGCGGACCTGCGGGCGCGGGGGCTGACGGTCGCGACCGGGGTGTTCGGCGCCGACATGGCGGTCGAGCTCGTGAACGACGGACCCGTGACGCTGCTGGTGGAGTCCGCCCCGGACGCGGTGGGCTGAGCGCGGGCCCCGACGGGCGCCTCAGGCCAGGTGGAGCACCAGGCGCTCCTCCGATCGGCCCGGCGCCTGCGCGTGCCGCTCGCCCGTCCGGACGAAGCCCGCGCGCACCACGAGGTCACCGGCGGCGTGGTTGCCGTCGACGACCCACAGCGACACCGTCGCCGCGCCCTCCGCCCGGGCCGCCTCCCGGACCGCGTCGAGCAGCGCCCAGCCCAGACCCCGCCGCCGGACCTCGGGCGCCACCCACAGCTGCACCACGTGCCGGTCGGACGTCGGCGAGCCGGGCTCCTGGATCATGCCCACGAGTCCGCGCGGCGTGCCGTCGTCGTCGACCACCCACGTCGCCGCACCGCGCAGGCGCATGCGCCAGTGGGTCTCGGCGAACATCTCCTCGCGCGCCAGCGACGACCCGAACACGCCCGGGTCCTCGCGCAGGGCGCGCAGGCGGACGTCGCGGACGACCTCCCAGTCGTCCTCGTCCACCCGCCGCAGCTGCACCCCGCCAGCATGCCGCACGGCCGTGGGGGCGTCACGGCGGGCGCACCGGACGGCCGGGGGCGTGCCCGCGGCCGGCGTCAGGGGCGGACGGGATCCGCGTCGTCGCGCCCCGGGACCGGCCCGCCGTGGCCCGCCGGGTCGGGGACCGCGCGCGCGACGTCGGCGACCTCCTCCTCCGGGCGGGGCGGAACCGTCTCGTCGACCTCGAGCTCCGGGACGTCGTCCCGGCCGTCGTGGACCGGGTGGCTGGACTCCGTCATCGTGACCTCCTCGCTGTGCCGCTCACGGTAGGCGCACCCGCGGCGGTCCGCGCGACGATGGGGCCATGCGCATCGAGGCCGCGGCCGGGGACATCACCACCCAGGACGTCGACGTCGTCGTCAACGCGGCGAACTCGTCGCTGCTGGGCGGCGGGGGCGTCGACGGGGCGCTGCACGCCGCCGCCGGGCCGGAGCTGCTCGCCGCCTGCCGGGAGCTGCGGCGCACGACGCTGCCGGACGGCCTGCCGACGGGCGACGCCGTCGCGACCGGCGCGGGGCGGCTGCCGGCGCGCTGGGTGGTGCACACCGTCGGGCCGGACGCCCGCGCGGGGCAGCGGGACCCGGCGCTGCTCCGGTCGTGCTTCACGCGGTCGCTCGACGTCGCCGCCGGGCTGGGCGCGCGCTCGGTGGCGTTCCCGGCGGTGAGCGCCGGCGTGTACGGCTGGCCGGCGGACGCGGTGGCGCGGGAGGCGACCCGCGCGGTGCGGGAGTGGGCAGCCGGGCACGACGGCGCGGTCGACCTCGTGCGGTTCGTGCTGTTCTCGCCCGCGGTGCTGGCGGCGTTCGAGGACGCGCTCGCGGAGGCCTGAGCGGGGGTGGCGGGCGGCGCGGAGCGCGGGCGCCCCGGGCGCGTCCGGGCCGGGTGCCGCGCGTCAGCCGCGGGCGGGCAGCCGGGACAGCCCGCGGCGCAGGTCGTCCGCCCCGGCCGTGAGCGAGATCCGCACCCAGCCCTCGCCCGCGGCGCCGAACGCCGAGCCGGGCGCGACCGCGACGCCCTCGCGCCGCACCAGGTCCTCCGTCCACGCCGCGACGTCGCCGCCGGTGGCGTGGGAGACGTCCGCCCACAGGTACAGCCCGCCGGTCGCGTCCAGCCACGGGATGCCCCGCCCGTCCAGCACGGCGGTCGCCAGGGCGCGGTGCTCCCGGTACGTGCGCCGGGCGTGGTCGACGGCGTCCTGCGGCCCGGTCAGCGCCGCGAGCGCCGCGTACTGCGCGGGGGTGTTCACGCAGGACACCACCGCCTCCTGCACGTGCGGCAGCAGCGGCGCCAGCAGGTCGGGGACCACGAGCGCGCCGACCCGGAACCCGGTCATCGCGTGCGTCTTCGAGAACGTGTGGACGGTCAGCACCCTCCCGTCGGTGTCGAACCGCGCGGCCGGCACGTGCGGGGCGTCCCCGGGGAACGCGGCGTAGCACTCGTCGGACAGCACCCACAGGTCGTGCCGCCGGGCCACGTCCACGAGCTCGGCCAGCAGACCCGCCGGCAGGGTGGTGCCCAGGGGGTTGGACGGCGAGTTGAGCAGCAGCACCCGGGTCCGGTCGGTGACGGCGGCCTCGACGGCCGCCGGGTCCGGCAGGAACCCGTCCTCGGCGCGCAGCACGTACGGCTGCGGCTCGGCCTGGAGCAGCCGGGTCGCCATCGTGAACGGCGGGTAGCCCGGGTCCGGCACCAGGACGCCGTCGCCGGCGCCGACCGTCAGGCTCAGCCCCAGGTGCAGCGCCTGGGCGCCGCCGGCGGTGACCCACACGCTGTCCCGCCGCACCGGGGGAGCGTGCTGGGGGTCCAGCCACGCGGCGAGCGCGTCGCGCAGCGCCGGGACGCCGCCGTTCGGCGTGTACCGGGTGTCGTCGCGGTCCAGGGCGTCGCGCGCGGCGGCGAGCACGTGCGGTGCGGTCGGCAGGTCCGGCTCGCCGACGCAGAGCACGATCGCGTCCGGCACCGTCCACGCGAGCTCCAGGACGCGGCGGATCCCGGAGGCGGGGACGGTGCGGACGTGCGGGGCGGCGACGGGCATGACCGCAGGCTAGGACGCGCGTGTGTCCGGCCGGTGACGCCGCGGGGCCGGACGCCGGCGGGCAGGATGGTCGCGTGAGCAGCCCCGTCACCGCACCGCCCGCCGCGTCCGCACCACCCGCCCCGGGCCGCGGCGCGCTCGTCCTGCTGCTGATCGCCCTGGGTGCCGGTGCGCTGACGTGGTGGCTGCTGTGGCTCGGCGCCCACGACGCGACGCTCGTGCGGTGGGAGTGCGCCGCCGCGCAGTGCGCCACCGACGACCTCGCCGGGGCGGCGTTCCCGCTGGCGGTCTTCGCGGCCGGCGTCCTCGTGACCACCCTCGCGCCGCTGGCACGCCGGGCGACCCCCGGCCTGGTCGTCGCCCTCGCAGCCGGCGCCCTGGTCACCGGCTGGTCGGGCGCCGTCCGCGACGGCCTGTCCCCGCTGGAGCGTGTGCGCGTCCCCCTGGTCGTGGCCGGCGCCCTGCTGGTCGCGGGCCTCGTGGCGGCCGTGCTCGGCGGGGTGCGCAGCGCGCGCACCTCCGGGGTGGGCCCGCGGCTGCTCGGCCTGACCGGCACGTGGGCGCGGGTGCGTGACTACGAGACCGTGGACCGGACACGGTGCCGGGCGACGGTGCACTACGCGGACGCCCGGGGGACGCGGTACGCGGTCCGCACGGAGGTGCCGCGGGAGGCGTTCCGGCACGCGCCGCGGGCGTACTACGACCCGCTGCGGCCCGGCGACCCGTCGCGTCTCCGGGTGGCCGTGCCCCCGCAGCCGCTCGGAGCGGCCGGGCGCCGCGCCCGGGACGAGGCGGTGCGCGCGCTGCTGCCCCTGCCCGACGACGACCTGCCGGGCGGGGCGCCGGCGACGGCGTCGACGCGGCGGGGCGCGCGGCCGGGTGCGCCGGGCACGTCTGGGTCGTCCGCTGCGGGCACCGGCTCGGTGTCCGGGGCTGGGATGTCGGGCACGTCCGGGTCGTCCGACGCGTCCCCGGGAGACGCCGCGGCGCTCGTCCACGAGCTCGAGCGCCTGCACGCGCTCCACGCGTCCGGCGCCCTCACCGACGGGGAGTACGCCGCCGGGAAGGCGCGCGTGCTGGGGGACCGCGGCGGGGCGTGAGGCCCTCACCGGCGGTGCCGTCCGCCCCTGTGGCGGGACGCCGTGGGCGGCGGATACTGGCTGGATGGCGGAGACGCTCGACCGGGACGAGGTCGCGGCGGTGCTGCGGGAGCGCCGGCGCGAGGCGGTCGCGCGCCTGGCGGGGACGGGCGCCGAGCGGGACGCCGTCGTGGCGGCGGCCCGCGAGTCCGTCACCGACGACGAGCACGACCCGGAGGGCTCGACCATCGCGTACGAGCGCCGGATGATCGACGCGCTGACGCACGACATGCGGGAGCGGATCGCCGACGTGGACGCCGCGCTCGACCGGCTGGAGCGCGGGACGTACGGCACGTGCGAGCGGTGCGGGCAGCCGATCCCGGTCGAGCGGCTGCGCGCCCTCCCGACCGCGCGCACCTGCGTTCCCTGCGCCTCCCGCTGACCTGACTCACCCCACCTCGCCCCCGGCCGCGCCCCGACCCCCGCCCCGACCCGCCCTGCGCTCACCCACCCGCGCGCACCCGCATGGGTGGTCGAGATACCAGGACACGCCGAGCCGGGGGCCCGACTCCCGCGCGTGTCCTGGCATCTCGCTGGTGCGCGGGCCTCCTGGAGGGTGCGGGGCCGGTGTTGTCGGCGGGCGCGCCGGCGGCGTGTTACCAGGGCGTAAAGCCTGGTCGGGAGGGCTTCCGCACGGTCGGGAGCGGGTGCGACAGTCGGCTGTGGGTCGATCGACCCACTTCGCCCCGCCGGTCCGCCGGCACCTCGCCCGGGAGCCCGTCATCGCCACCGCACCCCGCCCCGTCGCCGTCGTCACCGGCGCGTCCTCCGGTATCGGTGAGGAGTTCGCCCGCCGGTTCGCCGCCCGCGGTCACGACGTGGTGCTGGTCGCCCGCCGCGCGGACAGGCTGACCGCGCTCGCGGACCGGCTCGCCGCGGAGCACGGGGCCGCGGCCACGGTGCTGCCGGTCGACCTCGCGGACCCGGGCGGTCCCGCGGAGCTGGTGGCGGGGATGCGCGAGCGCGGCCTGCGCGCCGACGCGCTCGTCAACAGCGCCGGGTTCGGCACCTACGGGCCGTTCGCCGGGGAGGACCCCGCGCGGATCGCCGCGGAGGTCCAGGTCAACGTCGCCGCGCTCACCGTGCTGTCCCGGCTGCTGCTGCCGGACCTCGTCGCGGCGCCGGCCGGCGTCCTCGTGAACGTCGCCAGCACCGCCGCCTACCAGCCCGGTCCGTCCTTCGCGGTGTACGCCGCGACCAAGGCGTACGTGCGGTCGCTGACGGAGGCGATCTGGCAGGAGCACCGCGGCACGCCGCTGCGGGTGCTGTCGCTGGCGCCCGGGCCGACGGAGACCGAGTTCTTCGAGGTCGCCGGCTCCGACCGGTTCCGCATCGGCCAGGTGCTGACCGTCCCGCAGGTGGTCGACGTCGCGTTCCGGGCGCTCGACCGCCGGGACCCGCCGCCGTCCGTCGTCGCCGGCCGTCGCAACGCCGTCACCGCCGCGCTGGCGGGGGCGCTGCCGCGGCGGCTGGTGCTGCGGGTCGCGGGCCGGCTGACGGGGGCGTGACGTGGCGCGGATGGCCGTGGGGGACCGCCGGCGGGCGCTCGTCGACGCCACCGTGCGCGTGATCGCCCGCGACGGCGTGGCGGGCGCCACCACGCGGGCGGTCGTCGCGGAGGCGGGGATGTCCCTGGCGAGCCTGCACTACGCCTTCCCCTCCCGGGACCACCTCCTGGAGGCGGTGGTCGCGGACGTCACCGCCCAGGAGCGCCGCACCGCGGAGGCCGGCCTGCTGCCGCTCGACGACGACGACGCGGCAGGCACCGGCGCGGGCACGCTGGAGGAGGTCGTCCGCGACGGCCTCGAGCGCTACGTCGGGCTGCTCGTGGCCGACCCGGACCGCGAGCGCGCGCTCCTGGAGCTGGCGCTGTACGCGATGCGCGCCCCCGGGCAGCGCGCCGCCCTGGTCGCGCAGTACGACGTCTACCGGACCGCCGCCCGGGCCAGCCTCACGGCCGCCGCGCGCGCCACCGGCAGCCGGTGGACCGTGCCGCTCGACGACGCCGCGCGGGCGCTCGTGATGGTGACGGACGGCATCACGACCGCGTGGCTCGCCGACCACGACACCCCCGCCGCGCTGCGGAGCGCGGCGTTCGCCGCCCGGTCGCTGGCGGCGCTGGCCGAGCCCGTCGCCGGCCGCGCCGACCCCGACAGCCCCGACCCCGACCTGGAGGACGCCCGTGCTCACTGAGACCGATCCCCGCGCCGCCGCGTTCGTGAACCTGCACGCGGTCCTGGGCGCGCTGCCCGAGCTGGTCCGCCGGGTGCCCGCCGCGCGCGAGCTGCTGACCGTCGACCCGCGCCCCGTCTCGGTCGTGTTCGCCGTCCGGGGCGGGCCGCGCGCCGCGCTGGCGTTCCGCGACGGCGCCGTCCAGGTGGTGCCGGACCGCACCGTCGGCACGATCCTGCTGCCGTTCGCGTCCCCCGAGGCGTTCAACCGGGTGGTCGCCGGCGAGGCGCAGCCCGTCCCGGTCACCGGCCTGCACCGCATCGGGTTCCTGCTGCGGGTGTTCACCCCGCTGACGGAGCTGCTGGGCCGCTACCTGCGCCCCGCGCCCGAGGACCTCGCGGACCCGGCGTTCCGGGAGACGAGCACCGCCCTCACGCTGCACGTGGCCGTCGCCGCCGCGGCCCAGCTCGCCAACGAGGACCGCGCGGGCCGGTTCAGCGCGCACCACACGGTGGACGGCGACGTGGCCCTCGAGGTCACGGGGTCGCTCGCCTACACCCTGCGGGTCCGCGACCACCGCATGACGTTCGTGCCCGAGCCGTCGCCCCGGCCGCGGGCCGCCCTCACGTTCGCCGACCTCGACACCGCGGGAGCGCTGCTCGCGGGGAAGGTCAGCGCGCTGGCGTGCCTCGGCGACGGGCGGATGGCCATGCGCGGGCACGTCGCGATGGTCGACAACGTCAACCGCATCCTCGACCGCGTCGGTCAGTACCTCGGAGAGTGAGCCCGCGATGACCACCACCACCCCGACCGTCCCGTACACCCACGCCCGCAGCCGCGAGCTGTTCGAGCGGGCCCTGAAGGTCGTGCCGTCCGGCGTCTACGGCCACCAGGGCCCCGCGGAGGGCTGCGCGATCCCGGTGTCCGCCTACCCGCTGTTCTCGCAGCGCGCGGAGGGCACCCGGTTCTGGGACGTCGACGGCAACGAGTACATCGACTACATGTGCGGCTACGGCCCGAACGTGCTCGGCTACGGCGACCCGGACGTCACCGCCGCGGCTGCCGCGCAGCAGCGCCTCGAGGACGTCGTCACCGTCCCGTCGACGGTGATGATCGACTTCGCGGAGCTGCTGGTCGACACGGTGGCCAGCGCGGACTGGGCGTTCTTCGCGAAGAACGGCGGCGACGTCACGACGCTCGCCGTCATGACCGCCCGCGCGGCCACCCGGCGCAAGAAGATCGTGTTCTTCGAGGGCTTCTACCACGGGGTCGCGCCCTGGACGCAGAAGCTCGACTACCCCGGGGTGCTGGAGGAGGACGTCGCGCACAACCTCTATGCGCCGTGGGACGACCTGCCGGCGCTCGAGCGGCTGTTCTCGGAGCACCGCGGGCAGATCGCCGGGCTGATCGCCCAGCCGTACCTGCACGGCAACTTCGCGGACAACCGGCTGCCGTCGCCCGGCTACTGGCAGGCGGTGCGGCGGCTGTGCGACGAGCACGGCGTGGTGCTGATCGTCGACGACGTGCGGGCCGGGTTCCGCCTCGACCTGGCCGGGTCGGACCACCACTTCGGGTTCCGGGCGGACCTCATATGCTTCTGCAAGGCGCTCGCCAACGGGTACAACGTGTCGGCGCTGTGCGGGACGGACGCGCTCAAGGACGTCGTCAGCTCGCTCACCTACACCGGGTCCTACTGGATGAGCGCCGTCCCGTTCGCCGCGGGCATCGCGACGATCACCAAGCTGCGCGAGCTCGACGCGCCGGCGCTGTTCGACCGGCTCGGCACGGAGCTGACGACCGGCCTCGTGTCCGCCGCCGCCGACCACGGGCTCACGCTGGTGGCCTCGGGCGCGCCGTCGCTGTTCTACCTGCGGCTGGCCGAGGACGACTCGCTGATGCTGCACCAGGAGTGGGTCGCCGAGTGCGTGCGGCGCGGGGTGTACCTGACGTCGCACCACAACCACTTCATCAACGCGGCGCTGACCTCCGCGGACATCGCGCGCACGGTCGAGGTCGCGCACGAGGCGTTCGGGGTGCTGCGGGACCGGCACCCCGGGCTCGGCGGGTAGGCGGGGGTCCCGGGGCGCCGACGGCGACCCGGGCACGCAGGACGGCACGACGGCACCACGACGCCGGCGCACCCGCGCCGGCGGGGCACGGGCGAGAGGTGCAGGCCATGACGACGGACGAGGGGACGGCCGCGGCGCGGACGGCGGCGGGAGCGACCGGGCCGGGGGCCGGGCCCGCTGCGGGAGCGACCGGGCCGGGGGCCGGGCCCGCTGCGGGAGCGACCGGGCCGGGGGCCGGGCCCGCGGGGAGCGGGGCGGACGCGGGCGGCGCGACGCCTCCGCCCGTCCCGGCCCGGGTGGCCGTCGGGGCGGCGTACGCGGCGCAGGGCTTCGGCTACGCGACCGTCGTCACCGCGCTGCCGGCGTTCAAGCAGCGGCAGGGGATCGACGACACCGCCGTGTCGCTCGTCGTGCTGCTGGTGTGCGTGGCGGCGGCCGCCGGGTCGGTCGTCGCCGAGAGGCTCGCGACCCGGCGGGGCAGCCGCCGCGCCCTGCTCGCCGGCCTGGGGGTGCAGGCGGTCGCCCTGCCGCTCGTCGCCGGGTCGACGCCGATGGTGCCGTTCGTCGCCGGGTTCGCGGTGTACGGCCTGGGGCTCGGGATGGTGGACGCCGCCGGCGGGATCCAGGGGGTCCTCGTGCAGCGCCGCTACGGCCGCCCGGTGATGTCCGGGTTCTTCGCCTGCTACACGGCCGCGGCCGTGCTGGGGGCGCTCGTCATGTCGGCGCTGGTCGGCGCGGCTGCCGTGCCCGGCGCCGCGGGGGCGCTGGTGGTCGCGGCGGTCGTGCTCGCCGGGGCGCTGCTGCTGGGCCGGCACCGGCTGGTCGGCACCGACCTGGCGCTCGCGGGGGCGCCCGGCCCGGCGGCGACCGCCGGTGCGGGGGACCCCGTCGCCGCGGTGTCCGCGCCCGCGGGCGGGGCCGCCCCCGGCTCGGCCGTGCCCGGAGTCGCCCCCGGCGTGCTGCTGCCGCCCGGCCCGCCCCGGCGCCCGCTCCCGACGCGCGGCATCTGGCTGGTCGGCAGCGTCGTGCTGGCCGCGTTCGTCGCCGACTCGGCGGTGAGCACCTGGAGCACCGTCTACCTGCACGACGTGCTGCTGGCGTCCGCCGCCGTGGCCCCGCTCGGGTACGCCGCGTACCAGGCCGCGATCCTCCTGACCCGCCTGGCGGGCGACCGGCTGGTGACCCGGACGGGCCGCGGGCCGCTGGTCGCGACGACGGCCGTGGCCGCCGCGGTGGGGCTGGTCCTCGTGGCGCTGGTGCCCAGCCCGGTCGCCGCCGTCGCGGGCTTCGCCGTCGTCGGGGTCGGGGTGGGAGCGCTCGTGCCGCTGGCGTTCTCCGCGGCGGGCGACCTCGACCCGGACCGCGTCGACGAGGTCGTCGCCCGCGTGAACGTCTTCAACTACGCCGGAGCGGTGCTCGGGGCGGTGGCGGTGGGGCTGCTCGCCGACGGTCCCGGGCTGGCGCTGGCGTTCCTGCTCCCCGCGGCCCTCGTCGCGCCGGTCGCGGCGACGGCGGGGAGGCTGGCGCCGGGGAGGCTCGCGGCGGCACGGTGACGGAGGGGCGGCGCGGCGGCGACGCGACGGCGGGCGGTGACGCCGCGGGGCCGCCCGGCGCACACTGGGAGCCCGAGTCGAGGAGGCCTCCCGTGGCGACGACCGTGCACCCGTTCCTGTGGTTCGACCGCGAGGCCGAGCAGGCCGCCGCGCTGTACGTGTCGCTGATCCCGCGCTCCCGGGTGCTGGGCACCCGCCGGTACCCCGAGGGGTCGCCGGGCGGCGTCGGCGGCTCGGTGATGTCGGTGTCGTTCGAGCTCGACGGCGTGCCCGTGGAGGCCCTCAACGCCGGGCCGCAGTTCCCGTTCACGGAGGCGTTCTCGTTCGTCGTGACCGTCGACGACCAGGCGGAGCTGGACCGCGTCTGGGACGGCCTGCTCGCGGGCGGCGGCGAGCCCTCGCAGTGCGGCTGGCTCAAGGACCGGTTCGGCCTGTCGTGGCAGGTCGTCCCGCGCGCGCTCGACGAGCTCCTGCAGGACCCCGACCCGGACCGCGCCGGCCGCGCGACGCAGGCGATGCTGGGCATGCAGAAGCTCGACGTCGCGGCGCTGCGGGCGGCCGCCGACGGCGGACCTACGCTGACCCGGTGACCGACACCCTCGCCCGCACCTCGCCCGACGGACGGCGCGGACGCGTCACCATGCAGGTCCGCTGGTCCGACGTCGACCTGTTCGCGCACGTCAACAACGCCGCCTACCTGCGGTTCCTCGACGACGCGCGGTTCGCGCTGTTCCCCTCGATGGGCGTCGACCCCGCCGGGCGGCCCACCGACTCGCTGCTGGTGGTGGTCAAGCACGAGATCGAGTACCTCGCGCCGCTGTCCTTCCGGCCGGCGCCCGTCGCGGTGGACGTCTGGGTGCCCCGCATCGGGCGGTCCTCGGTGGACTTCGCCTACGAGGTGCTCGACCCCGACGGCGACGACCCCGTCGTCTACCTGAGCGCCCGCTCCCGCATGGTCCAGCTCGACCGCGGGACCCACGAGCCGCGCGCGTTCACGGCCGGGGAGCGGGCCGTGTTCGAGCAGTACCCGGGCGAGGCGCCGCCGCTGCACCCCTGGTAGCGAGCCTCGGTGGCGACCTCCTGGTAGCGACCCCTGGTCGCGGTCAGGCTCCGGGCGTCGTGGCGAGCAGCGCCTCCAGCGTGAGGACCACGCCGTGGCGGGCGTTCGACGGCACGACGTACCGCGCCCGGGCCCGCACGTCCGGGTGCGCGTTGTCCATCGCGAACGACCACTGCGCGGCGTCCAGCAGACCCGCGTCGTTCAGGTAGTCCCCGAACGCCATCGTCTGCGCGGCCGTCACGCCGAGCCGTTCCTGGACGCGGCGCAGCGCGTGGCCCTTGTCGGCGTCGGGGTTCATCACGTCGAGCCAGTGCTGACCCGACACGAGCACCCGCAGCCGCGGCTCCAGGTCCGCGAACGCCGGCGCGGTGGCCTCCTCGACCGAGCCGAAGTCGAAGACCGCGATCTTCAGCACCTCGTCGTCGACCGCGGTCAGGTCGTCCACCTGCTCCAGCCACGCGTAGTGCCGCGCGGCGTGCTCGAAGAACGGGCCGTCGCCGCGCTCGACGTACCCGGCGCGCCGGCCGCACAGCACCATGCCGACGTCGCGGCCCGCCGCCGCGAGGCCCCGCACCCGCCCGACGACCCCCGGCACGTCGTGCGCCGGCAGCGGGTCGGTGGACAGCGCCACGTCGCCCTGGCCCACGTACGCCCCGTTCTCGGCGATGCACACCAGGTCGCGGCCGTGCTGCCGGAACAGCTCGCGCAGGTTCGCGTACTGGCGTCCGCTGGCCGGGCAGAACGCGATGCCCCGGCGCTCCAGCTCCTCCAGCACCGGCCAGAACGCCTCCGGCACGCGGCCCTGCTCGTCGAGCAGCGACCCGTCCATGTCGGACACCACCAGCCGGATGTCGAGGTCCTGGGGGAGCGCGGGCGGGTCGGTCACGGGCACGGCGGTGGAGGTCGGCACGGGTCCAGTGTCCCAGGGTCGCCCGCGTCGGCCCGCGCCGGCGGCTGCGGGGGCCGGGCGGCGGGTGAGCGGCGGGTGGGCGGGTGTGGCGGACGCCGCTCGCCGGACCGCTCAGACGCCCGCCGCGCGAGCCGATCGGCCGCACGCGGGGGGACGACACGGTGGAGGGTGTGACACATGGCAGCAGCACCGGGGCAGCCGACGTCGGGAACGCGGCGGTGGACGGGGGTCCGGGCGAAGGTCCTGGGCGTCGCGGCGATCGGGGCGGCCACGGCCGTCGCCGCGGGCGTCGCCTCGCAGGTGGCGCTCGGTGGCGTGTCCGAGGCGAACGAGCGTCTCGCGGACCTGCAGGAGGTCTCGACCCAGGTCGGCGAGGTCCGCACCATGAACTCGGACGTGTCCGGCTGGCAGGTGGCGTACGCGTGGGACACGCGGCGGATCGGCGGGCCCGAGGCCGTCGCCGACGCCAACCCGAACCGCGCCGGCTACCTGGACTCGGCGCAGAGCCTGCGCGACACGCTCGCGACGGTGGACACCGGCGCGCTCACCCCCGAGGAGCGGTCGACGTTCTCGGACATCGTGTCGCTCTGGGACGACTTCTTCGCGGCGGACGACCGCGTCGTGGAGGCGTACCGCGAGGGCACCCCCGAGTCGCTCGACGCCGGCGACGCGCTCGTCACCGGTGACGCCTACGACGTCTACTACGCGATCGGCGACGCGACCACGTCCCTGCTGGACTCGCTGCGTGACCGGACGGTCACGGCGACGCAGGACGCCGCGTCGACCGCCCGCACCGGGCGCGTCGCGACCGGGGTCGTCATCGCGCTGGGGGTCGCGCTCGCGCTGCTCCTGGGGCTGCGGACCTCCTCGTCGATGGCCCGCGCCGCCGGCCGCGTCCGCGCGACCGCCGAGGCGATGGCTACCGGGGACCTCACCCAGGTGCCCGACGTGCGCACCCGCGACGAGCTCGGCGAGATGGCGTCGGCGCTCGCCACCGCGCAGACCAGCCTGCGGGCGGCGATGGCCGGCGTGGTCGAGACGGCGCACACCGTGGCGTCCGCCGCCGAGGAGCTGTCCGCGGCGTCCGCCGAGGTCGCCGCCGGCACCGACGAGACGTCCGCGCAAGCGGGTGTGGTGGCGGCTGCCGCGGAGCAGGTGTCGCGCAACGTGCAGACGGTCGCGGCGGGTGCCGAGCAGATGGGGGCGAGCATCCGGGAGATCGCGCAGAACGCGTCGCAGGCGGCGAAGGTCGCCGGTCAGGCGACGTCGGCGGCGGCCACGACCAACGAGCAGGTCGCGCGCCTGGGGTCCTCGTCGCAGGAGATCGGGAACGTGGTGAAGGTCATCACGTCGATCGCGGAGCAGACGAACCTGCTGGCGCTGAACGCGACGATCGAGGCGGCTCGGGCCGGTGAGGCGGGCAAGGGCTTCGCGGTGGTCGCCGGCGAGGTGAAGGAACTGGCGCAGGAGACGGCGAAGGCGACGGAGGACATCGCCCGGCGGGTGGAGGCGATCCAGGGCGACACCACGGGTGCGGTGGCCGCGATCGGGGAGATCTCCCAGATCATCGCGTCGATCAACGACTACCAGCTGACGATCGCCTCGGCCGTGGAGGAGCAGACCGCCACGACCAACGAGATGTCCCGCTCCGTGGCCGAGGCCGCGACGGGCTCGGGAGAGATCGCCACGAACATCACCGGCGTCGCCTCCGCCGCCGCGTCGTCGTCGCAGATCGTCGGGCAGGTCGGCGGAGCGGTCCGCGAGCTCGCGCGCATGTCGGAAGAGCTCCGGTCGCGCGTCGCGCAGTTCACGTACTGACCGGAGCCGTGCTGACGGCTGTCACGGCTGGTGGGTTCTGTGTCACACTAATCGTCTCGGCCGTGGTTTCGGTGCGGGGATGGCGATCAGGTGGGCGGACAGCGTGGACAAGCACGGGGAGGGATGAGGGCGATGACGCGGGACGGCGAGCGGCCGGACACCCTCGGCGAGTGGGCCGCGTCGGACGAGCCGGCGGTGCGGCCCGGGGCCGAGGTCCTCCGCGGCGCCGCGGCACGTGCGGCGTCGCGCGCCCTGCTCGAGGAGGCCGCCACCGACGACGCCGCGAGCCGCGCCCTGGTCGAACGGAGCCGTCCGGGCCGCCCGCCGCTCGAGGAGGGCGGCGTCGGACCCTCGCCCACGTGGCGGTACCGGGTGCCGCGCTCGCTCGACCAGCGGATGCGCGCGCAGGCCGCCGCCGAGCACCGCGACCTGTCGGAGGTGCTGCGGTCCGCCGCCGCCGAGTACCTCGAGGCCCACGCGGCGGGCTGACGGCCCGGTCCGCAGCAGCCGGGTCACCCCTTCCGCCGTCACGCCAGGGGCGAACACGGGACGCCCGCGACACACCCCGCCGTTAGCATCGAACAACGCCGACTCGTCGTGCGTGTCGACCCCGGGTCAACGGGCCGGGTCGCGCGGCGAGCACGCCGCTCGTGAGGAGTGCACATGTTCGAGAGATTCACGGACCGAGCCCGTCGCGTGGTCGTCCTCGCCCAGGAAGAGGCGCGGATGCTCAACCACAACTACATCGGCACCGAGCACATCCTCCTGGGTCTCATCCACGAGGGGGAGGGTGTCGCGGCCAAGGCGCTCGAGTCGCTCAACATCTCGCTCGACGCGGTGCGCGCCCAGGTGCAGGAGATCATCGGCGAGGGCCAGCAGGCCCCCAGCGGGCACATCCCGTTCACGCCGCGCGCCAAGAAGGTGCTGGAGCTGTCGCTGCGCGAGGCGCTGCAGCTCGGCCACAACTACATCGGGACCGAGCACATCCTGCTCGGCCTCATCCGCGAGGGCGAGGGCGTCGCGGCGCAGGTGCTCGGCAAGCTCGGCGCGGACCTGAACCGCGTCCGCCAGCAGGTCATCCAGCTCCTGTCCGGCTACCAGGGCAAGGAGCCGGTCTCGGCCGGCGGCCCGCAGGAGGGTCAGCCCTCGGGCTCCGCCGTCCTCGACCAGTTCGGCCGCAACCTGACGCAGGCCGCGCGCGAGGGCAAGCTCGACCCGGTCATCGGGCGCGAGAAGGAGATCGAGCGGGTCATGCAGGTGCTGTCCCGCCGCACCAAGAACAACCCGGTGCTGATCGGCGAGCCCGGCGTCGGCAAGACGGCGGTCGTCGAGGGCCTGGCCCAGGACATCGTCCGGGGCGACGTGCCGGAGACGCTGAAGGACAAGCAGCTCTACACGCTGGACCTCGGCGCCCTGGTGGCCGGTTCCCGGTACCGCGGTGACTTCGAGGAGCGCCTGAAGAAGGTGCTCAAGGAGATCCGCACGCGCGGCGACATCATCCTGTTCATCGACGAGATCCACACCCTCGTGGGTGCGGGTGCCGCCGAGGGCGCGATCGACGCCGCGAGCATCCTCAAGCCGATGCTGGCCCGCGGCGAGCTGCAGACCGTCGGCGCGACGACCCTGGACGAGTACCGCAAGTACGTGGAGAAGGACCCGGCCCTCGAGCGCCGGTTCCAGCCCATCCAGGTCTCTGAGCCGAACCTCCAGCACGCCATCGAGATCCTCAAGGGCCTGCGCGACCGGTACGAGGCGCACCACCGCGTCTCGATCACCGACGGCGCCCTCGTGGCCGCCGCGACGCTGGCCGACCGGTACGTCAACGACCGGTTCCTGCCGGACAAGGCGATCGACCTGGTCGACGAGGCCGGCGCCCGCCTGCGCATCCGCCGCATGACGGCCCCGCCGGAGCTGCGCGAGCTCGACGAGCAGATCGCCGAGACGCGCCGCGACAAGGAGTCGGCGATCGACGAGCAGGACTTCGAGAAGGCCGCGCGCCTGCGCGACCAGGAGAAGCAGCTCGGCCTCAAGCGCCAGGAGAAGGAGAAGGCCTGGAAGTCGGGCGACCTGGACGCGGTCGCCGAGGTCGACGAGGAGCTCATCGCCGAGGTGCTGGCGCTGGCCACCGGGATCCCGGTGTTCAAGCTCACCGAGGAGGAGTCGAGCCGGCTGCTCAAGATGGAGGACGAGCTGCACAAGCGGGTCGTCGGCCAGGAGGCGGCCATCAAGGCGCTCTCGCAGGCCATCCGCCGCACGCGTGCGGGTCTGAAGGACCCGAAGCGCCCGGGTGGGTCGTTCATCTTCGCCGGTCCCACCGGCGTCGGGAAGACGGAGCTGGCCAAGGCGCTCGCCGAGTTCCTGTTCGGGGACGAGGACGCGCTGATCCAGCTCGACATGTCCGAGTTCTCGGAGAAGCACACCGTCTCGCGGCTGTTCGGCTCGCCCCCCGGCTACGTCGGGTACGACGAGGGCGGCCAGCTCACGGAGAAGGTGCGCCGTCGTCCGTTCTCGGTCGTGCTGTTCGACGAGGTCGAGAAGGCCCACGCGGACATCTTCAACTCGCTGCTGCAGATCCTCGAGGACGGTCGCCTGACCGACTCGCAGGGCCGAGTGGTCGACTTCAAGAACACCGTGATCATCATGACCACCAACCTCGGCACCCGGGACATCGCCAAGGGCGTCCAGACCGGCTTCCAGGCCGGCGGCGACCTGTCGACGTCGTACGAGCGCATGAAGGCGAAGGTCAACGACGAGCTCAAGACGCACTTCCGTCCGGAGTTCCTCAACCGCGTCGACGACGTGGTCGTGTTCCCGCAGCTCTCGCAGCCGGAGATCTTCGCGATCGTCGACCTGATGATCGCCAAGCTCGACGCCCGCCTGCGGGACAAGGACATGGGCATCGAGCTCACCGAGGCGGCCAAGAAGCTGCTCTCGGAGAAGGGCTACGACCCGGTCCTGGGCGCCCGGCCGCTGCGCCGCGCGATCCAGCGGGAGATCGAGGACGCGCTGTCCGAGAAGATCCTGTTCGGGGAGCTGCACGCGGGTCAGCAGGTGGTCGTGGACGCGCACGGCGAGGGCATCCTCGGCGAGTTCACGTTCCGCGGCGAGGCCCGGGGGCCGCGCACGAAGGAGCCGGTGGCCGTGGGGGCGCACTCCGCGGGCACGCCGGGCTCCGGCGCGGACGTCCCGCCGGCGCCGCCGATCGCGTCGTCCGGTGACGGCGGCACGGGCCTGATGCCGGCCTGACGCCGGTCCCGCCTCGACGAGGGCCGGGTCCGCACCACGGTGCGGGCCCGGCCCTCGTCGCGTCACGGGCGTGGCGATACTGGTCGGGTGTACGTCGAGCGGCCGTCGCGGCTGGTCCCCGGCGCGGTCGTCTGGACGGTCGACGCGTCCGCGGCGGACGGGCGCGTCCTGCCGGACGGCTGCATGGACCTGCTGTGGTCGGACGGCCGCCTGCTCGTGGCGGGGCCGGACACGACGGCGCACACGACCGGCCCGGTGCCGGCGGGGCGACCCGTCTCCGGGGTGCGACTGCCCCCGGGTGCCGCGCCCGTCCTGCTCGGCGTCCCGGCGGACGCGCTGCGCGACCTGCGGCCCGACCTCGCGGCCGTCTGGGGCGACCGGTTGTCGCGGGCCTGGACCGACGCGGTCGCCGCCGGGGGCGCCGTCGCCCTGGAGCGTCTGATGGCGGGCCGGCTGGCGGAACGTGGCGGGCGCCCGCGGGACGTGGCGGTCGCGGCCCGGATGGTCGCCGCCGGCCGGGGTGCCGAGGACGTGGCCGACGCCCTGGGGGTGACGACGCGGACGGTGCACCGCCGCAGCCTCGCGGCGTTCGGCTACGGCCCGCGGACGCTCGGGCGCGTGCTGCGCCTCCAGCGGGTGCTGGGGCTGCTGGACGACGGGCTGCCGCTCGCCGAGGTCGCGCTCCGCGCGGGGTACGCCGACCAGCCGCACCTGTCGCGCGAGGTCCGGGCGCTGGCGGGTGTCCCGCCGGGCGCGCTCGCCGCTGAGCGCCGGGGTGTCGGAGGTGGGGGCTAGCGTCGGCGGTCCAGCCGCATCCAGGGCGAGGAGCGCGGGTCACCCTCTCGCTGCCTGGAGGCCGCGTGCCCGGATCCACCGACCACCCCGCCGTCGACGCGCCCGACGCCGCACCCCCGTCCGCCGTCGGCGTCGCGACGGTCGTCGTGGACCCCCGCGACGGGGTCGTCGTGCGGGTCGCGGGGACGGCGGACGCCACCACGGGCCGGCCGCTGACGGCGTCGACCCCGATGCACCTGTGCTCCGCGGCGAAGACCGTCGCGGCCGTGGTGGTCCTCCGGCTCGCCGCGCGCGGCCTGCTCGCCCTGGACGCCGACGTGCGGGAGCTCGTCCCCGTCGAGGTCGCCGTCCCGGGTGCCGCCGGCCCGACGCTGCGGGACCTGCTCGCGCACCGCGGCGGTGTCGAGGACCCGCCCGGCGCCTTCGAGCCGGCCGCGGGCCCGGCGCCCGCCACCGCGGACGTCGTCGCCGGGCGCACGGCCGCGCACCCCGGCCCGGTCCGGGTGACCGCCGTGCCCGGCACCGCGTTCGCGTACTCCGACGCCGGGTACTGCCTCGTCGAGCTCGCGGTCGAGGCGGCCACGGGCGACGCGTTCGCCGAGGTGGTGCACCGCGAGGTCGCCCGGCCGCTCGGCCTGAACGCCACGGCCGTGTGGGCCGGAGAGGTCCCGCCACCGGGGGCGGCGCGCGGTGACGCCGTCGCGCGGATCGCCGCCTCCGCCGCCGCCGGGCACCGACCCGACGGCACGCGCGTGCCGGGCGGGCGGGTGCACTACGCGGGCCTGGCGGCCTCGAGCCTGTGGTCCACCCCCGAGGAGACCGGCGTCCTGCTCGCCGACCTCGTGCGGTGCTGGTCCGGCTCCGGCGAGGGCGTGCTGCTGGGCGGCGACGCGGCCGCGCCGATGCTGGACGACGCCGGCGAGCCGGGTGTGGGCCGCGGGGTCTTCGTGCTCGGGTCGGACGAGCGGCCGTGCATCATGACCCAGGGGTGGGGCGACGGGTTCCAGTGCCAGCTGCGCGGGTACCCGGCGGCCGGCGGCGGGATCGCGGTGCTCGTCGACCAGGATCCGGGCGAGCCGCAGGCCCGGTCGGTGGTGGGGCGGACGATCGGGGGCATCGCCGGGCGCCGGGGGTGGGTCGCGCGGTGACGGGACGGGGCGTCGGGCCGCCTCAGCCCGCCGGTGCGAACAGGTCGACGGCGGTGCCGTCGGGGTCGTGCAGCACGGCGTAGCGCTGGCCCCACACCGCGTCCCACGGCGGCAGGTGCCCGGCGAAGCCGGCGTCCACCATCCGCGCGTAGGTGGCGTCGACCTCCGCGGCGTCGGCGCACGCGAACGCCAGCGCGACGCGGTGCCCGCCGGTCGGCGGCTCCCACCCGGGGTCGAAGGAGCGCACGACCTCCACGGTGTCCCAGGCCAGCCGGAGCCCACCGACAGCGAGCTCGACGTGCGGCGCGGCGTCGGCCCCGGGCGGGACGTCGACGCCGAGGGCGCGGTAGAACGCGAGGGTGCGGGGGAGGTCGGCCGCGACGAGGCCGACGAGGTCCAGGCGAGGTGTCATGCCCCGACCGTAGGGCGGTGCCCGTCGCGCCGTCGTGGACGTTCCGGACACCCGGCGGCCGCGGACGTCGCCCGCGCGGTCGGGTGCGCGCGGCTGGGTCCTGCCACCCAGAAGCGGCCCTCGGCACGCCCGGGAATGCGCCTACCCTGCGGCCATGGCCGGACAGGTGACGCTCAGCGACGTGGCCCGCGAGGCCGGTGTGTCGCTCGCGACCGCGTCCCGGGCCCTGAACGGCAGCGCGAACCGCACCGTGGGGGCGGACCTCCGCGAGCGGGTGCTCGAGGCCGCGTCCCGCCTGCGCTACTCGCCCGACGGCGTCGCGCAGGCCATGGCGAGGGGCCGGACGACGGCCCTCGGGCTGGTCGTGCCGGACATCGCCGACCCGGCCTGCGCCGCGCTCGCGTCGGGGGTCGTCGCCGCCGCGGAGGACGCCGGCCTGAGCGTGACCCTGACGTCGACCCGGCACGAGCCCGGCAGGGAGGCGGCTCTCGTCGCCCTCCTGGAGCGCCAGCGTGCGCGGGCGGTCGTGCTCGCCGGCGGGCGGCAGGCCGATCCCGCGGGGGAGCAGGCGGTGCGCGCCGCCGTGGACTCGTTCCGCGCGGTGGGCGGGGCGGTGGCGTCCGTCGGCCGCGCGACGTTCGGCGTGCCGACGGTGGTGGTCGGTGACCGGGAGGGGGCGTCCGACCTGGTGACGGCCCTGCACGGCCGGGGCTACCGCCGGTTCGCCGTGCTCGCCGGCCCGCAGACGCACACGCTCGCGGCGGACCGCAGCGCCGGCGCCGTCGCCGCGCTCGCCGCGCTGGGGTGCCCCCCGCCGGTGGTGGTCCGCGGGGCGTTCTCCCGCGACGGCGGCTACGAGGGGATGCGCCAGGTCGTCGAGGACCGGGCGGACGTGCAGGTGGTGCTCGCCGTCAGCGACGTGATGGCCGCGGGGGCGCTCGCCGCCGCGCGCGACGCCGGGCTGTCCGTGCCGGGCGACCTCGCGGTCGCGGGCTACGGCGACGTCGGCCTGCTGCGGGACGCGATGCCGGGGCTGACCACGGTCCGGCTGCCGCTCGCGGACATCGGGGCGTTGGCGGTCCGGCTGGCGCTCGAGCCGCCCGCAGCGGGCGAACCCGAGACGGTCCGCGTCACCGGCCAGGTCGTGCTGCGGGGGTCGACGCCCGGCGTGTGAGCGCGCGAGCGCCGGTGCGCCGGCGCGTCGGCTCAGCCGGGGGCGTCGGCGGCGTCTCCCGTGCCGGTGGTCGCCGCCGGCCAGGAGCCCGGCACGGCGCCGTCGGGCGCGGCGACGACACCCTGCGCGGGGGTGAGGGTCCGCCAGGTGCCCGACTGCTCGTCCCGCTCCAGCAGGACGAGCAGCGTCCCGGCGGCCTCCAGCGGGTCGCCGTCCGGGTAGCGACTCCCTCCCGTGCAGGTGAGCGGGGTCGACGCCACCTCGAGGACCTCCCCGGCGCGCGCACCGGAACCGGCGAGCACCGCCTCGACGCGGACCGTGTGCACGCTCGCGTCGGCGCCGAACAGCTCCGCCGCCCCCGACGCAGGCGCCGGACCGGTCGTGCGGACGACGGCGTCCGCCTCGGCCACCGCGTCCGCCGGGGTCGGGAACCGCACCCAGTCGACGCACGTCTCGCTGCGGGTCGCGCCCGCCGCGCACCCCGAGGACGCCGCGAGGGCCACGGCGGTGAGCGCGGGCAGGACCCCGCGGGCGACGGAAGGCCTGCGCACCGGGGGCGGCCGGGTGCCGCGCTCGTCGGGGTGCACGGTGACCTCCCGTCGTCGCGGTGCCCGGTGCCGGTGGGCTCGTGCACCCCGTCTGTGTGCCCGGTCGTCGCGCCCTTGCACCGGTCGGCCGTCCGCGCCGCCCGGCTGGTCGGGCCGGCGGCGCGGGTACCGTCGGACGGGTGAGCGAGCCGCCCCTGCACGTGAGCGTCGCCGGGGACGGTCCGGCGCTCGTGCTGCTGCACGGCAACGGCGAGGACGCCCGGTCGCTGGCGCCGGTGGCCGGGCGGCTCGCGGAGGACCACCGCGTGATCGCCCCCGACGCGCGGGCGCACGGCAGGTCGCCGCGCGGCACCGGGCCGCTGACGATCGCGCGCATGGCCGACGACGTGGCCGACGTGCTCGGCGGGCTGGGGGTCACCGGTCCGGTCGACGTCGTCGGCTACTCCGACGGCGGGAACGTCGCGCTGCTGCTCGCGCTGCGCCACCCGCGGCTCGTGCGCTCGCTCGTGCTGTACGGCGCGAACACGGAGCCGGCCGGCCTGTCGGCCCGCACGCGCGCCGAGGTGACGCTGACGTGGCTGGCGCAGCGGGCACGCGGGCTGGTGGACGCCCGGGCTCGCGCGCGGGCCGAGGTGACGGACCTCATGGTCCACCAGCCGCGCATCCCCCTGCGGGCGCTGGCCCGGGTGGAGGTCCCGGTGCTGGTGGCGGCCGGCGAGCACGACGTCGTGCGGCGCGCGCACACCGAGGCGGTCGCCGCGCACCTGCCGCGGGGCCGGGCGCTCGTCGTGGCCGGGGCCGGTCACGGGCTGCCGCTCGACGACCCGGCGGCGTTCACCGCCCTGGTGCGGGCGTTCCTCGCCGACCTCCCGGCCTGACCGCGCCGCCCCGGGCTGCCCGCGGCTCTCGCCCGCGCTCCCGCGCGCCGCGACCCGTCGAGCGGCCACCAGGCGGGGGTCGTGCGCGGGGATGCACCCCGGGTACCGGCCTCTCGACGCGGCCCGGCGCGTCCGCGGGCGGGGAGTGGCGCGGGGGGGGGCAGGGTCAGGGGCTAGCGGGTCAGCGGCCAGGGGGTCAGGGGGTCAGCGCCGACAGCAGGTCCTGGACGTCCACCGGGCGTCCCGGCAGCGGGTCGCCCCCGGGTCGCAGCGCGGCGCGCAGCAGCGGTCCGCGCCGCTCGAGCATCGCCGCGTTGAGCACGTCCGGCAGCCCGGGCAGGGGGCGCAGGGCCGCGGCGAACATCAGCAGGATCTCGGGGACGCCGATGTCCGGTCGCACGAGCCCCAGCCGCTGCGCGGTGCCGACCACGGCGGCGGCGCCGGAGGCGGTGCGGGCGCGTTCCGCGACGAGCTCGGGGGTGAACAGGTCGGCGTCCCGGGACCGGGGGGCCAGGGCGGGCACCAGCATCGGCAGTCCCGACTCGAGCACGCCGGTGAGGAACGCGTCCCACGCGGCCGCGGGGTCGTCGCCGGCGAGGTCGGCGTGGGCGGTGGCGACCAGCCCGCCGACGTGGGCGAGGCGGTCGGCGATCACGGCGCGCACCAGCGTCGCCCGGTCGGGGAAGTGCCGGTAGACGGTGCCGACGCCGACGCCGGCGGCGCGGGCGACGGCCTCCATGGGCACGTCGAGGCCACGGGAGCCGTAGAGCGTGCGGGCGGCGTCGAGGATGCGCTGCCGGTTCCGTGCCGCGTCCGCCCTCACGTCGACACCCTAACCGCCAGTAACCGGAATCGGAGGTTCCGCTTCAGTGCTACGGTGGGCGGGACGGGCGTCGCGGACGGCGCCCCCGACGCTCCCGGGAGGCGAGCATGCGCGCGATGATCCTCAAGGAGTTCCGGGAGCTGCGGCGCGACCGCCGGACGGTCGCGATGCTGGTGGTGCTGCCGCTGCTGCTGCTGACGATCTTCGGCTTCGCCGCGAACTTCACGGTCGACAGCCTCACCACCGTGGTCGTCGGGCCGCAGGCCGAGGCGACCGCGGACCGCGTCGCCGGGTCGCCGGCCGCCGGGACGCTCGACATCCGCTCGGTCCGCCCGTCCGAGGGCCGCGAGGACGCCGTCGACGCGCTCGCGGCCAACCGGTACGACCTCGCCGTCGTCACCGCCGCCGACGGGGACGTGCCCGAGGTGCTCATCGACGGCACGAACCTGTTCGCCGCGCAGGCCGCGAACGTCGTCGTCGCGCGGCTCGGGGACGCGGTGCGGCCGGAGGTGCTGTTCAACCCCGACCTCGAGACGTCGTGGGTGATGGTCCCCGCGCTGATCGGGCTCATCCTCACGTTCATCGGCACGATCATCACGAGCATCGGGCTGGTCAAGGAGCGGGCGGCGGGCACCCTGGAGCAGCTCGCCGTCATGCCGCTGCGACCGGTGGACGTGATCGTCGGCAAGATCGCGCCGTACTTCCTGCTGGCGGCCCTCGACATGGCGGTGGTCACGGTGCTCGGGATGCTCATCTTCGGCGTGCCGTTCACCGGCAGCGTGCTGGTGTTCGTGCTGGCCGGAGCGGTCTTCCTGTTCGTGGTGCTCGGCCTCGGCGTCTTCATCTCGACGGTGTCGCAGAACGCCGGGCAGGCGATCCAGGCGGCGATCCTCGTGCTGCTCCCGCAGATCCTGCTGTCGGGGATCATCTTCCCGCTCGACGCGATGCCGCTGGGCGTCCGGTGGATCGGTTACTGCCTGCCGCTGACCTACTTCACCCAGGTCGCGCAGGGCGTGATGCTGCGCGGCGCCGGGCTGGACTCGCT
The DNA here is from genome assembly GCF_030053835.1 of Cellulomonas sp. ES6. Classification (NCBI taxonomy): domain Bacteria; kingdom Bacillati; phylum Actinomycetota; class Actinomycetes; order Micrococcales; family Cellulomonadaceae; genus Cellulomonas; species Cellulomonas sp. ES6. The sequence goes on along the minus strand of NZ_CP125655.1, from coordinate 2,021,899 downwards.
GTGGCTGCCCGTGGTGGTGCTGTCGGGCATGGCGGTGGCGGTGTTCGGCGCGGCGGTGTGGCGGTTCCGCGCGTCGATCACCCCCCGCCGACCGCGCGGTGCGGGTGACGGCGCTCCCGGTGCCGTCACCGAGGTGGCGGCGGTGGCCCGGTGACCGGCTACGGCGTCGAGCGTCTGACGGTCCACCGCGGCGGGCGCGCCGCCCTGGCGGATGTCACGCTCCCGGTGCCGGAGGGCGAGGTCACCGCCGTCGTCGGGGGTGACGGCGCGGGCAAGACGACGCTGGCCCGGGTGCTGGTGGGCCGGGAGGTGCCCGTCTCGGGCAGGGTGCGGCGCGCCGACCGGAGGCGCACCGGGTTCCTGCCGGCGACGTCCGGGGTGTGGGGCGACCTGAGCGTCGCCGAGAACGTCGAGCTGGTCGCGCGGGCGTACGGCCTCGACGCCGCGACCGCCCGGGCCCGCGCCGAGGAGCTGCTCACCGCCGCGGCGCTCGCCGACGTGCCCGACCGGCTCGGCCGGCAGCTGTCCGGGGGGATGCGGCAGAAGCTCGGGTTCTGCCTGGCGATGCTGCACCGGCCGGACCTCGTGGTGCTCGACGAGCCGTCGACCGGCGTGGACCCGGTCAGCCGCGTCGAGCTCTGGCGGCTGCTGTCCACCGCGGCGGCCGGCGGTACCGCGGTGCTCGTCACCACGACCTACCTGGACGAGGCGGAGCGGGCCGCGTCGGTGCTGGTGCTCGACCGCGGCGCGGAGGTGTACCGGGGGGACCCGGCGCTGGCGGCCGGCCAGGTCCGCGGCTCGGTGCTGGTCGGACCCGCGGGGCGCGCGCCGTCCGCCACCGGGCCGCGCGGCGAGGTCGCGGCGTGGCGGCGAGGGCGCGCGCGCCACGCGCTCGTGCCCGCGGGCGTCGGCGGTCCGCCGGCCGACCTGGAGGACGCCGTGATCGCCCTGACGCTCGAACGCCGGGGCCCGTCGGAGCCTCCGACGGTGACGGACGGCGCCGCTCCGGTCGACGTCGCCGCGGGGAGCGCCGCCCCGGCCGTCGACGCCGCCCACGTCGTGACCGCGTTCGGCGGCCTGCGGGCGGTCGACGACGTCTCCCTGACGGTCCGCCCGGGGGAGGTGGTCGGCCTGCTGGGGGCGAACGGTGCCGGCAAGACCACCCTGATCCGCACGGTGCTGGGTCTGCTCGCGCCGACGTCGGGCTCGGTCCGGGTGCTGGGCGGCGCCCCGTCGCGGGCGGTCCGGCGCCGGATCGGGTACGTCCCGCAGGGGCTCGGGCTGGCGGCGGACCTCACGGTCGCGGAGAACCTCGCGTTCGTCGCCGCCGCGTACGGGTCGCGGGACGTCCCGGACCTGCCGGCGGACCTCGTCGCGGTCGCGGACCGTCTGGTCGGGGGTCTGAGCCTCGGCCTGCAGCGCCGGCTCGCGTTCGCGGCCGCGCTGGCGCACCGCCCCGAGCTGCTGGTGCTCGACGAGCCGACGTCGGGCGTCGACCCGCTGGCGCGCGCGGCGCTGTGGGACACCGTCCGCGCGCAGGCCGAGGCGGGCGTGGCGGTGCTGGTGACGACGCACTACATGCAGGAGGCCGAGCAGTGCGACGCCCTCGTGCTGATGGCGCACGGGCGGCGGGTGGCGTCCGGGACCCTGCCGGACGTCCTCGACGGGTCGACGGCGGTCGAGGTCGTCGGGGCCGGCTGGCAGGCCGCGTTCGCCGCGCTCGGCGCCGCGGGGCTCCCCGTCACGGTCGCGGGCCGGTCGGTGCGGGTCGCGGGCGCGGAGCCCGGCGCGGTGGAGCGCGTGCTCGCGTCCGCGGGCGTCACCGGCCGGGTGCGGTCGGTGCCCGCGCGCCTGGAGGAGGTGCTGGTCCTCGCCGACGGCCGGGCGTGACGCGGACCGGCCGCCGCGCTCAGCGGAACGCGCCGACGGCCTCCGGGAACGCCTCCGCGAGCTCGCGGGTCTCCGGGTGCTGCGGGTCGGACAGCAGGGTGCGCAGCGGCCCGCTCTCCGCGATCCGACCCTCGGCGAGCACGTGCACCGTGCCCGCCAGCCGGTCGACCATCCGCAGGTCGTGGGACACGACGAGCAGCCCGACACCCGCCTCGGCCAGCCCGGCGAGCTGGTCGGCGACCGCGTCGCGCAGCGCGGGGTCGAGCGCCGTCGCGGGCTCGTCGAGCACGAGGACCTCGGGTCGGGTGGCGAGCGCGTCGGCGAGCGCGACGCGCTGCTTCTCCCCGCCCGACAGGGAGTGGAGCGTGCGGTCGAGGTAGCGCGGCTCGAGGCCGACCCGCGCCAGGACGTCGGCCGGCTCCTGGCCGGTGGCCCGCCCGGCCTTGCGGGCGTCGTCGAGCGTGCTCTTCAGCACCCGCTGGACGGTGGAGCGGGAGTCGACGCCGACCAGGCCCTCCTGGTGGACCGCACGGACCAGGGCGCGGAAGCCCTTGGCCTCCTTGCGGGACATCTTCGCGACCGGCCGGCCGCCGTACGTCGCACGGCCCTGCGTGGCCTTGTGCCGGCCGAGCAGCACCTGGACGAGCGTGGACTTCCCGGCCCCGGAGCGGCCGATCAGGCCGACCGTCTCCCCGGGAGCGACCGACAGGGTCGCGCCCGCCAGGACGGGGGCGCCGCCGTAGCCGGCCCAGACGTCGTGCGCGGCGAGCGTGGCGGGGCCGGTCATCGGACCACCACCTCCGTCCGGTGCGTGCCGGTGGCGTGCTGGTGCGGCGTTCCCACGGTGTGTCCCTTCGAGCGGTGTCCGGTCCGTCCAACGGCCGAGCCCCCCGCGTAGTTTCCGCGAGGGGCTCGGCCGGGATCAAGCCGGGGTCACGTGCGCGCCGTGCCGCGGCTGCGCGCCGGCGGCAGGTCCTCCATGTCCTCGAGCTCGACGCCCTTGGTCTCGGGCACCTTGCCGAGCACGAACACGAACGACAGCCCCGCGAACACCGCGTACATCAGGTACGGCCCGGTCGCCCCGAACGAGTCGAGCAGCGGCGGGAACGTCACGGTGATGAGGAAGTTCGCGATCCACTGGGCGGCAGCCGCGACGCCGAGCGCCGCCGCGCGGATGCGGTTGGGGAACATCTCGCCGAGCAGCACCCAGACCAGCGGTCCCCACGACGCCCCGAAGAACACGACGAACGCGTTCGCGGCGACGAGCGCGACCGGCCCCCACGGCGAGGGCAGCGAGACGTCCTCGCCGGAGCCGGACGCCTGGGTGAACGCCAGCGCCATCACGGCGAGCGCCACGGTCATGCCGGCGGACCCGGTGAGCAGGATGGGCCGGCGGCCGATCTTGTCGATCAGCGCGATCGCGATGAACGTCACCGCCACGTTCGTGACCGACGTGATGGTGGAGACGAGGAACGACTGGCTCTCGTCGAACCCGACAGCCTGCCACAGCGTCGTCGAGTAGTAGAAGATCACGTTGATCCCGACGAACTGCTGGAACACCGACAGCAGGATGCCGACCCACACCACCGGCAGCAGCCCGAACCGGGGGCCGCGGAGCGTCGCCTGCGCCTCGAGCTGCTTGTCCTTCTCGATCGTCTTCTCGATCTGGTCCACGCGCTCGCCGGCGTCCTCGTCCGGGCCGAGCACGGACTGCAGCACGGCGACCGCCTCGTCGCGCCGGCCCTGGGCCACCAGGTACCGCGGCGACTCGGGGATGCGCAGGGCGAGGATGCCGTACACCGCGGCGGGGACCACGGCCACGAGGAACATCCAGCGCCACGCCTCCCACCCGAGCCACAGCACCTCGGACGCGCCGCCTGCGGCCTCCTGCAGCAGCTGGTCGGACAGCAGCGCGGAGAAGATGCCGATCGTGATCGCGAGCTGCTGCAGCGAGCCGAGCCGGCCGCGCAGCGCCGCCGGGGCGATCTCGGCGATGTAGGCGGGGGCGATCACCGAGGCGATGCCGATGCCGATACCGGCCATGACCCGCCACAGGATGAGGTCCCAGACGCTCCAGGCGATCGCCGACAGGATCGACGAGACGAAGAACAGCACCGCGCCGAGCACCATCACGCGGGTGCGGCCCCAGCGGTCCGCGAGCTTGCCGCCGGCCCACGCGCCGAACGCGCAGCCCAGCAGCGCGACGGCCACCGCGAAGCCGGTGAGGGTGGAACCGAGGTCGAACTGCCCCTGGATCGCGTCGACGGCGCCGTTGATGACGGACGAGTCGAAGCCGAACAGGAACCCGCCGACCGCGGCGGCGACCGCCAGGCCGATCGCCTTGTTGTGCGACGGGTGCCGGCCCGCCGACGGGACGTGTGACTGCGCCATGACGCTCTCCTTGCTCCACGGTGACGCCCCCGGGCCGCGGGGGCGGCGCAGGGCCATCCCACCTTTCACCTGTCCGCCGCATCTCGCATGCGGAAGCACGGGGGCTCCGCGCCACGGGCGGCCGGCGCGGGGCGGACAGGCGCGCAGGCGCGGGCAGGGCCGACAATCGAGGGGTGACGTCCGACTCCGGCGGGCCCCGCCCGCGCTTCCGACGGCCCGCGATGCTCGACCCGCGGGCGGCTGACGCCCTGCCCGGCGACCTCGACCCCGCCCTGCGCTCGGAGGTCGCGCACACCACCGCGTCCGCGATCGTGCACCGCGGGCGGTCCGGCGGCGACGACCCCGCGCTGGTCGAGCGGCTGGTGCGGCTCGTCGAGCACGAGGGCCTGGACGCGGTCGCCGCGCTGTGGTCCGACAGCCCGGCGACGACGCTGCCCGGCACGCTGTGGCGGCTGTACGTGCTGCGCGAGTGGGTGCGGCGGGACCCGCAGACCATCGCGGACCGGTACCGGCAGGGCCTGCACGCGGCACCGGTGCACCACGTCGTCGCCGGCGTGCCGAGCCCTCCCGGGCCGGAGGAGGTCCGCGAGGTGCTGGACGCGGTGCTCTCGGGCCTGTGGACCGGCGACCTGGACGTGGCGCTCGAGCGCGGGGCCGCGTTCTGCCGGGTGCTGGGCACCGGGGCGGCGTTCGACGCCGACCACCTGGACCTCGCCGCGGACGACTCGTCCGCCCGGCTGACGCGCAGCGCCGGGTCGCTGGTGCGGACCGCCGAGGAGCTCGAGCACGCGGCCGAGCTGTGGCGCGCCGGGGCGCTGGAGTGACGTGCCGTCCACCCGTCACAACACCGCCGGGACGGCCCGCATGCCGTGGGATTCCTCACCCCGTCCAGCCCGCGACGCGCCTGCGGGCGACGCGTACAGTGGTTCGCGACGCCGGGCCGCGGTAGCCCCGGGCTCCAACACCAGCCGCTCCGAGCGGCCTCGCGCCGAGAGGCGCTCCCGGTCCGGCGTCCTCATCCTCCGTGGCGCACGTCGACGTGTGACCTCGGTCCCGGACCGGGCCCGGACGTGACGAGCGCGACACCCGGGACTCCGTGCGCGTTCACCCTGCGTTCACCTTCGGGGTTGTGAGTTCACCCCACGGCTGCCCTAGCCTGTGCCTGACAAGAGCCCTCTTCCCCGGAGCCTCCCGTGCGCCTGCGCCTCACCCCGCGCGACACCTCGTTCTTCGACCTCCTCGCCGCATCGGCGGCGCACCTCGTGACCGGCGCGAACCTGCTGGCCGAGCTGCTCGGGGCGGACCGCCCCGCCCGCAAGGCGCTCGCCAAGCAGCTGAACGAGGTGGAGCACCTGGCGGACGAGGCCACCCACTCGATCATGCGGCGGCTCAACCAGACCTTCGTCACGCCGTTCGACCGCGACGACATCTACGGCCTGGCGTCCGCGCTGGACGACTGCATGGACTACATGGAGGAGGCCGCCGACCTCATCGTCCTGTACAAGCTGGACGCCCTGCCGAACCGCGTCGCGGACCAGGTCCAGGTGCTGCAGCGCGCCGCCGAGCTGACCGCGGAGGCGATGCCGCGGCTGCGCTCGATGGACTCGCTGTCGGAGTACTGGGTCGAGGTCAACCGGCTCGAGAACCAGGCCGACAAGTCGCACCGCAAGCTGCTCGCCCAGATGTTCGACGAGATCACCGACCCGATCCTCCTGATGAAGCTCAAGGAGGTCGTGGAGAAGCTCGAGGACGCGGCGGACGCGTTCGAGAAGGTCGCGAACATGGTCGAGACCATCGCGCTCAAGGAGTCCTGAGCCCCGGTGGAACTCGCGCTCGTCGTGGTCGTCGTCGCCCTGGCGCTCGGCTTCGACTACACCAACGGCTTCCACGACGCCGCGAACGCCATCGCGACGTCCGTGTCCACCCGCGCGCTGACGCCGCGCGCCGCCCTGCTCATGGCCGCGGCCATGAACTTCACGGGGGCGCTGCTCGGCACCGAGGTGGCGGAGACCATCGCCACGTCGATCGTCGACCTGCGGGACGCGTCGTCGCACCAGGCGCTCGTCGTCGTGCTGTGCGCGCTCGTCGGCGCGATCGTGTGGAACCTCATCACGTGGTGGTTCGGCCTGCCCTCGTCGTCGACGCACGCCCTCATCGGCGGCCTCGTCGGGGCGGGCCTCGCCGGCGGGCTGGCGATCTACGGCTCCGCGATCGTCGAGAAGGTCGTCCTGCCGATGATCTTCTCGCCGCTGATCGGATTCGGCCTGGCGTTCCTCGTGATGGTCGGCGTGCTGTGGCTCGTGCGGAGCTCCTCGCCGTCCCGGACCACCCGCCGGTTCCGCCTCGCGCAGACGGCGTCCGCCGCGGCGATGGCGCTCGGGCACGGCCTGCAGGACGCGCAGAAGACGATGGGCGTCATCTTCATGGCGCTGCTCACCGTCGGCTGGGCGGACCCCGAGGGCGGCATCCCGCTGTGGGTGAAGCTCGCGGCGGCCGCGGCCATCTCGCTGGGCACGTACTCGGGCGGCTGGCGCATCATGCGCACCCTGGGCCGCAAGATCATCGAGCTGGACCCGGCGCGCGGCTTCGTCGCCGAGTCGGTGTCCGCCGTCGTGCTGTACGTCAACGCGTTCGCGCTGCACGCGCCGGTCTCGACCACCCACACGATCACCTCGGCGATCATGGGCGTCGGCGCCACCAAGCGGCTGTCGGCGGTGCGCTGGGGCGTCGCGAAGAACATCGGCGTCGCGTGGGTGCTCACGATCCCGGCGGCCGCCGGCGTCGCGGCGCTCGTCTACCTGGCGATGAGCCCCTTCCTGAACTGACCGCGACCCGGCCCCGGACGCGGGCCCGGTCACGCGGGGCCGCTCAGCCGCGGCTGAGCGGGGTGAGGACCTCGACCGCCTCGACGCGGGGCCTGCCGCCGGCGTCGGAGACGTGGCAGACCAGCACCTGGCCGGGACGCAGGTAGGGGTCCTCGGCGGGCAGGGCGGCCGCCGCCCGCGACCGCGCGTGCGCGGAGACCACGCCCAGCACGGTCGGCAGCACCGGGCGGTGCGTGCAGACGGCGACGTCCGTGGCCGACCGCAGCAGCGCGGCCACCAGGTCGGCGGTCTTCTCGGGGGACTGCTCGTGCTGCGCCTCGGTCAGCGGCTCGTCCTCCGCCGGCGTCAGCCCCGCGGCGGCGGCGTACGGGCCGACGGTGCTGCGGCAGCGCGCCCACGGGCTGGTCACGACCTCCGCGACCCCGAACGCCGAGAGCACCGGGACGAGCGCCCCGGCCTGCCGGCGACCGGCGTCGGTCAGCGGCCGCGTCGCCTCCTTCCGGCCCCAGGACGCGCGGCTGCGGGCGCGGCCGTGCCGGACGACCACGAGCGCCCGGGTGTCGAGCCGGCCGCGGGCGTGCTCCGCCACCAGGGCGTCGAGGGGGATCCGGTCGTCGTCGCGGGTGAGGCGCCGGCGCGCGACCTCGGCGTCGACCCACCGCACGCGGTCGATCTCGTCGGCCGAGGCGTGCTCCGCCGGCGGGCGGGCGTGCACCGCCGGGCGGTCCGGGCGGCCGGCGACCTGCGCGGACCAGTAGTGCACGCGCTTGCGGCGGCCGTCGGACAGCGGGTACTCCAGGCCGGGCAGGGGGCGGCCGAGCACGATCTCGAGCCCCGCCTCCTCCTCGACCTCGCGGACCGCTGCCGTCGTGACGTGCTCGCCCGGCTCGAGCTTGCCCTTCGGCCAGGACCAGTCCTTGTACCGCGGACGGTGCACGAGCACGACCTGCAGGCGCCCCTGCCGCACGCGCCACACCAGGGCGCCCGCGGCCTCGACGACCGGGACCGCCCTCACGGGGCCGTCCTCATCGGGCGCCGCCCAGGCGCCGGCGCTGCCGGTAGATCAGCACCGACTGCAGGTCCCGCAGCGGGCCGTCCTCCCCGGTGGCGTGCCGGGTCCACACGCCGTCCGGGCCGAGGTGCCACGACGACGTGCCGTCGTCCATCGACTCGTCCAGCAGGTCCACGAGCTCCGCGATCTGGTCGGGGTCGGCCAGGCGGACGAGCGCCTCGACGCGGCGGTCCAGGTTGCGGTGCATGAGGTCCGCCGAGCCGATGTAGACCTCCGGCCCGGGCAGCCGGTCGCCGCCGGCGTCCCGGCCGGCGTCCGCGACCTCCGGCGTCACCCCGTCGTCCGCGGCGAACGCGAACACCCGGGCGTGCTCCAGGAACCGGCCGAGGATCGAGCGGACCCGCACCGTCTCGGACAGGCCGGGGACGCCCGGGCGCAGCGCGCAGATGCCGCGCACGCACAGGTCGACGGGCACGCCCGCCTGGGACGCGCGGTACAGGGCGTCGATGGTCTCCTCGTCGACCATCGAGTTCACCTTGATCTTGATCCAGGCCGGCCGTCCCTCACGCGCCGCGCGCGCCTCCCGGTCGATGCGCTCGACCAGCCCGGACCGCACCGAGCGCGGCGCGACCAGCAGCCGGTGGAACCGGGACTTCGGCGCGTACCCGGACAGCTGGTTGAACAGGCGCGTGAGGTCCTGCCCGACGTCCGGGTCGCACGTCAGCAGCCCGAGGTCCGTGTAGATGCGGGCGGTCTTCGGGTTGTAGTTGCCGGTGCCGACGTGGCAGTACCGGCGCAGCCCGTCGGACTCCTGGCGCACCACCAGGGACAGCTTCGCGTGCGTCTTGAGGCCGACGATGCCGTAGACCACGTGCACGCCGGCCTGCTCGAGCTTGCGCGCCCACTCGATGTTCGCCTGCTCGTCGAACCGGGCCTTGATCTCCACCAGGGCGAGCACCTGCTTGCCGGCCTCGGCGGCGTCGATCAGCGCGTCGACGATCGGGGAGTCGCCGGACGTCCGGTACAGGGTCTGCTTGATCGCGAGGACCTTCGGGTCGGCCGCGGCCTGCTCGAGGAACGTCTGCACGGACGTCGAGAACGAGTCGTACGGGTGGTGCAGCAGGATGTCGCGCGCCCGGATCGCGGCGAAGACGTCCGTCGGCGTCGCGCTCTCCACCTCGGCCAGGAACCGGTGCGTGGTCGGCACGAACCGCGGGTACTGCAGGTCCGCGCGGTCCAGGTCGGCGATGAGGTTGAGGCCGGTGTGGTCGAGCGGCGCCGGCAGCTCGTACACCTCCTCCTCGGCCACGCCGAGCTCGCGCACGAGCAGCTGGCGGATGCGCGGGCTGATGGTGTCGGCGATCTCCAGGCGCACCGGCGGGCCGAACCGGCGCCGCAGCAGCTCCTTCTCCATCGCCTGGAGCAGGTTCTCGGCGTCGTCCTCCTCCACCTCCACGTCCTCGTTGCGGGTGACGCGGAACGTGTGGTGCTCGCGCACCTCCATGCCGGGGAACAGCTGGTCCAGGTGCTGGGAGATCACGTCCTCGACCGGCACGAACGACATCGGCCCGCGGTCGGTCGGCGCCTGCGACGGGGCGGCGCTCGGGCGGCCCCGGGCGTCGACCGCGATGTACCGGGGCAGCAGCGGCGGCACCTTGACGCGGGCGAAGTGCTCCTTGCCGGTCGTCGGGTTCACCACGACGACGGCCAGGTTCAGCGACAGGCCCGAGATGTACGGGAACGGGTGGGCCGGGTCGACCGCCAGCGGGGTCAGCACCGGGAAGATCTGCTTGCGGAAGAACTTGCGCAGCCGGTCCTGCTCCGCCTCCCCGAGCTCGTCCCAGCGGACCAGCGTGATGCCCTGCTGCGCGAGCTCCGGCTGCACCTGCTCGGCGAACACCCGCGCGTGCCGGGCGGACAGGTCGTGCGCGCGCACGCTGATCGCCTCGAGCACCTGCCGGGGGCTGAGGCCCGACGCCGCGGTGACGGCCAGGCCGGTCGCGATGCGGCGCTTCAGGCCCGCGACGCGCACCATGAAGAACTCGTCGAGGTTCGACGCGAAGATCGCCAGGTACCGCACGCGCTCCAGCAGCGGCTGCGTCGCGTCCTCGGCGAGCTGCAGCACTCGCTCGTTGAACGCCAGCCACGACACCTCGCGGTCCAGGAACCGGTCGACGGGCAGCGGCGGCAGCTCGGCGGCGTCCGTCGCCGGGGCGCTCGACAGCGGCGCGATGTGCTCGGCGATGTGCGCGGCCAGCTCCGGCGCCAGCGGGCGCGTCCGCGTGGTCGGCGCGGAGGTCGCCGGGGCGGGGGCCGTGGCGGGCTTGCCGTCCTGCTCGGCGGTGCGGCGCGTCGTCCCGCGCGCGCGGGAGGTGCTCGCGCGGGCCGGGCGCGCACCGCCGGCGGACGTGCTCGCGCCGGCGGAGGCGCGGGCGGTCGCCGTCGTCGCGGCCGAGGTGCGGCGGCCCTTCGGGGTCCCGTCGGAGGCGGAGGCGTCGGTCATCTCCACATGGTGGCACGATCATTCGAACAGCACGTGGCGGTGGAGAAACGGGCGCGTGGCCGGCAAAGACGGGCTGCCTAGCACCTTCGCGCCCGCTTCTGGAGCGTTGCGCGACCGACTCCGCCACAGCGTCGCCTCGACGTGCTTGCGACGCACGAAGCCGCTGGCTGTGCGGCCCTTGCTGCGCGCTATCGCTGAGCGCGCCGCCGGAGGCTGGCCCGTCGTCGCCGGGTCGGCGCCATCGCGCGCTCGTGTGGCCAGCGTGCCTCGGCTGTACTGGCTCACCCGCGAGGGCATGGGCGTGGCCGGTGTGCACGGCGCGGTCGCTCGCCCGAAGCTCTCAGACATCCGTCACGACCTGACGGTGCTCGACGTCGCGCACTGGCTGGCCGCGCACCGCGCGCCCAGCCACCGCCTGGTCACCGAGCGCGAGATTCGGCGCACCGAGACCTCGCTCGGACGAAATTCATCGCCGAGACTATCTCTGTGCCATGAAACCAGCGACGTGTCGCGACGAGTTCACAGAGGAGCTGGCTCAATGCAGGTCGCTCCGCGAATATGCGATCGACCACATTGAGAAGGATGAAGTTCGATTCTTGACGCTGGAAAGCGCCCAATCGCGTGCCTTCCGCGCATATGAGAACTTCATCGAGAACGTGTTCCTCTCGTTTATGACGGGTGAGCCCTCCGTTTCCGGAGCAGCCGTCGGGCGGTACGTGACCCCTCCGTCTCGGGAGCATGCCCGGCGCATGCTTCAAGGAAAGGCGCGCTTCCTGGACTGGGCCGACCCGTCTACGGTCATCGAGCGGGGTGAGTACTATTTCTACCCCGATGGGCATCTATCGGTGGCAGTGACGCAGTCTTGGAACATGATCGACTGGATGCGGAAAATCCGCGACCACATCGCGCACAACAGTGTGGAAAGTGCCGCGCAATACCGAAAGGTCGTGGCTGCGCTTCTGCTTATCGAACCGCCCGTCGCGCCGCGGCCTGGCGAACTTCTCCAGATGCGTCCTCGGCGAGGGCCCTTCAAGGGGAGGGAGGTCCTCGCAAGCCTGTTCTCCGACTTGGAGGCCTTTGTGGCCGCTGCCGTGGGCTGATGCAGTGACGCTGCACTGGGAAGCCGCCAAGGTTCCTCGGCGAGGCGTGCACAGCGTGATAGTTCCGCCAGGTGCGACACAGCCCGGCAAGGGCAGCCGTCAGCGGTCGACGGTAGGTCAGGCAGGTCGGGCGAGGTGTTCGAGCGCGGCGCCCCTCCGTCCAGATTTGCTGTCGAAACGAGAGGCGCCGGCTACCTGCCCAGGACCACACTGCAGGCATGCCCGAGACCAGCACTTCCGCGCCGGCCGCGCCAGAGATCATCGCGACGTTTCATCGCGCGCGGTTCGCGATGCAGCGGGCAAGGCTTCGCCTCAAGGAGGCTGAGCGTGAAGCCGCGGTCGCGGCCGCGGTCGCGGTCGACATGGCGGTCAGCCTGGACAAGGCATGGTCGGCAGCCGTCGAGTGGACGTTCTGGGTGGTCGCGATCGATGAGATCGTCAGGCGCGTGCTCACGGACGAGCAGCGCGAGGACCTAGCCTTCGAGGGTGGCGCGGGAGACGCTCTCGCACGCATCGGTGACCGCCTCGACGGGCTCCGGTACCTGCGGAACCTCCACGCCCACCAACTCGCCGACACATTGCAGGTGCGAGCGCGCGACACCGCTGCCGGCCAGCCTGTCCCGAGGCTCGCGTGGGCTCCCATCGACGCGCTGCCGCCTTCGGACCGGACCGGGAAGGCGGCCAGGGAGGGCAAGGAGGCGTACCGGCTGCACATCGCCGGGCAACTCGTTGGGCCAATCGCCCAGCGCATCGACGTCGGCTACGCCTCCGGGGCCTGGTCAGCCGCCCTTGCGCGCCACGCTCCAGCGCCGAAACCGGTCGGTCGTATAGCACGGCGGCAGGACTAGGCGCCGGGGAACCCCGCGGCCCGGGACACCTTGTTCCACTCGTCCAGGCGCTCTAGCAGCGCATCGCTAAGGGCGCGCGCCGTCGTCGAATGCAGGTAGTGCTTGACGCCGTGCACGGTCACCACGATGCACTCGTCATGCTCGTCGCCCGTCAGCTGGACGTCGACATGGCCCCTGGGCCAGTTGACCGGCTCGTCAGGCTCGTGCGTCTCGGGGATCGTCTTCTGGGGCACCGCTGGTCCTTTCGTCGTGACGGTCCGAAGACGCGGCGTCTTGCCGCGACATACTCGCGCCTAGCGCCGGCCCTCGAACCGATCGGCCAGCCGACGGGCGAGGTCCGCGACGTGAGCCGGCCCGAGCGGGTGGGATCCAACGTCGCCATAGCGCGATCCGCCTACGTCGCCGAGGTCATCAGCGAGCTGCGTCGCCACCAGCAGCGCGACGTCGTCGCGGTCCAGCACGGCTGCGAACGCGCGCAGCAGCGCGACCGTCTCCCCCAGCTCGATGTCGTCTACCTCACCCATGCAGCAAATCCTGGACCCAGGACCCCCTCGCTGTCTGGCCTTCGGCGAGGTGCATGGATCTGACACGCGGGATGGCCGGTCGTAGCGGGTCACCCCGGCGGCCAGGTTCGTCGAGGTTCCCCCTCCTTTCTCTCTAGCTCTCGAACCTCAGTGGCTGCTGACGATCGTCTACTGCGACACTGCCGGCGCCGCCTGCTGCCGCAGGGCGACCGGCTCCGTCTCGTCTCAGTAGACCCGTCCGCGTTTCGTCGCGATGACGGGGTGCTATCTGAACCCGCGGGGGAGTCAGTCCGGGTCGTCGACCTCGCCCTTCGTCATCCCGGTGCCAGGCACTACCGTTCGACGCGTGACCGAGCGCGGCCCCTCAACCCCGAACGGCGAAAGCGCAGCGCACGACCCCCGCACGCAGTCGCCCGGCACTGGCGCCGGCAAACGAGCCGCCATCTGGGGCGCGATCGTGCTCGGGCTCGGCCTACTCGTCCTCTACGGATGGGCGGAGCAGGCTGACCCGAAGGAAGACGCCTGGCGGGCCGTCCTGCGGTGGGTCGACTCGTTCGTCCAGAGTCCCGGCCTAGGTGGCCTCGCCGCCGTGGTGGCGGCCTCGGTAGCTCTCGGCCAATGGCGACGCCAGGAGCGAGCCGAGCTGAAGATCCGCAGAGATCAGCAGTGGTGGGACGTGTTCAAGCTCATCTACCCCTCCAGTCACATCCACAGCGGCCCGCCAACCGCAGAAGAGCGCCAACTGGTAGACACCCTCGCTGACCAAGCGGACACTGAGGTTCAGACAGCAGCCGCCGAGGCTCTCATCGGCGACCTTGAGCGTCGTGACAGGGGCGCCGAGAGGGGCCACCGATGGAAGCGCCGAGAGGGGTGAGACGGGATGCCTAAGCCCAAGAACACGAGGACCGTCACGGCGCGCCAGCCCAATACGACCGTCGTGACGATGAAGGACCTCGCTGTGCGGAAGCAAGAACTGCAGGTCAAGCGAAAGGCGCTCCGAGCCGCCCGGGGAACCAAGACCAGCGACCGGATCTAGCATCCAGGCCTCACGTCCTGTCGACGGCACTTCCTCAAGCCGTCAGCCGCGCGACAAGAGGCGCATAGACGACACGGCCTCGCACCCCAACGGGGCGTGAGGCCGTGTCGTGTGAGACCTACACCTGCTGGGTGATGGTCCCGCCCGGGTTGCGCTTGGCCGTCGCGCCGGTCACGAACCGGCCGGTGCTCGCGCTCCGAGCCACCGCCCGCCCGTTGCTCGTCCCGGAACCGACCCGCTCCGTGGTCGTCTTGCCCGGCCACCGCGCGACGGTGGCCTTCGAGACGAACCGACCCGTGCCCGCGCTACGCGAGACGCTACGAGAACCGCTACGTGCCATGGTGTCCCTCCTTGGGGGACTCGAGGTTGAACAGGATCACGACCTCGGCCGGGCGCCAGCCCTGATGAGCTGACGCCCGACCGGAGCGGCTCAGCGGCCGCGGGTGGTCTTGATGGTCTGCGTGATCGTCACGCGGATCGGACCGCGAGTGACCGTGCGCGTCGTGCGTCGGACAGCCATGTGACCCCTCCTTCCCGGGTGTCGACACCGACACCCGGAAGGAGCGACCCCCCTCTAGAGGGGCCTGCGAACTCCTGTTAACCTCGGATCTCCTGCCAAGGGACCCGACGCCTCCAGCTCGGTGCGCTACGCACCCCTGCTGGGGGCGTCGCTGTTTTGCAGGATACATGCTCGCTCCGACACGTCAACTGACCTGTTAAGAATTCGACGTGCCGCTCCCTCAGATCCCACCCCGGATTCCTCCGCGCCCCGTCGGGCCCGTGGAACCAGGTGAGCACCACAGGGCTTCATGCGACGCCGTACGGGGTCGCACGTCCATGGGCGAGACCGCACGGTCCGCCGAGCCGACGTGACCCCATGGCGTACGCCGGACCTACATGTTGTGCCCGTTGCGTACGCGCAACCCCATGGCTAGGGGGTAGCACCTCCGCTACCCCTACGCCACGTACGCGCCCCGGAGCCGCCGCAGTGCCCCGTTGGCCCGTACGGAGCGCCGGAGCTCGTCCACAGGTCCGAGGCATGTCAGAGGCCGGTGGTAATGCGGCACACCTCTGGGGAGAAAGCAAGCGATTCGTCCACAGGTATGCACAGGCCCATCCACAGGCGCATGGCAAACAAATGCCCCGGCGGGCGACCTGAAATGCCGCGTACGCCGCGTCCAGCGCGCAGCGGACCGCTCAGCCGTGTCACGACAGCTCCCCGAGGATGACCTCGAGGTGGGCGTCGTAGATCGTGCCGAGCGCACGGGCGCCGCGGCTGGTGCGCCGGCGCGGTTCGGTAGCGCGGGACCGAGTTCGTCCAGCCGAGTCGCGGACCGAGGTCCCGCACGGCGTTGGCTCCCCCAGGCGCCGCAGTTCCCCGCGCGAGACCGAGGCGGCGCTGCCGCGCCGAGACTTCTCACTGGACACGCTGGTCGCGGTCGCGGCCGGTAGCGCTCGCTCCCGCCGGACGACCGCGTGCGCCGCGTCCCGGGCCTGCGCCGCGAGGAGGTCGCCGCGCTCGCCCGGGTCTCCACCGACTACTACACGCGGCTCGAGCAGGGCCGCAGGATCGTCCCGTCCGCCGGGGTCGTCGCGGCCATCGCGTCCGCCCTCCAGCTCGACGAGGCCGGCCGCGCGCACCTGGAGCACCTCGTCGGCGGGTCCCCCCGCCCGTCCCGGCGCCCCGTCCACGCGCAGCGCGCACGCCAGGGCCTGCGCAGCTGCTCGACGCGCTGGACGGCGTCCCGGCGCTGCTGCTCGGCCGCCGCACCGACGTGCTCGCGGCCAACCGGCTCGCCCGGGCGCTGCTCGCCGACTTCGACGCGATGCCGGCGCGCGACCGCAACTACGCGCGGTGGATGTTCCTCGACCCCGCGGCGCGCGAGCGCCTCGTCGACTGGGACGCGCAGGCCCGCACCGTCGTGGAGAACCTCCGGCTCGAGGCAGGCCGCGACCCCGACGACCCGGCCACGCAGGCGCTCGTCGGCGCGCTCGCCGCGGCCAGCCCGGAGTTCGCCCGGTGGTGGGAGGAGCACCGGGTCCACCAGCGGACCTTCGGCGACAAGCGGTTCCGGCACCCCGTGGCCGGCGACCTCACGCTGCAGTACGAGACGCTCACCACGCCGGGCGACCCGGACCAGGTGCTGTTCCTGTTCACCGCCGAACCGGGGTCGCCGTCGCGGCAGGCGCTCGACCTGCTCACGAGCTGGACGCTCGACGGGGCCCGCCACCGCCCCGGCTGATGCGGGGCCGCCGACCGCTGCCCCCGCACCCGGGAGGTCAGGCCCGGTACACCACGTCCACCGCGGACCGCTCGAACCCCGCGGCGCGGTAGACCCGGATCGCCGCGTGGTTGTCGCCCTCGGTGTAGAGCACCACGCGCCGCACGCCGCGCCCGGCGAGGTGGGCGAGCATCCGCGCCGTCAGCGCCGGGCCGAGGCGCTGGCCCTGCGCGTCCGGGTCGACGCCGAGCGCGTAGACCTCGCCCTCGTCGGGGTCGGCGACCTTGGTCCAGCCGAAGGCCAGCAACCGGTCGTCGCGGACCGCGAGCAGGAACCCGGTCGGGTCGAACCACGGCTCGGCCTCGCGGTCCTCCAGGTCGGCGCGCGTGAGGCGTCCCTGCTCGGGGTGCGCGGCGAAGGCGCGGGCGTTCACCGTGACCCACGCGTCCTCGTCGCGCCCGGGATCGAACGCGCGCACGGTGACGCCGTCGGGAAGCGGCGGGGCGTCCGGCACGACGACCGGCTCGAGCGCCATCTGCCACAGCTCCCGGATCACGGGCAGCCCGCGGGCGGCGGCGAGCGCGCGCGCGGCGGGCAGGTCGCCGTGCGCCCACACCGCGACGCCGTCTCCGCCGTGCTCGCGGGCCAGCGCGCCGGCGGCGTCGAGCAGCGCCGCGCCCGTCCCGCGCCGGCGGTGCGCCGGGTGGACGACCACCTCGGCGGTGGCGAGCGCCGGGTCGCGCAGGTCCACCTGGGCGTAGCCGGTCGTCGTCCCGTCCGGGGCCGCCGCGACGAGGTGCCGCACGCCCGGCCCGCCGCCGGTCAGCCACAGCAGCGGCTGCTCGGACAGGGGCGGCACGCCGTCGGTCCCGGCCGCGGCCGCGGCGAGGTCGCGCACGGCGCGGGCGCCGTCGGCGTCGAGGGCTCCGGAGGTCACGGTGATCGGGTCGGGCACGCCCCCATCCCACCACCCCGCGCCGGCGCCTGCGCGGTCCCCGGGGGGAACGTCCCCGGGGCCCCGGGCGTTGGACCTCGTGTGCCTGACGTGACCCCGACCGACGCCGTCGCGGACGTCGTGGTCGTCGGCGCGGGCCAGGCGGGGCTCGCGGTGGCCGCGCACCTCGCGCGCTCCGGGTTCGTCCCCGCCGGCACGTCCGGGGGCCCGACCTACGTGGTGCTGGACGCGGCGCCCGGCCCGGGCGGGGCGTGGCGCGAGCGGTGGCCGGGCCTGACGATGCGGACGGTCAACGGCGTCTACGAGCTGCCCGGGCGCGCGCTGCCCGACTTCCCCGCCGACGAGCCGGCGTCCGCGGCGCTGACCCGGTACTTCGGCGACTACGAGCAGGAGCTGGGGCTCGCGGTGCGGCGGCCCGTCCAGGTGCGCGCGGTCCGCGACGACGGCGGGCTGCTCGCGGTCGAGACCGTCGAGCGGCCCGGCGCGGGCGACCCGGACGCCGCCCCCCGAACCGTCCCGACCACCCCGGCCGCCCTCGCCACCCGGCCCGGGACCCCGGCGCGCGGCACGACGCCGGACGCGCCGCCCGACCCCGACGACGGCCTGGGCTGCGGGGTCGGCGCGGCGCGCGCTGTCCCCGGGCCGGCGCCGGCCCCCGACCTGCCCCCCGACCTCGAGGCGCCCGTGCCCGCCCGCCGCCGCACCGTCCGCACCTGGCACGCCCGGGCCCTGGTCAACGCCACCGGCACCTGGACACGGCCGTTCTGGCCGTCCTACCCGGGCCGGGACGTGTTCGCGGGCACCCAGCTCCACACGCACGACTACCGCACGCCGGAGGAGCTCGCGGGGCGGCGGGTGCTCGTGGTGGGCGGCGGCATCTCCGCGGTGCAGCACCTGCTGGCGATCCACCCGCACGCCGCGTCGATGACCTGGGTCACGCGCCGCCCGCCGGACTGGCGGGACGAGGAGTTCTCCCCGGAGCTGGGCCGCGCCGCCGTGGCGCGGGTGGAGGAGCGGACCCGCGCCGGGCTGCCGCCGGGGAGCATCGTCTCCGCGACCGGCCTGCCCCTGACGCCGGAGTACCGCGCGGGCATCGCGGCCGGGGTGCTGCGCGCCCGGCCGGTGTTCACGCGTCTGGTGGCGGACGGCGCCGTGTGGGACGACGCGACCGCCCGCGGTCCGCTCGCCGCGGGCTGGGTCACCGGCCCGGTGCACGAGACCGCCGACGTCGTGCTGTGGGCGACGGGGTTCCGGCCCGCGCTGGACCACCTGCGCCCGCTGGGGCTCCGGAACGCCGAGGGCGGCATCGTCGTGGACGGCACCCAGGTGGTGGCGGACCCGCGGGTGCAGCTCGTCGGCTACGGCCCGAGCGCGAGCACGGTCGGGGCGAACCGCGCCGGGCGGGAGGCGGTCCGGCGCGTGCGCGCGCTGCTCGGGGTCTGACCGGCCCCGGGCCGGCTCCATCGGCCGGCCGCACCGGTCCGGCCGCACCGCGCCGGCCGCACCGCGCCCCGCGTCGCCCCGTCGCCTCACCCCGCCGTCGCGGCCCCCTCCCGCACGAGCCGCGCCAGCGCCGCGGCGGCCGCCCCGGGCCGACGGTCCGCCGGGGTCGCGAGCGAGAGCGGCCACCGCAGGTCCGCGCCGCCCACCTCGCGCGTGACCACCCCGTCGGAGGCTCCCACGGCGAACCGCGGCAGCAGCGCGACGCCGAGCCCGTGACGCACGTACGCCGCGGCGGTGCCGATGTCCGCGATCTCGATCGTCACGCGCCGGCCGACGCCCGCCCCGGCGAGGGCCGCGTCGGCGACCGCGCGGTTGCCGTAGCCCTCCGGCGAGTCGATGAAGTCCAGCCCGTCGAGCCGCCGCACGTCCACGGGTCCCGCGTCGCCACCCGCCAGCGCGTGCCCCCGGGGCAGGACGAGGACCATGGGCGCCGACGCCAGCTCCGTGAGCCGCACCCCGACGGGCAGCGGCCCGGGCGCGGAGACGAACGCGAGGTCCAGGCGGCGCGCGGCGACCTCCGCCACCAGGCCCCGGGACCCGGAGGGCGCCGCCGTCAGCCGCAGCGCGACGTCGGGGTGCCGGCGGTGGAACTCCCCGAGCAGGCCGGGGACGTCGAGCAGCGGCACCGACGTGAGCGTGCCGACGCGCACCGTGCCGCGCAGCCCGCCGCGCACGGCGGTGACGGCCTCGCGGGCGTCGCGCGCGGCGTCGAGGGCGGTGCGGGCGTGCGGCAGCAGCGCGGCCCCGGCGTCGGTGAGCTCCACGCGACGCGGCGTCCGGTCGAGCAGCCGCGCGCCCACCTCGCGCTCCAGCGACGCCACCGACGCCGACACCGCGGACTGCACGAGGACGAGCCGGGCGGCCGCCGCGGTGAACGACCGCTCCTCCGCGACGGCGACGAACGCGGCCAGGTGCCGGAGCTCCATGGCAGCACGGTATCGCGATGCGCGATGGCTGCGAGCGTGATTCAGCGTTGGACGCGATGACTCGTCCGGGCGCACCGTGGGAGGCATGTCCACCACGACCGTCCGTCTCGGCACCCCGGCGCCCGTCGTCCCCGCCGTCGGGCACGGGACCGGCTTCTGGCTCGTCGCCGCCGTGTTCCTCACGACGATGGCGTTCTCCACCGTCCCCGCGCCCCTGTACCCGCTCTACCAGGAGGCCGACGAGTTCTCGACGCTGACGGTGAGCGTCGTCTTCGCCGCGTACGCCGTCGGCGTCGTCGTCAGCCTGCTGCTCGCGGGGCACGTGTCCGACCGGGTCGGCCGGCGTGCGGTCCTGCTGCCGGCACTCGGCCTGGAGCTGGTGGCCGCCGTGCTGTTCCTGTCCGGGTCGGCGCTGCCGCTGCTGCTCGTGGCCCGCTTCGTCAGCGGGCTCGGCGTCGGCGCGCTGACGGCCACCGCCACGGCGCACCTGCAGGACCTCCACGCCCGCCACCGCCCCGGCGCGCCCGACCACCGGCTGCACGCCGTGTCCACCGTGGCGAACCTCGGCGGTCTCGGCGTCGGCTCTCTCGTCGCGGGCCTGCTCGCCCAGACAGGGGTGGCTCCGCTGCGCCTGTCGTACGCCGTGTTCGCCGTGCTGCTCGCCGGCGCGGTGGTGGCCGTGCTGCGCACGCCGGAGACCGTCGAGCGCGGCCCGCGCGCCGCCGCGCACCCGCCGTACCGGCCCCAGCGCCCGCGGGTGCCGGCCGGCCCCGCGCGGCGGCCGTCGCTGGTGGCGCTGGCCGGAGCCGCGGCGTCGTTCGCGGTGTTCGGCGTCTTCACGTCCGTGGCGCCCGGGTTCGTGGCCGGCACGCTGCACCACCCCGCGCGTGCCCTCGCCGGGCTGGTGGTGTTCGTGGTGTTCGGGTCGGCCGCGGCGGCGCAGGTGCTGGGCCGCCGCGTCCGCACCGACCGGCGCCTGCGCGCGGGCGCCGCGGCGGAGGCGGCCGGCCTGGTGCTGCTCGTCGCCGGCATGGCCGCCGCGTCGCTGCCGCTGTTCCTCGTGGGAGGTGCGGTGACCGGCGCGGGCGCGGGGCTGCTGTTCGCCGCGGCGGTCGCCACCGTGAGCGGAGCCGCGGAGCCGGCCCGGCGCGGCGAGGCGCTCGCGGGCCTGTTCCTCGTGGCCTACCTCGGGCTGAGCGTGCCCGCGCTCGCCCTCGGGCTGCTGACGCTCCGGGTGCCGGCGACGGCGGCGATGGCCGCGCTGGCCGGGACCCTGGTCGTCGTGCTGGCGGCGGTCGCGCTCGCGGGCCGGCCGGGCGGGCGCGCGTCGTCCCGCGCCGGGGAGGGCTGACCGTCCCGCTCAGGCGTCCGGGCAGCCGCAGCTCCGGCGCCGCACCACCTGCACGGGCAGGCGGTGCGACTCGGGCTCGCCCCCGGCGGCGCCGGCGTGCCGCACGAGCACCTGCACCGCGAGGCGCCCCATGGCGGCCATCGGCTGGCGCACCGTCGTGAGCGTGGGTCGCGCCAGCCGCCCGGCGAGGATGCCGTCGAACCCCGTGACCACGACGCGGTCGGGCACGGGCACCCCGCGCGCCGCCAGCAGGTCCAGCACGGCGAGCGCCGTCTGGTCGCTGGCGCAGACGAGGGCCCGGGGGAGCCGGTCGGCGTCCGCGAGGGCGGCGACCACCTCCAGCCGGTGCGGCTCGGCGAGGTCGGTGGGGTCGAGCGGCTCGGAGGGGACGTCGATCCCGGCGGCGCCGAGGGCCTCCTGGAACCCGGCGAACCGGTCGGCGTAGTCGGGCGTGCTCAGCCGGCCGACGAACGCGAGGTCGCGCAGGTGGTGGTCGGCGACGAGGTGGCCCACGAGGTCGCGCATGCCGGCGCGGTTGTCGACGGTCACGTGGTGCAGGCCGTCCGCGACCGGCGGCATGCTGAACGCCACCACCGGGATCCGCCGCGCCACGTGCTCGAGGGCCTCCACCGGCGTCGGCCCGGGGAACATCGCGAGGCCGTCCACGCGTCCGGCGATCTCCGTCACCGACGCCCCCGACCCGGAGCCGCTGGACAGCAGGAGGGCCTGCCCGCGCTGCCAGCACTCGAGCTCGACGCCGCGCTGCACCTCGTCCACGTAGAGCGGGAAGGCGCGCGGGTCGGAGTCCGGGTCGGTGCCCGGCGTGGCACCCGCGCCGCGGCCGGCACCGGGGCCGGCGCCCCCGTCGGCCCCCTCCTGCGGGGCGGCGAGCATGAGGTCGAACGAGTACAGACCGAGCGCGCCGGTGCTGCCGTGGGCGAGGCCCCGGGCGCTGCCGGACGGCACGTAGCCGAGCTCGCGGGCGGCGACGAGCACCGCCTCACGGGTGGAGGCGCGCACGCGCTCGGGCTGCCGGAACGTGAACGACACGGTGGCGATCGACACGCCGGCGCGCTCCGCGACGTCGTACACGGTGGGTCGACGCGGCACTGCTCACCTCCCTCGCGGCCCGTGGCCGGTCCGATCGTAGGGGCTGGCCGGACGCGGCACCCGCGACGTCCGTCCGGGGCGCCCCCCGGTTGCGCGATCCACTCTATGCGCTTAACATCACACACGATCTAAGCGCATAGACCCGTGAGGCGCACCGTGCGCCGATCAGCCGCCGCACCGTCCGTTCGAGGAGGAACGACCCATGATCCGTCCCGCTGCGCGTGTCGCCCTGGTGACCGCGCTCGCCCTGACCGCACTCACCGCGTGCGGCCGCTCCGACGACACCGGCACCGGCAGCACCGACGAGTCCACCCTGTCCTCCGGGGCCGCCTCCGGCGAGCTGACCGTGTGGGCCATGGGTGCCGAGGGCGAGGCCCTGCCGGACTTCGTGCAGGACTTCGTCGCCGACAACCCCGACGTCGACATCGAGGTCGTCCCGATCCCGTGGGACGCCGCCCGCGACAAGTTCCAGACCGCGATCGCCGCCGGCACCACGCCGGACGTCGCGATGATGGGCACCACGTGGATGGCCGAGTTCGGCGACGCGTTCGCCCCGGTGCCCGACGGCATCGACACCGGCGACTTCTTCGAGGGCTCCGTCGGCACCACGGAGCTCGACGGCCAGGCGGTCGGCGTCCCGTGGTACGTCGACACCCGCGTCCTGTACTACCGCACCGACCTCGCCGAGCAGGCCGGTTGGGACGAGGCGCCCGCCGACTGGGACGAGCTGCAGCAGATGCTCACCGACATCAAGGACAAGACGGACGCCGAGTACGGCATCCGCATGCTGGCGTCCGGCAACGACGCGTTCCAGGGCTCGCTCTGGGCTCCGTGGTCCAACGGCGCGAGCCTCATGGACGACGACGGCACCGAGTGGACGCTCGACACCCCGGAGATGGCCGAGGCGTACGAGTACTACACGTCGTTCTTCGACAAGGGCCTCGCGGACGCCCAGGCCGACCGGACCCCCGGCGCCACCGAGGCCGACTTCGTCGCCGGCCGCGTCGGCGCGTTCATCGAGGGCCCGTTCATGATGGGGTCGCTCGAGCAGCTCGGCGGCGAGGAGTTCGCCGACCAGTACGCCACCGCGCGGATCCCCGCCGGGAAGACGTCCACCTCGTTCGCGGGCGGCTCCAACCTCGTGGTCTTCAACGACTCCGACAACCAGGACGCCGCCTGGAAGCTCGTCGACTGGCTGACCCAGCCCGACGTGCAGGTCGACTTCTACGAGCTCACGGGCGACCTGCCGTCGCAGCAGTCCGCCTGGGACGACCCGGCCCTGGCCGACGACGAGAAGCTGGCCGTCTTCGGCGAGCAGCTCCAGGACACCCAGTCCCCGCCGGTCAACACCGCGTGGGTCCAGGTGGCCGCCGCCGCCGACTCCGCCCTGGAGCGCATGATCGTCAGCGGCGAGGAGCCGGCCGACGCGCTCGCCGCCCTCCAGGAGCAGGCCTCGTCGATCGGCGTGGGCTGACGCCATGAGCGCGACCACCACCCGTGCGGCCGGGGCCACCGGTCCCGGCCGCACGGCCAGCCGCCGCAGCACGCCGGAGCGCGGGCCCGTCGCCGCGCGCCGACGCCGTCAGGGCCGGGTCGCGTGGCTGTTCGCCGCGCCGTTCGTCCTGGTCTTCGGGTTCTTCATGCTCGTGCCGCTGCTGTCGTCGTTCGGGATGTCCTTCACGGACTTCACCGCGCGCGACGTCCGCAGCCCGCTCGCCGTGAACTTCGTGGGCCTCGACCAGTACGTGACGCTGTTCGGCGACGCGAGGTTCCTGAAGTCGCTCGGGGTCACGGCGACGTTCGTGGTGATCGGCATCCCCGTGACGATGGCCGTCGCCCTGCTGCTGGCGATCGCGCTCAACAACGGCATCGGCCGGTTCCGCGCGGCGTTCCGGGTCGGGTTCTACGCCCCCGTCGTCACCAGCATCGTCGCGGTGTCGGTGGTGTGGCGGTACATGCTGCAGCCCGACGGCCTCATCAACACCGCGCTCGGCTGGGTCGGCATCGACGGGCCGTCGTGGCTCACGGACACGCGGTGGGCGCTGCCCGCGCTGATCCTCATGGCGGTGTGGCGGAACGTCGGCACGCTCATGGTGATCTTCCTGGCCGGCCTCCAGGCCGTCCCCGCGGACGTGCAGGAGGCCGCGACGATGGACGGCGCCTCCGCCTGGCGCCGGCTGGTCAGCATCACGCTGCCCCTGCTGCGCCCGACGCTGCTGCTCGGCGCCGTGCTCGTCTCCGTCGGGTACCTGCAGTTCTTCGAGGAGGCCTTCGTGATGACGCAGGGCGGCCCGCTGGACTCCACCCTGTCGACGGCCTACTACACGTTCGAGCAGTTCGGCTTCGGCAAGTACGGGCAGGCGTCCGCCGCCTCGTACGTGCTGTTCCTGGCGATCGCGCTCCTGAGCCTGCTGCAGTTCCGGCTGCTGCGCTCGAAGGACTGAGGGACATGGCCACCACGACACCGCCCGTGACCCCCGCCGTGCCCGCGCCCCGCGCGCAGGCCGCCCCGCCGCGGTCCCCGCGCCGCCGCCGGTTCCCGACCGGGCGCGCGCTGACCTACACCGTCCTCGTCGTCGGCGTCGCGCTCTGGCTGCTGCCGTTCGTGTGGATGGTGCTCGGGTCGGTCAAGACGCAGCGCGAGATCCTCACCCGGCCGCCGACCTGGTGGCCGCAGGAGCCGACCGGCGCGAACTTCGCCACCTGGTTCGACGAGCTGCACTTCACGCAGTACTTCACGAACTCGTTCGTCGTCGCCGTCGTGACGGTGCTCGGGAACCTGCTGTTCTGCTCGATGGTCGGCTACGCGCTGGCCAAGATGGACTTCGCCGGCAAGAAGGTGCTGTTCACGGTCGTGATGACCATGCTCATGGTCCCCGGCGTCGTGACGTTCGTGCCGCTGTTCGTCATGGTCACCAAGCTCGGGCTGCTCAACACGTACGCCGCGCTGATCCTGCCGTTCGTCACCCAGCCCGTCGGCGTGTTCCTCATGCGGCAGTTCATGCTCGGCATCCCGGACGAGCTCCTGGAGGCCGCGCGCATGGACGGCGCGGGGGAGCTGCGGATCTTCGCGCGGGTCGTGATGCCGCTGTGCGGCCCGCCGCTCGCGACGCTCGGCATCCTGACGTTCCTCGGCTCCTGGAACAACTTCCTGTGGCCGCTGGTCGCCTCGCAGAGCCAGGACATGTACACGCTGCCGGTGGCGCTGTCGCTGTACTCGACCGGGCAGCGCGGCACCGACTACGGCCTGCTGCTCGCCGGCGCGGTGCTCATCATCACGCCGATCCTGCTGCTGTTCCTGGCCCTGCAGCGCTACTTCATCCAGGGCGTGGCCACCACCGGCCTGAAGTGACACCGGGTGCGCCGTCGCGCGACGGCGCACCCGGCGTCCGGCCCCGCGTCCGGCCGTCCCGCACCGCACCACCGAAGAGGTTCCCGCACCGATGACCCGCACCCTCCTGCGCCCGCAGCACCGCACCGAGCCCGACACCGGCGTGGCCGCGCCCGGCGGCGTCGACGTCCGGCTCACCCCCGCGGGCGACGTGCGCGCGATCCGCGCCCCCGGCGGCCTGCTCGTCAACCAGTACGTGCCGGGGCCGCACGACGTCGCGACCGGCGGCCTGCACCTGCGCCGCACCGGCCCCGGCGGCGTGGACGCGGTGCCGCTGACGGGCGCCCGGTCGTCCGCCGCGCACCGGGTCGGCGACGGGTGGGTCCGCTGGGACGGGTCCGGCCTGGGCGTGCGCTGGACCGTGCACCTCGTGCTGGACCCGGACCGCACGGCCTGGGTGTGGCGCGTCGAGCTCGCGGCGGAGGGCGGCGCCGAGCCCGGCACGACGTACGACGTGGCGTTCCTGCAGGACCTGTCGCTGTCGCCGGAGGCCGCGGCGCAGTCGTCCGAGCCGTACGTGAGCCAGTACGTCGCGCACCGCCTGGAGCGGGACGCGCGGTTCGGCCGCGTGGTGCTGAGCCGGCAGACGATGACCTCCGCGCCGGCCCTGCCGCTCGCGGCGGTGGCGCTCGCCGAGGGCGCGGTCGCGGCCGGCACCGACGCGTTCGACCTCCACACCCCCCGGGCGCGCGCCGGGCTGACGCCGGCGTTCCTCACCGGCGAGCCGTGGCCGGACCGGGTGCGGCAGCACGAGATGGCCACGGCCGCCCTGCTGTCCCACCCGAGCGACCTGGCGACGCCGCGCGTCCTGCACGCCGTGACCGGGTTCTGGCCGGACCGGCGCGGCCCGATGACGGCGGTGCTCGCGGAGCTGCCCGCACTCGCGGACGACCTGGTCGCGCGCGCCGGCATCGCGGCGGCGACGTCCGCACCCGCGGGACCGGTGCGCGACGAGCGCTCGCTGCTGGCCACCGCCCCGCTGCTGTCCGGCGCCCCGCTCACGGACGACGCCCTGCTCGCGTTCGGCGACGGGGCGCGGTACCCGGAGCGGGACGCCGACTCCGGCGCGCTGCTGACGTTCTTCACCTCCGGCGGCGCCCACGTCGTGCGCGGGGAGAAGGACCTGCTGCTCGACCGGCCGCACGGCCACGTGCTGCTCTGCGGCGACGCGCTCGCCCCGGACCGCCCGACCCTGTCGACCACCGTGTTCGCGCACGGGGTGGTCGGCTCGCACACGGTGCTGGGCAACACGTCGTTCGACCGGTTCGCGAGCGTGCACCGCAACCACCTCAACCTGCTGCGGTCCAACGGCGTGCGGGTGCTGGTGCGCCGCGACGGCGGGGCGACCTCCGCGGAGGGCGTCGCGGCGGGTCCGGGCGACGCGTGGCGGCTGCTCGGCCAGCCGTCGGCGTTCGTGCTCGACGTCGGCGAGGCCCGCTGGCTGTACCGGTGGGCGGACCTCGAGGTGGAGGTGCGGACCGTCGCCGCCTCCGACCGCGCGGTCCTGCTGACCGAGGTGCGCGCCTCCGCAGACCTGGACGTGCTGGTCACGACCGACGTCGAGCTCGGTGACGGGGCGTGGCGCGCGGAGCCGTCGGACGACGGCGCCGCGCTCGCCTTCCGCGCGGAGCCCGGCACCGCGGTGGCGGAGCACCACGACGCGCTCACCTACGTCCTGGCCGCGTCGCCCGGCGCGACGGTCGCGGGCGACGGCGTGCTGCTGCCCGACGGCGAGGACCGCGGCACGTCCGTGGTGACGGTCCGCGCGTCCGCGACCCGGCTGCTGCGCGTCGCCGTCGCGGCGGACCTGGAGCGCGGGGCCGTGGCGGTGCCGGAGGCCGTCAGCGTCGTGGCCGAGGGGCTCGACCGCGCCCGGCACGCCGCCGGGCACCGGGCGACGCTCGCCGCGCTGACCCGCGACCTGCGGGTCGCGCCCGGCTCCCGGCTCGCGGAGCTCGAGGTGCTGCTGCCGTGGTGGGCGCACGACGCGCGGGTGCACTTCCTGGTGCCGCACGGTCTCGAGCAGTACTCGGGCGCCGCGTGGGGCACCCGCGACGTGTGCCAGGGGCCGTTCGAGCTGCTGCTCGCCGCCGGCCGGTTCGCGACCGCGCGCGACGTGCTGCTGCGGGTGCTGTCCCGGCAGTCGGTCGCGGGGACGTTCCCGCAGTGGTTCATGTTCGACGACTACGCCGAGGTGCTGCAGGAGCACGCGCACGGCGACGTGGTGGTCTGGCCGCTGTTCGCGCTCGGGCAGTACCTGCGGGCGACCGGTGACCTGGGCGTGCTGGACGAGGTGGTGCCGTTCCGCGACGGCGGGCCCGCGACCGTCGCCGCCCACGTGGAGGCGCTGCTCGCGTACCAGGAGGAGAACCGCGTCCCCGGCACCGCGCTGCCGGCGTACGGCGAGGGCGACTGGGACGACACCCTGCAGCCCGCGCGCCCGGAGATGCGGGAGCGGATGACGTCGACCTGGACGGCCGCGCTCACGTACCAGGCGCTGACGCTGACCGCCGGGGAGCTGGCCGGTGCCCCGGCGCCCGGCGTGCGGACGCTCGCCGACCGCATGGCGTCCGCCGCCGCGGACGTGCTCGCCGACGTCCGGCGGCTGCTGCTGCCCGACGGCGTGGCGGCCGGCTTCGCGACCGTCGAGGACGGCGAGGCCACGCCGGTCATCCACCCGCGCGACACGTCGACGGGCCTCACGTACCGGCTCATCGCGATGACCCGCCCCGTCATCGCCGAGCTGTTCGACGCCGACGAGGCCGCCCGGCACGAGGCGATCGTGCGCGAGCACCTGCACTTCCCCGACGGCGTGCGCCTGACGAACCGCCCGGCACGGTTCGCCGACGGCGAGGTCGAGAGCTTCCTGCGCGCCGAGCAGGCGGCGTTCTTCGGCCGCGAGGTCGGGCTGATGTACGTGCACGCGCACGTGCGCTGGGTCGAGGCGCTCGCGAGCCTGGGCCGCGCCGCGGTCGGCGAGGAGCTGCTGCGGCTGTCCCCCATCGGGATGCGGGACCGGGTGCCCAGCGCCCTGCCGCGCCAGCGCACCTGCTACACGTCGTCGTCCGACGCGACCTTCCCCGACCGGTACGCCGCCGCCGAGGGCTTCGACCGGCTGCGCACCGGCGACGTCCCGACGGCCGACGGCTGGCGGGTCTACTCCTCCGGGCCCGGCATCTACCTGCGCCAGGTGGTCCAGGGCCTGCTCGGCCTCGAGGAGCGCGCGGACGTGCTGGTGCTCGACCCGGCGCTGGCCCCCGAGGACGACGGCCTCGAGGTCGACGTGGTGCTGGCCGGGCGGAGCCGGCGCGTCCGGTACCACGTGGACCCGGCGGCGGCCGGCGTCGAGGTGCGCCTGGACGGCGCGTCCGCGCCGGCGCCCGCCACGCCGCAGCCGCGCCGGTACCGCACCGGGGGGGCGGCCGTGCCGCTCGACCTGCTGCGGGACGTCGCCGTGCTGGACGTCCGGACCCCGCCGGGCTCCTGACGCCGGCGCGGCCGCGCCGAGCCCCTAACCACCCCCGACCCCCGACGAGAAGGACCACCCATGACCGTCCGCCGCTTCCCCGACGGCTTCCTGTGGGGCGCCGCCACGGCCGCCCACCAGGTCGAGGGCAACAACGTGAACTCCGACTGGTGGGTGCGCGAGCACGCCCCGGGCACCGACCTGCCCGAGCCGTCCGGCGACGCCGCCGACTCCTACCACCGGTACCCCGAGGACATCGCGCTGCTGGCGGGGCTCGGCCTGAACACGTACCGCTTCAGCATCGAGTGGGCCCGGATCGAGCCCGAGCAGGGCTACGTGTCGCGGGCGCAGCTCCAGCACTACCGCCGCATGGTCGACACCTGCCGCGAGCACGGGCTCACCCCGTCGGTGACGCTGCACCACTTCACGCACCCGCGCTGGTTCGCGAGGCTCGGCGGCTGGCGCAACCCCGTCGCGCCCGACCTGTTCGCCCGCTACACCGAGGCGGTGCTGCCGGTGCTCGGCGACGACGTCGAGTGGGTGTGCACCGTCAACGAGCCCAACATGGTCGCGATGACCCGCGGCGAGGAGGGCACCGAGATGACGGCGTCCCGCCTGCCGGCGCCCGACCCGCAGATCACGGACGCGCTGATCGCGGCGCACGGGCGCTCGCGGGACGTGCTGTCCGGCGTCGGGCAGGTGCGGTCCGGGTGGTCCGTCGCGACGCAGGCGTACCACCCCGCCACGCCGGACGCCGTCGAGGCGACGGCCGCCTACGGGTACCCGCGCGAGGACGTGTTCCTCGACGCGGCCGCCGGCGACGACTGGATCGGCGTGCAGGCGTACCTGCGCACGTTCATCGACCGGGACGGGCGGCCCGTGCCCGTCGCCGACGACGTCGAGAAGACCCTCATCGGCTGGGAGTACTTCCCGCCCGCGCTCGGCATCGGCGTCCGCAACGCGTGGGCCCGCACCGGCGGCGTGCCGGTGGTCGTCACGGAGAACGGCATCGCCACGCAGGACGACGCCCGCCGCATCGACTACACCCACGACGCCCTGGTCGGGCTGCACGACGCGATGGCCGACGGCATCGACGTGCGCGGGTACCTGCACTGGTCGGCGCTCGACAACTACGAGTGGGGCTCGTACACCCCGACGTTCGGGCTCATCGCCTGGGACCGGCAGACGTTCGCGCGCACGCCGAAGCCCAGCGCGCACTGGCTCGGGCAGGTCGCCCGCTCCGGCGAGCTGACCCACCCGCACCGCTGACGCCCGCCGCCGGGCCCGCCCGCGCGCGGGCCCGGCGGGTCAGCCGGGTGTGAGGAGCCGGGCGTCGCTCAGCGGGCCCCGGCAGCGCCGACCGGCTCGGCCTCGCGCGCGCCGTCCGCGCCCGGGGCGGCGTCCGCGTCCTCGGTGAAGAGGTCCTCCGCCTGGGCGGAGTCGTACTGCGCCTGGTCGAGGATGCCCTCGCGCTTCGCGACGACCGTCGGCACCAGCACCTGGCCCGCGACGTTCACGGCCGTGCGGCCCATGTCGAGGATCGGGTCGATGGCCAGCAGCAGCCCGACGCCCGCGAGCGGCAGCCCGACGGTCGACAGCGTGAGGGTCAGCATGACGATCGCGCCCGTGAGGCCCGCGGTGGCCGCCGACCCGACGACCGACACGAACGCGATGAGCACGTAGTCGAGCACCGACAGGTCGATGCCGAAGATCTGCGCGACGAAGATCGCCGAGATCGCCGGGTAGATCGAGGCGCAGCCGTCCATCTTCGTGGTCGCCGCCAGCGGCACCGCGAACGACGCGTACTCCGACGGGACGCCGAGGTTGCGCTCCGTGACGCGCTGCGTGACCGGCATGGTGCCGATCGAGGACCGGGAGACGAACGCGAGCTGGATGGCCGGCCACGCGCCGCGGAACCAGCGCAGCACGCTGAGGCCGTTCAGCCGCAGGATCACCGGGTACACGACGAGCAGCACGAGCGCGAGGCCGACGTAGACCGCGACCGCGAACCGCCCGAGGGACGCCAGGGAGTCCCAGCCGTAGGCGGCGACGGCGTGCCCGACGAGGCCGAGCGTGCCGATCGGCGCGAGCCGGATGATCCACCACAGCACCTTCTGCACGACGACGAGCGCCGACCGCACGAACGTCAGGAACGGGTCGGCCTTGGGGCCGGTGCGCAGCACCGCGACGCCGATGACGATCGCGACCACGATGATCTGCAGCGCGTTGAAGCTGACGGACGTGCTGAGCGTGCCGTCGTCCGCCGCGGACGTGCTGGCGCCCAGGCCCAGCACGTTCCCCGGGATGAGGCCCTGCAGGAAGTCGGTCCACGAGCCGGTCCGGCCCGGGTCGGACGCCCGGTCGAGCGAGATGGTCGTGTGCCTGCCGGGCTGGAGCACCAGGCCGAGCACGATGCCGATCACCACCGAGACCGCGGCGGTGATCGCGAACCACAGCAGCGTCCGCCAGGCGAGCCGGGCGCCGTTCGCGACGTTCCGCAGGTTCGCGACCGAGGCGACGATCGCGGTGAAGATCAGCGGCGGGACGATCGCCCGCAGGAGCGTGACGAACGACGAGCCGATGGTGTCGAGCGTCGAGGTGAGCCAGTTCGGCGTCTCGGCGTCGGTCCCGGCGTCGACGGGGCCGATGGCGAGCGCGACGGCGCCGAGGGCGACGCCGAGCACGAGCGCGAGGACGATCTGGGTGCCGAAGCTGCCCAGCAGGGTGCGGGCGCGCGAGCGCTCGCGGACCGCGGGTGCGGTGGAGGACATGGCAGGGCCTTTCGCCGGGCGCGCCGCAGCGGCCCGGAGGGGACGGGGGAGGTGCCCGCGTGGCGGGCCGGGACCGGGGTGCGGTCAGCGACAGAGCGCGCTGGCGACCCGGCGGAGGTCGACGGCGCGACGCGCGGTGAGGTCCCACCCGGTCATGTCGACGTGCCCCCTGGTCTCGCTGCGGTCGGCGCCGGCGCGCGCCCCGTGGAACCCGGGGCCGGCGGGCCGGCACGCCCCGCCGTGGCGGGGCAACCGCGCCATCGTACGGACCGGGCGCCCGGTGCGCGCGCCGACCTCTCACGCACCGGACGTCTGCGACGTGCCGTCAGGCCCGCGGCGCCGCCAGGCCCTGCTGGATGAGGTCCATGACCGAGGAGTCGGCGAGGGTGGTCGCGTCGCCGACCTGCCGGTGCTCGGCCACGTCGCGCAGCAGCCGGCGCATGATCTTCCCGGAGCGCGTCTTCGGCAGCTCGGGCACGACGAGGATCGTGCGGGGCTTGGCGATCGGCCCGATCTGCCGGGCGACGTGGGCGCGCAGCTCGGTGGCGACGTCCTCCGGGGAGGCTGCCGCGGCGTCGCCGCGCAGGATCACGAACGCGACGACGGCCTGCCCGGTCGTGTCGTCGGCGGCGCCGACCACGGCGGCCTCCGCGACGGACGGGTGCGACACCAGCGCCGACTCGATCTCCGTGGTGGACAGGCGGTGGCCGGACACGTTCATGACGTCGTCGACGCGCCCGAGCAGCCAGATGTCGCCGTCCTCGTCCTTCTTGGCGCCGTCGCCGGCGAAGTACAGGCCGGGGAACCGCGACCAGTACGTGTCGCGGAACCGCTGCTCGTCGCCCCAGATGCCGCGCAGCATCGACGGCCAGGGCTTCGTCAGCACGAGGTAGCCGCCGGAGCCGTTCGGCACGGGGTGCGCGTCGTCGTCGAGGACGTCGGCGGCGATGCCCGGCAGCGGGGTCTGCGCCGACCCGGGCTTCGCCGTGGTGACGCCGGGCAGCGGGCTGATCATGATCGCGCCGGTCTCGGTCTGCCACCAGGTGTCGACGACCGGCGTGCGGTCCCCTCCGATCACCCGGCGGTACCAGGTCCACGCCTCCGGGTTGATGGGCTCGCCCACCGACCCGAGCACGCGCAGGCTCGACAGGTCGAACGCGCCCGGCACGTCCTCGCCCCACTTCATGCACGTGCGGATCGCCGTCGGGGCGGTGTACAGGATCGACACCCGGTACTTCTGCACGATCTCCCACCAGCGCCCGCGGTGCGGGGTGTCGGGGGTGCCCTCGTAGATCACCTGGGTCGCGCCGTTCACCAGCGGGCCGTAGACGACGTACGAGTGGCCGGTCACCCAGCCGATGTCGGCGGTGCACCAGTAGACGTCCGTCTCCGGCTTGAGGTCGAAGACGTTGCGGTGCGTCCACGCGGTCTGCGTGAGGTAGCCGCCGGTGGTGTGGAAGATGCCCTTCGGCTTCCCGGTCGTGCCCGAGGTGTAGAGGATGAACAGCGGGTGCTCGGCCTCGACGGCCACGGGCTCGTGGTGGTCGTCGGCCGTGTCGACCGCGTCGTGCCACCAGACGTCGCGCTCGGGCGTCCACGGCACGTCCTGGCCGGTCCGCCGGACGACGAGCACGTGGCGCACCAGGTCGCCGCTGCCCTTGGCGAGCGCCTCGTCGACGGTCGGCTTCAGGGGGCTCGGGGCCCCGCGCCGGTAGCCGCCGTCGGCGGTGATGACGACGGACGCCTCGGCGTCGACGATGCGGGAGTGCAGGGCCTCCGCGGAGAAGCCGCCGAACACCACCGAGTGGGGCGCGCCGATCCGGGCGCACGCGAGCATCGCGACGACGGCCTCGGGGATCATCGGCAGGTAGATCGCGACCCGGTCGCCGGTGCGCACGCCCAGCGCGGTCAGGGCGTTCGCGGCCCGCGACACCTCGCGCTGCAGGTCGGCGTACGTGAGCGTGCGGGTGTCGCCCGGCTCGCCCTCGAAGTGCAGCGCCACCCGGTCGCCGTTCCCCGCCTCGACGTGGCGGTCCACCGCGTTGTACGCCGCGTTGAGGCGCCCGTCGGCGAACCAGCGCGCGACCGGGGCGCCCGACCAGTCGAGCACCTCCTCGAACGGCTGCGACCAGTCGAGGAGCGAGCGCGCCTGCTCGGCCCAGAACTCCAGCGGCGCGGCGTTGGCCCAGGCGTACAGCTCCGCGTGCGCGTTCGCCTGCGCGGCGAACTCCGGGTCCGGCGGGAACCGGCGGTCCTCGGTGAGCAGGTTCTCCAGGCTCTCGCGCCGGGAGCCCGCGTCCCCCTCGGGCGGCGTGGGCTGCGCGGTCTGCGGAGCGGAGTTGTCGACGGCCACGGGTGCCTCCAGCGCAACGACGTCGGTGCGGTCGGGTGGCGGACCGTGCGGCCCGCGCCCACCGCACTCTAGT
This sequence comes from Cellulomonas sp. ES6, assembly GCF_030053835.1. Classification (NCBI taxonomy): domain Bacteria; kingdom Bacillati; phylum Actinomycetota; class Actinomycetes; order Micrococcales; family Cellulomonadaceae; genus Cellulomonas; species Cellulomonas sp. ES6. The sequence continues at coordinate 1,987,649 of NZ_CP125655.1, read as the reverse complement.
AGGACTTTCGTCCCGTGCGAGGGGAGGCGGCGCAGGTCAGTCGCGCGGCAGCCACCGGCGTCGGGCGGCCGCGACGGTCAGCCCCGCGGCGAGCAGCAGCGCCCCGACGACGAACACGGTCCCGGAGGTCGCGGTGACCGTCGCCCGCGTCACCGACCCCGTCGTGCTGTCCGTCGCGAACCACCGCACGGTGTCCGCGTGCGTCGTCGCCGGCACGTACAGGTACACGACGCCCACCACCGCCGCGACGAGGCCCGCGGTCACCGGCACCGCCGGCGTCCACAGGCCCAGACCGACGACGATCGCGAGCACCAGCACCCCGGCGGTGACCAGCACGACGCCGACCGGGTCGTACGACGCGTCCCAGCCCGGTGCCTGCGCCCCGAGCACCCGCGACTGACCCAGCACGGTCACCCAGACACCCACCGCGCCCAGCAGCAGGCCGACCAGGACGCCCAGCAGGTGCCGGCCGGCGCCACCGCCCGGGCGGCGGACCGGCTCCGGGCGCGGAGCCGCGGACCCGGCGCGGCGCGAGCGCACGGCGGCCGGCGCGGGGCCCGCGTCGTCGGCGCGCTCGGTGCCGCCGGCCGGCGGGGCCGCGGCGGCGGGCAGCGCCCCGGTGGCCGAGGGCGTGGCGGGGGCGGCCGCGGGGTCCCCGTACGGCACCGTCGCGTCCGACGGGCCCGTGCCCGGGAAGTCCGGCGACGCCGCGGGGGTGCCGGCGGGGGTCGCCGGGGTCGCCGGGGTCGCCGGGGTCGTCGACGCGCCGGCAGGAGCCGCGTCCGCGGTCAGCGCGGTCGCCGCGCGGGCCTCGGCGATGCTCGTGCGTCGCACCGGCTCGGCCGGCCGGGCGGGCTCGGACGCCGTCGCCGCCGGAGCCGTGCCCGCGGCGGGGGTCGTCGGCAGCGGCGCGGTCGGGGAGCCGGTGCCGTCGGAGACGGTCGCCGTCGGGCGGCCCGCCGGGGAGCCCGAGGGGAGGGCCGACGGCGCCGGGTCCTCCGGCGCGGGCGGGGTCGGCGCGGGGCGCGACGCGCGGTGCCCGGTCATCCCGCGGGACGGGGTGCTCGGCGGGGTGGTCGGCGGGGCGGCCGTGGTCGGCGCGGGGCTCGTCGTGTCCGGCGCGTCCACGGCGCTGCGGGCGGTCGTGCCCGCCGTGCCGGTCGTGCCTGCCGCGTTCGGCGTGCTGGTCGCGCTGCTCGTGCCTGTCGCGCTGGTCGTGCCGGTCGTGCCTGTCGTGCCGGCCGCGCCCTCCGCCGCGCCGCCCGTGCCGCCGTCATCGGGCACGGTCGGCTGCGCCGCGGTCGCCGGCGTCGCGTCGTCGGCGGTGCGTGCCGTCTCCGGCGCCTCGCCGTCGCCCTGCTGCTCCCGGTCGGGGGTGCTCGTCATGTCTGCTCCCTTGCCGTGCGGGGAGCGGCCGGCGCCGCCCGTCGCGCGTCTGCGCCGTCACCCGGACGGCCCTGGTGCGTACGACGGTAGAGCGCAGCGCCGCGCGCCGCCGGGTGGGCGCGCCCGGGATGTCCGGATCGGAGGCGTCAGCGGACGCCGGCGGCCTCCGGCTCGCGCGCCGCTCCGGCGTCGCCGGGGGCCTCCGCGGCGACCTCGGCCGTGGCCGCGGGTGCGGCCGACGCGGGGGCGTCCGCCGGCCGGGCCGGGCTCGCGGCCGCGACGTTCGCGGCGCCCACGAGCAGGCCGCCGCCGACGAGGTTCCCGAGCCCCACGAACAGCACGTTCCGCGCGAACTCCCCGACCGTCGCCTCCGGCAGGCCCCCCATGAGGCCGAACGAGAACGTGGTCATGTTCGCCACGACGTGCTCGAACCCGGAGGTGATGAAGACCATCACGCAGGCGAAGATCACGATGATCTTCGCGACCTCGTTCTGCAGGCGCCCGGCGCACCAGATGGCCAGGCACACCATGAGGTTGCACATGACGCCGCGGAAGAACAGCTCGGTGCCGGTCTCGTGGGCCTTGTGCTCGACCATCGTCGCGATCATGCGACCCGCGGGGGTGTCCGGGCCCAGCGCGCCCGAGAAGTGCAGGATCGCCGCGAGCACGACGGCCCCGAGCAGGTTCCCCGCGAGGCAGGCCAGGAGCGTCGCCCCGGCGCGCGCCCACGAGATCGTGCCGCGCAGCGCGCCCTGGGTGAAGACCATCATCCCGGAGGTCGCGAGCTCGCCGCCGGCCACGACGACGATGGTCAGGGCGACCCCGAACACCAGCCCCTGCACCAGCGGCGTGAACCCGGAGCCCGCGTCGGCGAGCGGGCCGCCCGCGGTCGCCATGATGACGACGCCGAGGCCGATGTACGCGCCGGCGAGCATGGTGTTCACCAGGTAGACGCCGGGGCGGCGGGCCAGGTCGGTCTTGGTCCGGGCCGCGCGCGTCTGGTAGTCGAGGGCCTCGGCCACGGTCAGCATGGGCAGAAGCGTCCCCCGCGTCCAGGCCCGAGACGTGGGACGAAAGGCACGCCGCCGCCTCAGCGGGAGAGCGCGACGACCACCTCGTAGTGGCCCGTCTGGGGGAACATGTCGAGCAGCTGCGCCCGCCGGGGCCGCAGCGACGGCATCGCGGCGAGGTCCCGGGCGAGCGAGGCGGCGTTGCAGGACGAGTAGACGACGTCCCGCACGCCCGACGCCTCCAGCCAGCCCGCGAGCGCCGGGCCGATCCCGCGCCGCGGCGGGTTCACCACCACGAGGTCCGGGGGCTCGGCGGCGGCGAGGGCGAACGCGGTCGCGTCGCCGGTCTCGAACCGCACGCCGGTCAGCCCGAGGTCGGCGCCGCTCTGCCGGGCGCTGGCGACGGCCTCCGCGCTGGTCTCGATCCCGACGACCTCGCGCCCGGGGCGTGCGACGTGCAGCGCGAAGCCCCCGACACCGCAGTACAGGTCCCACACCCGGGTCGGCGCGGCCGCGTCCACCCAGTCCCGGCCCACCCGGTACAGCGCCGCGGCGACGTCGGTGTTCGTCTGGAAGAAGCTCTGCGGGCGCAGGTGCAGGTCGACGTCGTTGACGCGCATCCGCAGCGTCGCGCGCTCCGTCAGCACGACCTCCTCGGGGCCCTCCAGGACGGCCTTGTGCTCCGGCAGCAGGTTCGCGGAGACGACGACGGCCCGCGGCAGGGCGGCCAGCAGCCACGGCAGGTGCTTGCGCAGCCGCGGGAGCGCCTCCGTGGACCGCAGCACGAACCGCAGCATCAGCTCGTCGTCGGGGGACTGGGTGACCAGCACGTACTTCAGCTCGCCGCGCCGCGCCGGCACGTCGTACGGCACCAGCCGCGCGAGGCCGATGAACTCCGCGACCACCGGCAGCGCGGCCTGCAGCGACGCCGGGTACAGGCCGCAGTCCCGCAGGTCGACGCCCGCGCCGCCGGGGTCGAGGATCCCCAGCGTCGGTGCGTCGACCGTGCCGCCGACGGCGAGCTTCGCCTTGTTGCGGAACCCGGACTCGGCGCTCGCCACCGGCGGCAGCCACTCGGGCCGCCCGGCCGGCGCGAGCAGGTCCCGGCAGCGCTCCTGCTTCGCGGCGAGCTGGTCGGCGTACGGCTGCTCGATGAGGGTGCAGGAACGGCACCGGGCGGCGTCGTAGTGGTGGCACTGCACCCCGCGATCCTACGGTCGGCCCGGGTGGCGTCCCGGGCGTCCGTCAGGCCCGGGGGACCGGGACCACGGCCACCGCCCCGGTGTCGGCCCGCGGCCCCTGCGCGGCCTCCGCGACCTGCGCGACCGCCGCGGCGACGGTGGCGGCGACGTCCGGGTGGAACACGCTCGGGATGATGTACGCGGGGTTCAGCTCCTCCGGGGACACGACCGACGCGAGCGCGCGCGCCGCCGCGAGCAGCATGGCGTCGGTGATGACGTGGGACCGCGCGTCGAGCAGCCCGCGGAACACCCCGGGGAACGCCAGGACGTTGTTGATCTGGTTCGCCACGTCGCTGCGGCCCGTCCCGACGACGGCGGCGTGGCGGGCGGCCTCCACCGGGTCGACCTCGGGCCGGGGGTTCGCCAGCGCGAACACGACGGCGCCCGGCGCCATCGTCGCGATGTCGTCCCCGGTGAGGATGTTCGGGGCGCTCACGCCGATGAACACGTCCGCGCCCGCGAGCGCGTCGCGCAGCGTGCCGGTCACCCCGCGCGGGTTGGTGTGCTCGGCGATCCACCGCAGCTCCGGCGACGCGAGCGGCCGGCCGGCGTGCACGAGCCCGTCGATGTCCGCGACCACCACGTCCCGCACGCCCGCGGCGAGCAGCAGCTTCAGCACGGCCGTGCCCGCCGCCCCGGCGCCGGACAGCACCAGCCGCACGTCCCCGATGCGCTTGCCGACCACCTGCAGGGCGTTGGTCAGCGCGGCGGTCACGACGATCGCGGTGCCGTGCTGGTCGTCGTGGAACACCGGGATGTCGAGCCGCTCCCGCAGCCGCCGCTCGACCTCGAAGCAGCGCGGCGCCGAGATGTCCTCGAGGTTGATGCCGGCGAACACCGGCGCCACCCGCACGACGGTCTCGACGATCTCGTCGACGTCCGTCGTGTCGAGCGCCAGCGGGAACGCGTCGATCCCGGCGAACCGCTTGAACAGCGCCGCCTTCCCCTCCATGACGGGCAGCGCGGCGAGCGGGCCGATGTCGCCGAGCCCGAGCACCGCCGTGCCGTCCGTGACCACCGCGATGGTGTTGCGCTTGATCGTCAGCCGGCGGGCGTCGTCGGGGCGGGCGGCGATGGCCTCGCAGACCCGGGCCACGCCGGGGGTGTACGCCATCGACAGGTCGTCGCGGTTGCGCAGCGGCACCTTCGACTCGATGGACAGCTTCCCGCCGAGGTGCATGAGGAACGTCCGGTCGCTGACCCGCTCGACGTCCACGCCCGGCAGCGCGCGCAGCGCCTCGACGATCTGCGCGGCGTGCTCCTCGCCGCTGGTCGCGCAGGTCACGTCGACGGTGATCCGCTCGTGCCCGGACGCCGTGACGTCGAGGGCGGTGACGATGCCGCCGGTCTGCTCGATCGCGGACGTCAGCTCCGACACGGCCGTGGGCCGGGCCTCGACGTGCAGGCGGGCGGTGATGGACGAGGACACGCTCGGGGTGGAGACCATGGGGTCAGTGTGGCGCGGATCACGTCCTCCCGCGCGGACCACCCTGCGGCCCCGCCGTACCCCGGCCGCGCGGCCCTCCCGCGCCCCGCGGCCTCCCTCGCGCTCTCCGCGCGCTCCCCGTGCAGTCCCTCTCGCACTCTCGTCGCGCTGAGATGCCAGGACATGCCCGGGGTCGCGCCCGGTCGCCCGGCGTGTCCTGGCATCTCGGTGGCGGAGGGTTCGCGCGGGAGCGGGCTGCGGGCCTGCGCTCCTCGCGCTCCTCGCGCTCCCCGCTCGCACTCTCGTCGCGCCGAGATGCCAGGACGCGCCCGGGGTCGCGGCCGGCCGCCCGGCGTGTCCTGGTATCTCGGTGGCGCAGCGTGTGCGTGGGAGGGGGCTGCGGGCGCGCGGGAGAGACGGTCGTCACGCGCGGGCCCTGCGTGGTGCGGGCGAGCGGGTGCGGCGTGGGTGGACGGGTGCGGCGTGGGTGGACGGGTGCGGCGCGGGTGCGGGGCGCGGCGCGGGTGGACGGGCGGTCCGCCCTGCGGTCCCCGCGCCCCGGCCCCCGGCCCGGGCCGAGGTCCCGTCCGGGGTTCGTAGGGTGGCCCCGTGACCGGCGACCCCCTCGTGCCCCTGCTGGACCTGCCCGGCGTGCGGGACGCCGTGGACCGGGCGCGGGTCGCGTGCGAGGAGCTGCGCTGGCACGAGGCGTTCCGGCGCCGGTGGCGCGAGGTGCGGGCGGAGGCGGACCTGCGGGCGGCGCGTGCGAGCGCGGCGGTGGACGGCGCCCCGGTCCCGCTCAGCGCGGTGCGCGCGCTGGCGACGGGGTCCGGGGCGGACGCCGGCGACGGGGCGCTGCGGCTCGCGGGCGGCTCGCTGCGGGTCACGGTGCTGGCGGCGACGTGGCGCCCCGACCTCGGCGGCCCGTCGGCGGCGACGCTGCCCCCGCTCGGTCACGTCCTGGCGCGCCTGCACGCCGCGGCGGGGGCCGGGTGGCTGCCCGACGAGGACCTGGGGCGGGTGCGCGGGGCCGGGGTCGCGCCGCGGGACCTGGGCGGTCTCGGACCGGCACCCGACGGGGGCGAGGTCGCCGAGCGGCTCGCCCTGCTGACGCGCACCGTCACCGCGACCCGCGCGCCCGGGCTCGTGGTCGCCGCGGTCGCGCACGGGGAGCTCCTCGCACTGCGACCGTTCGCGGCGGGCAACGGGGTGGTCGCCCGCGCGGCGGCCCGGCTGCTGCTGACGACCCGCGGCCTCGACCCGACGGGAGCCGTGGTGCCGGAGGTCGCCTGGGAGGCGGGTCTGCAGCCCTACCTGGCGGCGGCGGCGCGGTTCGCGACGGGGACGCCCGACGGGGTCGCCGCCTGGCTGGTCGGCTGCGCCGACGCGGTCGTGCGCGGGGCGGACGAGGGGCGCGCGGTCGCCGACGCGGTGCTGGCGGGGCGGCTCGGGGCGGTCTGAGCCCGGCGTCCTCGAGCCGTCTCAGGCGGCCGGCGCGCCCGCCAGGTGCGCCCCGAGGTGCCCAGTGAGGTCGGTGACCGCCTCCGGGACCAGCGTGTAGTACGCCCAGACGCCGCGCTTCTCGCGGGTGACGAAGCCCGCCTCGGTCAGCACCTTCAGGTGGTGCGACACGGTCGGCTGCGACAGCCCGACGGGCTCGGTGAGGTCGCAGACGCACGCCTCGCCGCCCTCGTGCGCGGCGATGATCGACAGCAGACGCAGGCGGGCCGGGTCGGCGAGCGCCTTGAGGGTGCGGGCGGTGCGCTCCGCGTCCTCGGCGTCCATCGGCGCGCCGGTGACCGGGGTGCAGCACGCGCCCGCGCGGGTCGTGGGGCCGGCGGCGACGGGGAGCAGGTCCAGGGCCATGCCCCGATCGTAGTTCACCGATCGACCGACGTCGATATTGACAGCGGTCGATCTCTCGCGCCACACTCCAGCCATCGACACACGTCGATGGGACGGAGGAGGAGTCATGGTGCAGGACATCCGGGAGCAGGTGCGGGCGCGGTACGCGCTCGCGGCGGTGCAGGGCAGCGGGGACGCCGGCTGCTGCGGGGGTGCGACGGGCGCGACGGGCGCGACGGGCGCTACGGCCGCGACGGCCGCGACGGACGCGGTCGGGTGCTGCGGGCCGCAGGACGTCGTCGTCGACGACAGGTTCGGCTCGGCGCTCTACGCCGCCGAGGACGCCGCGGCGGTGCCGCCGGAGGCGCTCGCGGCCTCGCTCGGCTGCGGGAACCCGCTGGTCGTGGCCGAGCTGCGCGAGGGAGAGCGGGTGCTGGACCTCGGGTCGGGCGGCGGCATCGACGTGCTGCTCTCCGCCCGGCGCGTCGGGCCCACCGGCTTCGCCTACGGGGTCGACATGACCGACGAGATGCTCGCGCTGGCCCGCGCCAACGCCGAGAGGGCCGGGGCGACCAACGTCGAGTTCCGCCGCGGCACGATCGAGGACCTGCCGCTCGACGACGCGTCGGTGGACGTCGTCATCTCCAACTGCGTGGTCAACCTGTCGCCCGACAAGCCCGCGGTGCTGGCGGAGGCGTTCCGCGTGCTCGCGCCCGGTGGGCGGGTCGGCATCTCCGACGTCGTCGCCGAGGACCACCTGACGCCCGAGCAGCGCGCGGAGCGCGGGTCGTACGTCGGCTGCATCGCCGGCGCCCTCTCCCGTGCGGAGTACCTGAGCGGCCTGGCGGCGGCGGGCTTCGTCGACGCCGAGGTCACGTTCACGCACCCGGTGGCGGACGGCATGCACGGCGCCGTGGTGCGCGCCCGCAAGCCCGAGCAGCCCGGGGAGGCGTGATGCACCCCGACCTGTCCCTGACCGCCTACCGCCAGCACGAGCGGGAGGTCGTGCGCGACGCCGAGCTGCGGCGCCGGGCGCGGGAGTGCCCGGGCTGCGTGGTGCGCGCCCGGCGGCGGCTGCTGGCCGCGGCGACCCTGCTCGGGGCGCGCCTCGGGAGGCGTGCGGCCCGGGTGGCGCCGGCCTGCTGCCCCGCGTGAGGGGCGTCCCGCCGGCGGACGAGACGTAGGTCCCTGGAGGACGGACCCGGGCGCTCCTATGTTTCGAACATGGTCGATTCAACCGCGGTTGAACTGGCACCCCGACCCGGGGGCGGCGCCGTGAGCCTGCTCTCGGCGGTCGGGGACCCGGTGCGCTGGTCCGTGCTGGAGCGGCTCGCCGACGGCCCCCGGTGCGTGTGCGACCTGCGCGCGCACGTCCCTGTGGCGCCGAACCTGCTGAGCTACCACCTCAAGGTCCTGCGGGACGCCCGTCTCGTGACCACGTCGCGGCGGGGCCGCTGGGTGGACTACTCGCTGGCGGAGGACGCGCACGAACGGCTCGTCGGTGCGCTCCCGACGGCGGGCCGGGTGCCGCTCCAGGAGGTCTCGTGACCGTCTCGCCGGTGCGCGGCCCGCGCGCCCACCCCGCGGTGCGGCGGTGGGTGCTCGGGCTCGGTGCGGCGCTGGCCTGGGTCGTCGCGTACCGGTTCAACGCCGCGCTGTGGGACTGGCTCGTGCTCGACGTCGGCGGCCTCGACCCGGCGTCCCGCTGGGGCTCGGGCGTCCACTTCTTCTTCTACGACTCGGTCAAGATCCTGCTGCTGCTGGTCGCGATCGTCTTCGTGGTGACCGTCGCGCGGTCGTTCATGTCGGTGGAACGCACCCGGGCGCTGCTCGGGGGTCGGCGGGAGGGGCTGGGCAACGTCGCCGCGGCCGGGCTCGGTGTCGTGACGCCGTTCTGCTCGTGCTCCGCGGTCCCCGCCTTCATCGGCTTCGTCTCCGCGGGCGTGCCCATCGGCGTGACGATGAGCTTCCTCATCGCGTCCCCGATGGTGAACGAGGTGGCGATCGCGCTGCTGCTCGGGCTCTTCGGCCCGGGGGCGACGTCGCTCTACATCGGCGCGGGCCTCGTGGTCGCGGTGGCCGGCGGGCTGGTCCTCGGGCGGGTGCACGCCGAGCGCTGGGTGGAGCCGTTCGTGTTCGAGGCGCGGTTGCGCGGCCAGGTGGTCACAGGGACCGCGGACCTGTCGTGGGACGACCGCCTCCGGATGGGGTGGGAGGAGGCGGTCGGCATCCTCCGGCGCATCTGGCCGTACCTGCTCGTGGGGATCGGCATCGGTGCGGTGATCCACGGCTGGGCGCCGGAGGACTTCTTCGCCCGTCACGCCGGGCCCGGCAACCCGTGGGCGGTGCCGCTCGCCGTCGTCGTGGGGATCCCGTTGTACTCCAACGCCGCCGGCATCCTGCCCCTCGTCGAGGCGCTGCACGACAAGGGTCTGCCGGTCGGCACGCTCCTGGCCTTCATGATGGCGGTCGTCGCGCTGTCGCTGCCCGAGATGATCCTGCTCCGCCGCGTGCTCCGGCCACCGTTGATCGCCGTCTTCGTCGCCGTGGTCGGCGGGGGGATCGTCCTGGTCGGGTACCTGTTCAACGCCGTCCTGGCGTGATCACGAGAGGGAGAGCACCATGCTGATCAAGATCCTCGGCCCGGGCTGCGCGAACTGCGTCGCGCTCGAGCGGGTCACCCGCGAGGCGCTCGCGGGGCTCGGGGTGGAGGCGGAGGTCGTGAAGGTGACCGACTACCCGGACATCGCCGCCTACGGGATCATGAGCACCCCGGGGCTCGTCGTCGACGAGCAGGTGCTCCTCGCCGGTCGCGTGCCGACGACGGCGCGCGTGACGGAGCTGCTCGCCGCCCACCTCGCGTCGTGAGGAGCGCGTCGGCCAGGGGGCGGCTCCGCGCGGGCAGGTCCCACGGGCGTCCCGGGCTCCCGGCTACCGCGTGACGGTCCCGCGCGCGGCCGGCTCCTGCCCGGCGCCCCGCCCGTGCTCGGCGACCCACTCCTGGGCCGCGACCTGCACCGCGTCCCAGGGTGAGCCGAGCGGGGGCGTGTAGGCGAGGTCAAGGTCGGCCAGCGCCGCGACGTCCATCTCGTGGAACAGTGCGGTGGCGACGGTGTCCACCCGCTTGGCGGTCTGCGTCGCGAGTGCCCCGACCAGCTGGGCGCCGAGCAGGCGGCCCGTGGCCACGTCGCCGGTGACCCGGATGTGCACCGGCGTGGCCCCGGGGTAGTACCTCTTGTGGTCGTCCGGGGTGCTGGCCGACGTCGCGGGCCGGAAGCCGGCGGCCACCGCCTCGTGCTCCCTCAGGCCCGTCCGGGCGGCGACCAGGTCGAACACCTTCACCACCTGCGTGCCGACCACGCCGGCGAACCGCGCCCGGCCGCCGACGGCGTTCTCCCCGGCGACCCGCCCCTGCTTGTGCGCCGTCGTGCCCAGCGGCAGGTACGTGGTGCCGAGCAGGCGGTGGTGGGTGGCCACGCAGTCGCCCGCCGCCCACACCTGCGGCAGACCCGTCGACATGTCCGGTCCGACGAGCACCGCGCCGCGGGGGCCGGTCGCGGCGCCGGCCCCGGCCAGCAGGTCGGTGTCCGGTCGCACGCCGACCACCACGAGGACCAGGTCCACCTCCCAGGCCGTGCCGCCCTGCGGCCCCGTCGCCGTCACGCGCAGCCGTGCGTCGGCGCCCGTCGCCCGCTCCACCCGGGTGACGGTGGTGGCCGTGCGGACGTCGACGCCGTTGCGGGTCAGCTCGGCCCGGACGAGGGCGCCGAGCTCGGGGTCGACCGTCGGCAGCACCTCGGGCAGCGCCTCGACCTGGGTGACGCGGATGCCGCGGGCGGTCAGGCCCTCGGCCATCTCCACACCCACGTACCCGGCGCCGACGATCAGCGCCGAACGCACCGGCGCACCGTCGAGCGCGCCGGTCAGCGCGAGCGCGTCGCCCATCGTGTGCAGCAGGTGCACCCCGTCGGCGGTGCCGAGCTCGTCGAGCCCGTCGACCGGGGGGCGGACGGGCACCGCGCCCGTCCCGACGACGAGCGCGTCGTGGTCCAGCCACCGCTCGGCGCCGGAGCCGTCGAGCACCTGCAGCCGTCGCCCGTCGACGTCGATGCGGGTGGCGACGGTGTCCAGCAGGAGGCTGATCCCGGCGTTCTCGAGCTGCTCACGCGTGCGGTGTGCGAGGTCCCGCCAGTCCGGCACGTCCCCGGACACGTAGTACGGGATCCCGCAGATCGAGTAGTTCGGGTAGGCGTCGGCCACCACGACGGTCACCTCGGCCAGCGGGTCGAGCTCGCGCGCGCGCAGTGCCGCGCTGATCCCGGCGTCCGAGCCGCCGACGACGACCACGTGCATGGACTGTCCCCCTCCTGGGTCGATGTCGCTGCGGCAAGTCAACACGAGTCCGGTGAACCGCAGGTGGTGGGTCGAGCACGGGAGATCGTTAGACAGACGTCTACTCATGGGGGTCGTTCGCCACACGTTCACCTGGAGTTCGTGTAGACGGGCTTCTATCGATCGGGTCCCGGTCCGGGACCATGCCCTCGATCAGACAGGATCCGACGTGTCCATCCCGCGCCAGCTCCCTGCCGCCGCCGCCGGTGCAGCGGCCCTCGTGCTCGTGTTGACCGCGTGCGGCGGCCAGCAGTCCGGCTCAGCCTCCGAGTCGTCCGGTTCGGGAGGCGGTGGCCTGAGCGGTGAGGTCGTCATCGACGGCTCGTCCACGGTCGAGCCGCTGAGCTCCGCTGCCGCCACGTTGTACCGGGACGAGCAGCCCGGCGTGAACGTCACGGTGGCGACGTCGGGCACCGGCGGCGGTTTCAAGCGCTTCTGCGCGGACGAGACCGACATCTCCGACGCCTCGCGCCCGATCAAGGACGAGGAGATCCAGGCGTGCGCCGATGCCGGCATCGAGTACACGGAGATCATCGTGGCCAACGACGGCCTGTCGGTCGTCGTCAACCCGGACAACGACTGGGTGGACTGCCTGACCGTGGAGCAGCTCACCACGATCTGGGGCCCGGACTCCGAGGGTGAGGTCACGTCGTGGCGGCAGGTCGACCCCGCGTTCCCTGACGAGCCGCTGGAGCTCTACGGCGCCGGAACCGACTCGGGCACGTTCGACTACTTCACCGAGGCCATCAACGGCGAAGAGGGCGCGATCCGCGCCGACTACTCCCCGTCCGAGGACGACAACCTGACGGTGCAGGGCGTCACCGGGGCGACCGGCGGCACAGGCTTCTTCGGCCTGTCCTACGCCGAGGAGTACGCCGACCAGGTCAAGCTCGTCGGCGTCGACGGCGGGGACGGCTGCGTGGTCCCGTCCACCGAGACCGTGCAGGACGGCACGTACGTCCCGCTGAGTCGTCCGCTGTTCATCTACGTGAACAACGCCAAGTACACCGAGAACGAGGCCCTGCGCGACTTCGTGGACTTCTACGTCGAGAACAGCGAGCAGGCGGCCTCGGACGCCCTGTTCGTCCCGCTGACCGACGAGCAGCGTCAGACGGCCCAGGACGAGCTGGCCGCGCTGGTCGGCTGACATGACCACCACGCAGGACCTCCGGAGCGGCCCTGCCGAACGGGGCCGCTCCGGCCTGCACACCGACCGGGACCTCAGCCGAGCGCGATCGCGTCACGGCGAGACCGCGATCCGCCTCCTGCTCCGGGCAGCGGCGGGACTGTCGGTGCTCATCACTGCCGGCATCGTCGTGTCCCTGCTGGTCCCGGCTGTCGGGTTCTTCCAGCAGGTGTCGGTGGTGGAGTTCCTGACCGGGACGCGCTGGGCGCCGCAGTTCGCGGATCCGTCGTTCGGGGTGCTGCCGCTCCTCACCGCCACGGCGTGGACCACCGTCATCGCCCTGGCCGTGGCGGTGCCGTGCGGGCTCGGTGCAGCCGCCTACCTCGCCGAGTACGCCCGACCTCGGGTGCGCAGGGTCCTCAAACCGATCCTCGAGCTCCTCGCGGGTGTCCCGACCGTCGTCTTCGGGTTCTTCGCGCTGAGCTTCGTCGGCCCGGCGCTGCGTGACTGGCTCGGCATCGACGTCGGGACGTTCTCCATCCTGGCGGCGGGACTGGTGATGGGCGTGATGATCATCCCGACGGTGGCCTCGCTGTCGGAGGATGCGATGAGCGCCGTACCGAACGCGCTGCGGGAGGGCTCAGCGGCACTCGGCTCGAACCGGATGCAGACGACGCTCCGGGTCGTCTTCCCGGCTGCCCTGTCCGGGATCGTCGCGGCGGTGGTCCTGGGCATCTCCCGAGCGATCGGCGAGACGATGATCGTGGCGATCGCCGCCGGCGCCCGACCGCAGATGGTCACGGACCCCACGATGGAGGGCGCCACGATGACCGGGTTCATCGCCCGCATGGCGCTCGGGGACTCCCGGGTCGGTTCCCTCGAGTACGACACCCTGTTCGCGGTCGGGCTGCTGCTGTTCCTGCTGACGTTCGTGGTGAACCTGATCAGCATCCGCCTCGTGCGCCGGTTCCGGCAGGAGTACTGATGACCGCCACCTCCAGACCTCTCGTCCGGACGCTGCCGACCGGGCAGCGCTCCCGGGAGCGCAGCCCTGGCGCGACGCTGTTCCTGGTCCTGCTCTGGGTGAGCCTGCTCGTCGCGTTCGCGACCCTGGTGACGCTCCTGGTCAGCACGATCGTCGAGGCGGGCGACCGCCTCGACTCGACACTGCTCACGGAGTACCCGTCGTCCCGGCCCGAGGAGGCCGGTGCTCGGCCGGCCATCCTGGGGTCCCTGTGGGTGATCGGCACCACCGCGGTGCTCGCGGTCCCGCTCGGCATCGCCGCCGCGGTGCACCTGGAGGAGTTCGCCGACCGGCACAGCCGGTTCAACCGGCTGCTGGAGCTGAACATCCAGAACCTGTCGGCGATCCCGTCGATCATCTACGGGATGCTCGCCATCGGGACCCTGTCGCTCATCGGGGTGCAGAACAAGAACATCGTCATCGGCGGAGCGCTCGCCCTGGCCCTGCTGATCCTGCCGGTCATCATCATCTCGACCCGAGAGGCGCTGCGCGCGGTCCCGCGTGAACAGCGTGAGGCGTCCCTCGCGCTCGGTGCGACCGAGCTGCAGACCACCTGGCGGGTCACGCTGCCGGCCGCGGTCCCGGGAATCTCCACCGGGACGATCCTGGCGCTGTCGCGGGCCCTGGGCGAGGCCGCACCTCTGCTGCTGCTCGGCGCCCTGGTGTTCATCTCGTTCGACCCGAACGGGCTGCTGAGCGGGTTCACCACGATGCCCATCCAGATCTTCGGGTGGACCAACAGCCCCCAGGCGGGGTTCCGCGAGCTGGCGGCCGCCGCGTCGGTGCTGCTCGTGGTGATCCTGCTCGCCATGAACGCGCTGGCGATCATCATCCGCAACCGGTCCCAGCGCCGCTGGTGACCCCGTCCCCCGAGGACTTCGACATGACGAGCACCACCACCGGGCGCGACCTGCACCCGGACGACGCCGGCTCCGTGGACGCCCGCCCCCGCACCGGCGTGCACAGGGACATCCCGGAGACCCCGTCGCCGGTCCTCGAGTGCGAGGACGTCAGCGTCTACTACGGCCCGTACCAGGCCGTGCAGGGCGTGTCCCTGACGTTCGGGCTCAACGAGATCACCGCGCTGATCGGTCCGTCCGGGTGCGGGAAGTCCACCATCCTGCGGTCCCTGAACCGGATGAACGACCTGGTGGACTCCGCACGGGTCGCCGGGTCCGTGCGCTACCACGGCCAGGACCTCTACGCGAAGGGCGTGGACCCGATCGAGGTCCGGCGCCGGATCGGCATGGTGTTCCAGAAGCCGAACCCGTTCCCCAAGTCCATCTACGACAACGTCGCGTACGGCCCCCGCGTCACCGGGATGCGGCCGTCGTCGATGGACGACCTGGTCGAGGAGGCGCTGACCCGGGCGGCGCTGTGGGACGAGGTCAAGGACAAGCTCAAGCAGAGCGCCTACGGGCTGTCCGGGGGGCAGCAGCAACGGTTGTGCATCGCGCGCACGATCGCTGTCGAGCCGGACGTGATCCTGATGGACGAGCCGTGCTCCGCGCTCGACCCGATCGCGACGCTGCGCATCGAGAACCTGATGGCCGAGCTGCGTGAGCGCTACACGATCGTCATCGTCACGCACAACATGCAGCAGGCGGCTCGCGTCGCCGACCGCACCGCCTTCTTCACCGCCGACGTCGACGCCGCGGGCGAGCGGCACGGCGTGCTGGTCGAGTTCGACACCACCGCGCGGCTGTTCGAGAAGCCCGCCGACCAGCGCACCGAGGACTACATCAGCGGCCGGTTCGGCTGAGACCCGGAGAGATCATGACTGCCACGACGACGCGGCGGATCAGCACGCCGCAGTCCCGCCGGACCGCGGAGGCGGTGCGCGGCTGGCGCCGCGAGGGCGCTGCTGGGACGCTCGGGGTGATCGACCCGGGGTCCGCGCTGTCCGACGAGCTCGCGCACGACCTGGCGGGATCGGGCCTGGCGGTGCTCCGGAGTGCCGACCCGTACGCCGCGCTCGTGAGATTCGCGACGCGCCCGGTACAGGTGGCGGTGCTGGTCGTCGAGAGCGACCGACCGGGCACCGGCCCGGTGGTGCAGGCGCTGCGCGACGAGCTCGCGCTGCCCGTCCTGCTGGCCTGGGACCCGGCACGCAGCCAGCCGCCGGCCGACGCGGTCCTGGCCGGTGCGCAGCCCGTCCTGCGTCTCCCCCTGGAGCTCGACGACCTCCTGGCCCGGCTCGGCGAAGCGTGGCCGACCCGCCCACCGGACGGGTCGGTGCTGTCGGCCGGGGATCTGGTCGTGGACACGGGCGCCTACGAGGCGACGCTCCGCGGAGCTGCGCTGGGCCTCGCCCGCAGGGAGATGGACGTCCTGCTCGCGCTGGTGCAGTCGTCCGGTCGCGTCGTCCCCCGCGAGCGGCTCTGCCGGTTGTGGCCGTCGACGTCCGACCAGGACGGCAACCTCGTGGCGACCGTCGCCCGCCTGCGCCGGCACCTCGCGCACGTCGGCGCGCGTGAGGCGATCGCCACGGTGCGGGGGATCGGCTACCGGCTGGACGTCGCGGCGGTCGAGTCCGACGTCCGTCACGACCCTGTCGCCGTGAGCGTCCGGGCGCCGGCTCGTCGGTCATGAGAGCGGGCACCACGCGCCCGGGGCGGGCCGAGGAGCTGCTCGCCCCTCTGCTCCCGGCGTGACAGGCTCGTACGCCGCGCGCCGGGACGTCAGGAGGTCGGCCGCTCCATCCGGTCGATCAGCGCGAGGACGTGACCGTCGATGACCTCGACGACGGACTCGATGTCGACGTCACGCCCCACCGGGTCGGAGACCTCCCAGTCGAGGTAGTGCCGGCCGGGGTACACGGGGCACGCGTCCCCGCAGCCGAGGCTGACCACGTAGTCCGCGGCGCGCACCACCTCGTCGGTCAGCGGCTTGGGGAACTCGAGCGCCAGGGGCCATCCGCGACGGGTGATGGCGTCGGAGACGACCGGGTCGATCCTCGCAGCGGGTGCCGACCCGGCGGTCCGCACCCCGACCGAGGTCCCCGCGTGGTGGCGCAGCGCGGCCGCGGCGATCTGCGACCGCGCAGCGTTGCGGACGCAGACGAACAGGACCTCCGGCTGCCGACGCGAGCGCGGGCCCTCGCCGGCCGCCAGCGCGGCGAGGCGGTCGGCCGCGAACCGGGCGGCCAGCACAGGGAGGTGCTGCGCCACGCGTGCGCGCCCGGCGAGCAGGTCGTAGCTGTCCTGGACGTACCGCCGGACCGTCTGCTCGCCGAACACCCCGCGGAACGACCCCGCGAGCTGGACCGACACCCGGTCCAGCACGGCGGCGTGCACCTGCCTCGTCGCCGGCCCCACCGCCGCGTGGGGCTCGACGACGGATCCGAACCGCATCAGAGCCGCGGCCGTGGGGGCGTAGAGCGGGTCGGGACCCGCGGAGTGGGCCTCGACCAGTCCCGCACCCGCCAGCTCCGCCAGGCGTGCCTTCACCCGCGGCGCAGCCATGCCCGGGCCGATCAGGTCGCGCGCAGCCGCCCCGCCGCGCGGATCGGTCATGAGCAGGGCAAGGATCTGCAGGGCGTCCGGGTCTCCCAGGACGAGCGCCTGCTCTGCGGCCCCGGTCACCGCCGCCACCGCCCAGGGGTCGGCGGTGCGGCGCTCAGCGCAGGAGGTCGCCGATCGCCGTGAGACGATCCGGGACGATCGTGTACCACGCCTCCCGCCCGGCGGGTTCCCGGACGAGCACGCCCGCGTCGACGAGCATCGACACGTGGTGGCTGATCGTGGGTGAACGCAGCTCGAGCGCCGCCGCCAGGTCCTTGACCCGGGCACGTCCGTCCGGGCTGTGGTGCACGACGCTCAGCAGCTGCAGCCGGGTCGGGTCGGACACCGCCCGCAGCACGCTCGCGGTGCGCTCGGCCTCCTCGCGGGCGAGCACCAGCCGGACGGTCCGCAGCGGCGGCGCACCGGGGTCGGTGCGCCGCTCGTCTGCTGCGGAGGTCGGCACCCATGGAGCGTACCTGCGCCTTCTGGAACGGTCCCGAGAATCAGGCGACCGGCTGCACGCCGAGCTCGTCGAGCAGCACGAGGACGCGGCGGCGGATCTCGTCGCGGATCGGGCGGACCGACTCGATGCCCTGACCGGCCGGGTCCTCCAGCGCCCAGTCCTCGTAGCGCTTGCCGGGGAAGATCGGGCAGGCGTCGCCGCAGCCCATCGTGATGACGACGTCGGACGCCTTCACCGCGTCCGTCGTGAGGACCTTGGGGCGCTCGGCGCGGATGTCGATGCCCTCCTCGAGCATCGCCTCCACGGCGACCGGGTTGATCTGCTCGGCGGGCATCGAGCCGGCGGAGCGGACCTCGACGGCGCCGCCGGACAGGTGCCGCAGGTAGCCGGCGGCCATCTGGGAGCGGCCGGCGTTGTGCACGCAGACGAACAGGGCGGAGGGCTTGGTGGCGTCGTTCACGGGGGGTCTCCTCGGAGGGTCAGGCGGGGACGGTCAGGTCGGGCAGCAGGTCGGCGAGCAGGGCGCGCACGCGGCGGTCGATCTCGTCGCGGATCGCGCGCACCCCGGTGTCGGAGGCCAGGGCCGGGTCGCCGACGACCCAGTCCTCGTAGCGCTTGCCGGGCAGGACCGGGCAGGTGTCGCCGCAGCCCATGGTGATGACGACGTCGGCGGCGCGGACGGCGTCGTCGGTCAGCGGCTTCGGGAACGCCTCCGCGTCGGCCTCGAGCTCGGCCAGCAGCGGGCGGACCCCGGGGTGCACCTCGCCGGCGGGTGCCGAGCCCGCGGACCGCACGACGACGGCGTCGCCGGCGTAGTGGTGCAGGAGCGCGGCGGCCAGCTGGGACCGTCCGGCGTTGGCGACGCACACGAAGAGGACCTGGGGGCGGTGCGGGGTCTGCGCCGCGGCCAGGGCGCGGGCGGCGTCGGTGAGGCGCTGCCGGGCGAACCGCTCGGTGTTGACCACCAGGTGCGACCGGACCGCGGAGGACCGCGCCAGGGCGGTGTAGGACTCGCGGACGACGGTCAGCACCGCCGCGGGGTCGCGGTCGGGGAACGCGGCGGCCAGCCGGTCCGCGATCCGGGTCAGGGCGGTCTCGGCGTCGGTCAGCCCGGTCAGCGGTGCGAGGCGCGCCGCCTCGGCCGCCGCGGGTGCGAACGAGTCCAGCAGGGTGGTGACGGCGCCGCGCAGCGCGGGCTGCACCCGGTAGTAGACCCAGGTCCCGCGCCGCTCGGAGGTCAGCAGCCCGACGTCCTTGAGCAGCTTCAGGTGGTGCGACACGGTCGGCTGGGAGACGTCGGCGACCGTCGCCAGGTCGCACACGCACGCCTCGCCGGTCGGGGAGGTCGCGATCAGCGACAGCATCCGCAGGCGCAGCGGGTCCCCGAGCACCTTGAGCGTGCCGGCGACCTGCGTCGCGGCGTCCAGGCCCATCGCGTGGTCGGCGGGCGAGGGCTGCGGGGCGCAGTCCTCGTCGGCGGCGGCGCGGGGTGTCGTCGTGGTCATGAGCGGACCTCCTGCGGTGCGGTGGTGGTGGCGGGACGAGCCGTTCCGGTGAACCAGCGCCGGCCGGCCCACAGGCTGACGTAGACGAGGCCGACCAGGACCGGGACCTCGATGAGCGGGCCGACGACCCCGGCCAGCGCCTGGCCGGAGGTGGCGCCGAACGTGCCGATCGCGACGGCGATCGCGAGCTCGAAGTTGTTGCCCGCCGCGGTGAAGGCCAGCGTGGTCGAGCGGGCGTACCCCAGCCCGAGGCTGCGGCCCGCGACCATGCCGACGCCCCACATCACGGCGAAGTACACGAGCAGGGGCAGCGCGATCCGCGCCACGTCCAGCGGCCGCGAGGTCACGGCGTCGCCCTGCAGCGCGAAGAGCAGCACGATCGTGAACAGCAGCCCGTAGAGCGCCCACGGCCCGATGCGCGGCACGAAGCGCTCCTCGTACCAGTCGCGCCCGCGGCTGCGCTCGCCGATCCACCGCGACGCGAACCCGGCGGCCAGCGGGACGCCGAGGAACACCAGCACGTTGACGGCGATCTGCCCGATCGAGACGTCCAGCCCGTCGGTGTCCAGGCCGAGCCAGCCCGGCAGCACGCCCAGGTAGAACCAGCCGAGCAGCGAGAACGCCACGACCTGGAACACCGAGTTGATCGCGACCAGCACCGCGGCCGCCTCGCGGTCCCCGCACGCGAGGTCGTTCCAGATGACGACCATCGCGATGCAGCGCGCCAGGCCCACGACGATCAGCCCGGTGCGGTACTCGGGCAGGTCGGGCAGGAAGACCCACGCCAGGGCGAACATCAGCGCCGGCCCGACCACCCAGTTCAGCGCGAGCGAGCTCACCAGGAGCCGCGTGTCACCGGTGACCGCGGCGACGCGGTCGTAGCGGACCTTGGCCAGCACCGGGTACATCATCACCAGCAGGCCGAGCGCGATCGGCAGGGAGATCCCGCCGACCTCCAGGTCGGCCAGCAGGTCGCCCAGCGCGGGGACGAACCGCCCGAGCGCGAGACCGCCGACCATGGCGAGGCCGATCCACGCCGGCAGCCACCGGTCGAGCGTCGACAGCCGGCCCCGCGTCGCCGTCAGGTCGGGCTGCGGCGCGCTCATCGGGTGGCCGCCGCGGCGGCGGTGAGGACGCGGACGCTCTGGTTCGACATGTCTCTATGTTGACACATGTCGATACAAGAGGGAATCGGCGGGACGCGCGCGCGGAGCAGACGTGCGCAGGCCCCGGGCGGTCAGTGCTCCGGGCGGTCAGTGCTCCCTCTGCGTGTACGCCGGCACCTGCTCGGCGTCCGCGACGGACGCCAGGGCGCGGACCTGCGCCCGGTCCACCTTGCCGGTGCCCGTCGTCGGCAGCTCCGCCACCAGCACGAGCCGCCGCGGCAGCTTGTGCCGGCCGATGACGCGCGCCGCGTGCTCCCGCAGCTCCGCCAGGTCCGGGACGGTGCCCGGCGCCGGGACGACGACGGCGGTGACCGTCTCGCCCCACACGTCGTCCGGCAGGCCGACGACCGCGCACGCCCCGACGCCCGGACCGCCCTCGAGCGCGGCCTCGACCTCGGCGGGGTGCACCTTCTCGCCGCCGGTGTTGATGACGTCGCCGATCCGGCCGCGGATGCGGTAGCTGCCGTCGGCGTCCCGGACCGCCACGTCACCGGTGCGCAGCCAGCCGGGCTCCGGGAACGCCCGCGCCGTCGCGTCGGGGTCGCGCCAGTAGCCGCTCGTGACCTGCGGCCCGGACACCCAGAGCTCCCCGGGGGCGCCGGGCTCGTCGACGTCGGCGCCCGTGGCCGGGTCGACGAGCCGCAGCCGGATGTGCGCGAGGGGCAGCCCGACGGTGGTGCCGCGGTCGCGGACCCGGTCCCGCGGCACGCACGTGCACGCCGGCGCGGTCTCGGTCATGCCCCACGACTGCTGGAGCGGGACGCCGCGGTCGAGGAACCGGCGCAGCAGCGACCCGGGGAGCGGGGCGCCGCCGACCAGCGCCGTGCGCAGGCTGGTCAGGTCGAGGGAGTCGAACCACGGCGAGCGGGCCAGCGCCGCGTACATCGCCGGGACCCCGAACAGCGACGCGACGCGGTGGCGCGCGATGTCGTGCAGCACGTCGTCGGCGTCGAAGGCCCGGCGGACGACCGCCCGGCCACCGGTGGCGAGCGTGCGGAGCGTGAGGCCGTTCAGCCCGCCGATGTGCGACATCGGGGCGACCGCGAGCGTCGTGCCGCCGCGGCCCGTCCGGAACGCGGCGTCCGCGCCGACGGCGCTCCACCACAGGTTGGCGTGCGTGAGGACGACGCCCTTGGGCCGGCCCGAGGAGCCGGAGGTGAACAGCAGCAGCGCCGCGTCGTCGGCCCGGGCGCCGCCGGTCGTGCCGGGGTCGCCGCCCGCGAGCAGCGCCGACCACCGCTGCCAGGAGCCGTCCACGGCGACCGGGGTGCCGGCGAGGGGGTCGTCGTCGACCTGCACGCGCACGACGTCCGGGCCGCCCCGCCAGGCCACCACGGCCTCGACGTGGGCCGGCTCGGCGACCACGGCGCGGGGCTCGCACCGGTCGAGCAGCACCGCGAGCTCGGCGGGTGCGCTGCGGAAGCCGAGCGGGACGGCCACCGCGCGCAGCGGTGCGCACGCCAGGACGGTCAGCAGCAGCGAGGCGCTGTTGCGGCCGACGTGCACCACCCGGTCGCCCGGCGCGACCCCGGCCCGGGCGAGCGCCGCCGCGAGCGTGCGGACCTGCCGCGCGAGGTCGCCGGCGGAGGTGGTCACCGTGCCGTAGACGAGGCTCGGCGTGGCGGGCTGGTGCGCAGCGACCTGCTCGAGCGCCGCGGCGGTGCTCAGGTCGACGTGCATCGGTCCTCCGGGTGCGGGACGGCCGGCCCGGCCCACGGGGGTGGGGGCCGGGCCGGCCGGGTCCATCAGGTCAGCGGGCCACGGCGGGGGCGGGCGCCGGGGCCGGGGTGGCCGCGGACATCCGCTCGAGGTGGCTGCGCTGGATGCGGCGGAACAGGGTGGCCAGTCCGACGCCGATCACGGCGAGGACGATGGCGATGACGAACGGGACGGTGAAGTCGCCGTCGCGCTCGGCCGCCATGCCCGACGCCAGGCGCGGCGCGAAGAACGCCGACACCGAGTAGGCGACGAAGACCATCGCGTAGTTCACGCCCTGGTACCGCGGGCCGAAGTTGGTCATCGTCAGTGCCGGGAAGACGCCCATGACACCACCGAAGCACAGACCCAGGCCGATGATGCCGATCGCGAAGCCGACGGTCGAGCCGACGGTGACGAGGACCAGCAGGCAGAGCGCCACGACGCCGTAGATGATCGTCAGCGCGGTGGTGTAGCCGAGGCGGTCGGAGACGGCGCCCCACACCACGCGGCCCAGGGCGTTGCAGGCGGAGTACACCGACACGAACACGGCGGCGGTCGCCGCGGTGAGGCCGAACATGTTCTGGCCGATCGGCGACGCGTTGGACGCGATCATGAGGCCGGAGAACGCGCCGAACGCCATCATGACGAAGATCGCCCAGAACGCCGGCGTGGCCAGCGTGCGCTTCCAGGTCACCGCGAGCGCGGGGCGCCCGGCGGGCGGCGTCCAGCCGGCGGGGGCGTAGCCGACGGGCGCGGCCCGCAGGAAGAACGACGCGATGACGACGACGACCGCGTAGACGGCGCCCATCCACACGAACGCCGAGCGCACGCCCGGGCCGGCGATGATCGCGTTGGCGACGGGCGCCGCGATCACGGACGCCGCGCCCATGCCGCCGGTGATGAGGCCGGCCGCCATGCCGCGGCGGTCCGGGAACAGCTTCATCGTGTTGCCGAGGCAGCCGGAGTACGCCAGGCCCTGGCCGAGTCCGGCGAGCACGCCGTAGGACAGGTACAGGGCGGTGAGCGAGGTGGCCGCGCCGGTCAGCGCGAAGCCGGAGGCGAACATGAGGCCGCCGACCAGCACGAGCCAGCGGGTCCAGCCGCGGTCGGTGAGGATGCCGCCCACGATCATCGGGATCGGGCCGACGGCCGCGTTGATGGTGAAGGCCATCATCACCTGCGGCATGGTCCAGCCGTGCGCCGCGCTGAGCGGGCCGGCGAGCACGGAGAACGCGTAGATCGCGCCGGTGCACATGAGCACGGCGACGGAGGACCAGAGCACGGCCCAGCGGTTGATGGTGGGGGGCGACGACGTCGTCGAGGTCATGGGGGGTGTGCCTTTCCGGCGAGAGCGGTTGACGCGGGAGAGGTGGTGCGGGTGGTGCGGGGGCGTGGTGCCCGGGGCCGGGTCAGCCGACGATGTCGGCCAGCCCGCCCCACTTCTCGGAGAACAGGCCGGCGGGCATGGTCCGCAGGTCCTCGGCGACGTCGGGGACGAAGTCCATCTGGTCGAGCACGTCGCGCTGCAGGTCGATCCCGGGGGCGACCTCGGTGACCGT
This sequence comes from Cellulomonas sp. ES6, assembly GCF_030053835.1. NCBI lineage: Bacteria > Bacillati > Actinomycetota > Actinomycetes > Micrococcales > Cellulomonadaceae > Cellulomonas > Cellulomonas sp. ES6. The sequence continues at coordinate 1,964,305 of NZ_CP125655.1, read as the reverse complement.
CATGCGCCCGTCGCGCAGCTCGAGCACGGCGCGCTCGGTCACGTACAGCACGCGCTGCCCGGCCTTCGCGGCGACCTGCCCGGAGAACGTGATCTGCTCGACGTCGGCCAGGAACTTGCGGGCCCGGCCCTCGGTGACGATGCGCAGGGTGCCGTCGACGACCTCGGTCTCGAGGCCCCCGGCCGTGAACGTGCCGGCGAACACCAGCGTGCGGGCGGACTGCGAGATGTTGATGAACCCGCCGCAGCCCGCGACGCGGCTGCCGAACTTGGAGACGTTGACGTTGCCGTGCGCGTCGGTCTGCGCGAGGCCGAGCACCGCGACGTCGAGGCCGCCGCCGTCGTAGAAGTCGAACTGCGCGTGGTGGTCGACCAGGGCCTCGGGGTTCCAGGAGTGGCCGAAGTCCTTGAGGCCCGCGGGCACGCCGCCGACCGCGCCGGCCTCGGTGGTCCCCAGGATCAGGTCGCTGACGCCCTCCTCCGCGGTGACCGAGCCGACGTCGCAGGGGATGCCGACGCCGAGGTTGAGCACGGCGCCGCGGCGCAGCTCCATGGCCGCGCGGCGCGCGATCACCTTGCGCTCGCCGAGGGGGATCGACGCGACGCTCGACAGCGGGACGCGCAGCTGGCCCGAGAACGACGGGTTGTAGTGGGTGTTCTCGGTCTGGAAGTGGTTCTCCGGCTCCGAGACCACGAGGTAGTCGACGAGCAGGCCGGGGACCTTGACGTCGTTGGGGTCGAGCGAGCCGGCCTCGGCCACGGACTCGACCTGCGCGATGACGATGCCGCCGGAGTTGTGCACGGCCTGCGCGATGGGCAGGACCTCCATCTTGAGGCCCTCCTTGCTCATCGTGAGGTTGCCGTGGGTGTCCGCCACGGTGCCGCGGATCAGGCCGACCTGGATCGGGAAGGAGGGGTAGAACAGCCACTCCTCGCCGGCGAGCTCGACCACCTGGACGTAGTCCTCGGTGGTGCAGGCGGACATCCGCGCGCCCTCGACCCGCGGGTCGACGAACGTGCCCAGGCCGACCTTCGTGACGACGCCCGGGCGGTGCGCGGCGATCTCGCGGTAGAGCTGGGTGATGACGCCCTGCGGGAGGTTGTAGGCCTCGACGGCGTCCTCGGAGATGAGCTGCGCGAACGCGGGGGAGGCGATCGCGATGCCGCCCATCCAGCGCTTCACCAGGCCGCGGTGGCCCCAGTGGCTCATGCCCTTGTCGCGGCGGTTGCCGACCGCGCTGGCGTGCACGACGTGCAGGGCGCTCGGCGCCCCGGTCGCGAGGAAGCGCCGCTCGACGGCGGCCATCGTCTCCTCGTTCACGCACGACAGGCCGAAGCCGGACAGGGCGACGGTCGCGCCGTCCGGGATCAGGGCGGCGGCTTCCTCGGCAGTGATGATCTGGGCCACGGGCGGACTCCTTCGTCGGCAGGACGCTGCATCGCCGACTATTTCGGACCGGGGCAGTCGGTAATTGGGACCATCGTCCCCGCGACCGTCGGACAGTTTCGGACGGCAGCAGTCGGTAATTGGGACGATGGTCCCCGGACGGGGGACCGCGCCCGGCCCACGATGGATCCAGCGCGGGCCGCGAGCCCGTCCATCCCCGGTCGCGACGACGCGCCGGCGCCACCACCAGGAGGGTGCAGCACCATGGACTTCGGCCTGACGGACGAGCAGGAGCTCCTGCTCTCGAGCCTCGACGACCTGCTCGAGCGCGAGTGCCCCGAGTCGTACATCGCGGAGCTCGACGCGACGCACACGCCGCCGACGTCGTTCCGCAAGGCCCTGCACGAGGCCGGCTTCGCCTCGCTGGGCTTCCCCGAGGAGTACGGCGGCACCCCCGTCGACGCCACCACGCTCGTGCTGCTCGCCGCGCGCGTCGCCCGCCAGGGCTTCAACAACGGCTACGGCCTCGAGCTGCTCCAGGCCATGGACATCCTCGAGTTCGGCAACGAGGAGCAGAAGCAGGAGATCCTCGGCCTGCTGGCCGACGGCGACGTGCCGTTCGCGCTCGGGTTCACCGAGCCGGGGGCCGGCTCGGACAACTCCGCGATGGCGACGACCGCGGTCCACCACGACGGCATGGTGACCCTCAACGGCACCAAGACCCTCATCACCAACGCCCTGCAGTCCAAGTACCTGCTGCTCATGGCGAAGGACCCGTCCGTGCCGGACCCGCGCGCCGCGATCTCGATGTACCTGGTGCCGATGGACGCGCCGGGCGTCTCGACGAACCGGCTCGAGAAGATCGTCTGGCACATCTCCGACTCCTGCGAGATCTTCCTCGACGACGTCACGCTGCCCGAGTCCTGCCTGGTCGGCGTCAAGGGCGCCGGCTTCAAGCAGCTCATGCGCAACTTCGAGATGGAGCGCCTCGTCATCGCCTCGCAGTGCTGGGGCCTGGCGGAGTGCGCGTTCGAGGACGCCGCCACCTACGCCGCCCAGCGCGTGCAGTTCGGCAAGCCGATCGGCCAGTTCCAGCTCATCCAGCAGAAGTTGACCGACATGGCGATCAAGATCGAGAACATGCGGAACTTCGTGCTGAAGACCGCGTGGATGCTCGACCAGGACGTGCCGCTCAAGAGCCAGGGCGCGCTGTGCAAGCGCTACTGCGCGATGGCCGCGTTCGAGGTCGCCGACGAGGCGATGCAGATCTTCGGCGGCGTCGGCGTCACCGTCGGCACCCGCGTCTCGCGCCTGTGGCGGGACATCCGCGGCCACCGGTTCGGCGGCGGCACCGACGAGATCATGGTCCACATCGCCGGCCGGCAGATCGTCAAGGACCACAGCTGAGCGCCCGCTGACCCCACCGACCACCGCCTGCCGGAGGAGAACCCCATGAAGATCGTCGTCGCCTACAAGTGGGCGCCGAACCCCCAGGACGCCGAGGTGCGCCCGGACGGCACCGTCGACTGGAGCCGCGCCAAGGGCGCCGTGAGCGAGCACGACCCCGTCGCGTTCGAGGTCGCCCGCCGCCTCGCGGACGCCACCGGCGGCGAGGTCGTCGCGCTGTCCGTCGGCCCGGCGTCGTCCGACACCCCGCTGGCCCGCAAGGCCGCCCTGTCCCGCGGGCCGGAGCGCCTCGCGCTGGTCGCCGACGACGCCCTCGCCGGCGCCGGCAGCACGGCCACCGCCGCGGTGCTCGCCGCCGCCGTGCGCGCCATCGGGGACGTCGACGTCGTCGTCACCGGCCCGGAGTCCGTCGACAACGGCGACCGCCAGGTCCCGATGACGCTGGCCGGGCACCTCGGCTGGCCGGGGATCGGCAACGTCGGCGACGTGCAGGCCGCCGACGGCGGGCTCGTCGTCGAGCGCGCCACCGACCGCGGCGTGCAGGTGCTCGACGTCACCGGCCCGGCCGTGCTGGCCGTCACCGCCGACGCCGTCGTGCCGCGCGTCCCCGGGATGAAGGACATCCTCGGCGCCGCCAAGAAGCCGACCGACGTGCTCGCGCTGGCCGACCTCGACGTGCCCGCCCCGGGTGCCGTCACCGAGGTCGTCGGCTCCTCCCGGCCGGGGCCCAGCGCGCGCGGCCGGAACGTCATCACCACCGCCGACCCGGCTGCCGCGGCCGCCGAGCTGGTCGACGCGCTGCGCGCCGCCGGCGCGCTGTGACCGCCGGACGCTTGCAGCCAGAAGGAGCAGAGACGATGAACGAGAGCACGCAGGACGTCCTGGTGCTGGTGGACGGCGACGCGGCGGTCGCGGGCCCTGTCGCGGTGGCCCGTGCCGCCGTGTCGCAGACCCCGGGCGCCACGGTCACCGCCGTGGTGGTCGGTGCGCGGCCGGTGGCCGACGCGGTCGCCGCGTCCGGCGTCGACCGGGTGCTGTGGCTGGGCGACGCCGAGGGCGCGCCCGCCGAGGCGTGGGCCGGCGCGGTGGCCGACGCGGTCGCGCAGGCCGCGCCGCGGCTGGTCGTGGCCCCGGCCCGTGACGGCGGGCGCGCGCTCGCCGGCGCGGTCGCCGCCCGCTGCGGCGCGCCGGTCCTCACCGGCGTCACCGAGGTGACGCTCGAGGACGGCGCGGTCGTCGTGCAGCGCGACGTGCACGGCGGCATCGCGGTGCGCACCGAGCGCGTCACGGGCGGCCCGGCCGTCCTGACCGTCGCGCCCGGCGGGTCCTCCGAGCCGGTCGCACCCGTCGCCGTCGAGGAGGCCGGTGCGGCCCCGTCGGCCGCCGTGCGGGTCCGCGAGGAGCGCGCCTCCGGGCGCGAGGCCGTCGACCTGGGCGGCGCCCGCGTGGTCGTCGGCATCGGCCGCGGCCTCAAGGCCCGCGAGGACCTCGCGATCGTGGAGCGGCTCGCCGCGGCGCTCGGCGGCGAGGTCGCGTGCTCGCGGCCGCTGGCCGAGGGCCACGACTGGCTGACGAAGGACCGTTACATCGGCATCTCCGGGCAGCACGTCGCCCCCGACCTGTACGTGGCCGCGGGCATCTCCGGCCAGGTGCAGCACATGGTCGGCGTCGCCGGCGCCAAGGTCGTCGTCGCGATCAACTCCGACCCGGACGCCCCGGTGTTCGCCCAGTGCGACCACGGCGTCGTCGGCGACCTCTACGCCGTCCTGCCCGCGCCGCCGCGGCGCTGGAGGCCTGAGCACCATGGCCGACGAGCCCGACTTCGACGTCGTGGTGGTGGGGGCCGGCCCGGCCGGCTCCGTCACCGCGCACCAGCTGGCGTCCGAGGGGCTGTCCGTCGCGCTCATCGAGCGCGGCGAGGCCCCCGGGGCCAAGAACCTGTCCGGCGGCGTGCTCTACGGGCGCGTCCTCGACCAGGTGTTCCCCGGGTTCGCCGACCAGGCGCCCGTGGAGCGCCGGATCACCCGGCACGTCACGACGTTCCTCACCCCGGACTCCGCGGTGTCGCTCGACTACTCGTCGCAGCGGCTGTCCGAGCCCGTGAACGCCGTCACCGTGCTCCGCGCGAAGTTCGACCCGTGGCTCGCCGAGCGCGCCGAGGAGGCCGGGGCCTACGTCATGCCCGGCGTCCGGGTCGACGAGCTGCTCACCGAGCCCGGCACCGGGCCCGGTGGCAAGCGCGTCGTCGGCGTCCGCGCCGGCGAGGACGAGCTGCGCGCCCGCGTGGTCGTGGCGGCGGACGGGGTCAACTCGTTCCTCGCCCGCGAGGCCGGCCTGCGGGACAAGGAGCCGCTCAACCACCTCGCGGTCGGCGTCAAGGCGGTCGTCCGGCTGCCGCGCACCGTCATCGAGGACCGGTTCGGCCTCACCGGCGACGAGGGCGCCGCCCACGCGCTGGTCGGCGACTGCACCCGCGGCGTCGGCGGCGGGGCGTTCCTCTACACGAACGCCGAGTCGCTGTCCGTCGGCGTCGTGCTCCGGCTCGACGACCTCGTGGCGTCCGGCCACACGGCGGCCGGGATCTTCGACCACCTCGTGGAGCACCCCGGTCTCGCGCCCTACCTGCGGGACGGGGAGATCGTGGAGTACGGCTCCCACCTGGTGGCCGAGGGCGGGCTCGACATGCTCGGCACGCTCGCGGCCGACGGCCTCGTCGTCGTCGGCGACGCCGCGGGGCTGACGATCAACTCCGGGCTCACCGTCCGCGGCATGGACCTGGCCATCGGCTCCGGCATCGCCGCGGGCGCGGCCGTCGCGGAGGCGATCCGGTCGGGCGACGTCAGCGCCGGGGGCTGGCCGGCTACCGGCGGCGCCTCGACGAGGGCTTCGTCGGCAAGGACCTGCGGACCTACGCGAAGGCGCCGAAGTTCCTCGAGCGCCCCCGCATGTACGGGGCGTACGGCGAGCTCGCCGCCGACCTGTTCCACGACGTGTTCAGCCTCGACACCACGCCGCGCAAGCACCTCGCGGCCGTCGCCCGGACCGCCCTCGGGCGCTCCGGGATCGGGCTCAAGGCGGTGCTCAGCGACGGATGGGCGGGGGTGCGTGCCCTGTGAAGGCGCAGACGATCCCGGAGCGGCTCGGAGCCAACCGGTACGAGGTCGACGAGGAGGAGTCCCACATCGTCGTCGACCAGGAGCTCTGCCGGACCACCGGCACGGGCAAGCGGATCATCGCGGTCTGCCCCGCCGGGGTGTACTCCGAGCGGGACGGGCAGATCGACGTCGAGTACGCCGCCTGCCTGGAGTGCGGCACCTGCCTGGCCGTCGCGGCCCCCGGCGCGCTCACCTGGCGCTACCCGCGCGGTGGGTTCGGGGTGTCCTTCCGGGAGGGCTGACGGTCCGCCGCCTCCCGGGGCGGCGGCAGGGGTGCCGCCCCGGAGGGCGGTGCCGGACGATCACGCAGCCGGCGCGGGTCCTGGTCCAGGGCCCGCGCCCGCTGCTGCGAGCTGCAGGTCCACCATGCGCTCCAGGTACGCCGGCAGCGTCGACCGGACCCGGTCGATGAGGTGCGGCGGCGTGACCAGCACGTGCATGAGCACCGACCCCTCGATGGCGTCCAGCAGGTGCACGACGGAGGTGCCCGGCGGCAGCTCCTCCTCGTCGATGGCCTGCTCGACGCGCTGCCGCTCGCTCAGCACGAACCGGGTGATCGCCTCGTGGCGCACCTCCGCCAGCGGCACCGGGAACGCGCGCGCCTCGACGTAGAGGCGCAGCATCGCCAGGCCGTCCTTGCCGAGGTACAGGTCCGCGCGGCGCTGGGCGTGCGCGACGAGGTAGTCGCGCAGGGAGCCCGGGACGGCGTCGGGCGCGGCGGCACCGGGGGGCGTCGTCGCGGGGGACGTGGCGGCGCGGTCGTCGGGGGTCGCGTCGGGTGCCGGGTCGGGGGTTGCGTCGGGCGCGGGGGTCGCGTGGCCCGCCGGCGGGTCCGCGAGCGGCGCGGCGTCGGGGGCGGTCGTCCCGGCGGCGCCCGGGGCGTCGGCACCCGGGGCGTGCGGGGTGTCCTGGACCTGGCGGAGCGCGTCCGCGAGCAGGGCGGTCTTGTTCGGCCAGCGCAGGTACAGCGAGGACTTGCCCACGCGGGCGCGCGCCGCGACCTCGGCGATCGAGAGCCCGGTCCAGCCCTTCTCGGCGAACACGTCGAGCACGGCAGCGAGCGCGCGCTGCTCGAGGTCGGGCGACCGGGGGCGCCCCGGCGGGCGCTGGTCGTCCTGGTCGGTCACCCCAGGAGGGTAGTCCTCCCGTGACGCCGGATGGCGCGGGGGTCCACGTGCTCGACGGGGGCCGGACCGGACAACGGCGCCCCGGAGGACGCCGTTGCCGAACGAGCGACCGCGAGGGGTATCAGGCGTGCAGGGTGTCAGTCGAGGCGGGTCCAGCCCGTTCGACGCGTCCTATGCGTGGACGGATCGCGCGTGGGTTCCCTCGGGTCGTTCAGTTGTGGCGCCATCACACCTCACGGTGCGGTCCGGGGGAAGGCCCGGCGGCGAAGTCCCAGGTCGGAGCGCCAGGGCGCCCGCATCGCGAGATCAGCGTCCGGGAGCCGGACGCCGGGCGCGTCGGAGGACCCACTGCCCCGCCACGGCGGCGACCAGGAGCACCCCGGCCAGGAGGACCCCGACGAGCTCCGCACGCGGGCCGGCGGCCCCCGTGAGCTGGCGCAGCACCACCGGCCGGCGCCGGGCCCCCACCGGCACGTGGCGCCGGAAGCGCAGCGCCGTCCAGCCCTCGGCGGCCGCCAGGCGCGCCAGCGCCCGGTCGGGGTTCACCACGGCGCCGTGGCCCACGGCGGCGAGCATCGGGGCGTCCGTCGCGGAGTCCGTGTAGGCGGACGACCGCCCGAGGTCGTACCCCCGGCGGGCCGCCAGGTCGCGCATCGCGTCCGCCTTCGCCGCCCCGTAGGCGTAGAAGGCGATCTCACCGGTGTACCGCCCGTCCCGCACGGCCATCCGGCTGGCGATCACCTCGTCGGCGCCCACGAGCGCGGCGACCGGGCGCACCAGCTCCTCGCTCGAGGCGGACACCACCACGACGTCGTGGCCCGCCGCGTGGTGCTGCTCGATCAGCTCCAGCGCCTCGGCGTAGAGCACCGGGTCGATCGCGTCGTGCACGGACGCGGCGACGATCGCCGACACCTGCGCCACGTCCCAGCCGGCCACCATCGCGGAGAGCTGCGCGCGGACCTTCTCCGTGCGGCCCTCCGTGGCGCTGCCCAGCAGGAACGCGATCTGCGCGCCGGCGGACCGGAGCATCGCGCCGCGGCTGAGCAGCCCACCGGCCAGGAACGGCCGGGCGAACGCGGTGGCCGCCGACGTCGCGATGATCGTCTTGTCCAGGTCGAAGAACGCGGCGGGGCGCAGGCCCGGGGCGGTCCCGCGCTCCGTCGTCCGGGCCGCGGGTCCGTCGGGCAGGGGCGTGTCGTCCGGTGGGGCACCGCCCGGCGCGGGGGCGTCGGGCTCCGGTGCCGCGTGGTCCTCGCTCATCGGGTGGGGCCTCCTCGCCCGAGCCTAACCAGGCGCCGGGCCCTCCACAGGACTGCGCGGGCTGCGCCGTCCCCAGCGCGTCGGCTCGACCCCGCCGGGCCGCGCCTCCCCGACGCCACCCTGGCCCCGAGGAGGTGGCAGGTGACGGTCGTGCAGGAGGTCGGGCCACGGGGAGCGCCGCCGGGCGGGCGCGCCCGGGTGCTGTCGCGCCGGCGGGGTGAGGCGGTGCCGGCCGGCCGGGCGGGGCCACCGCCGGGCGGGCCGCGCGGGGCCGGGGTGGTGGGCGTGCTCGGTGCCCGGGGCGGCGCCGGGGCGACCGTGCTCGCCGCGGCCCTCGCGCGGCGCCTGGCCCGGCGCGCACCGGCCGTCCTGGTCCAGGCGGGGCCGGGGCCGTCGGTCGACACGGTGCTCGGCGTCGAGGCCGCCCCCGGGCTGCGGTGGCCCGACCTGGCCGGCGCCCGCGGGGCCGTCGACCCGGGACCGCTGGCCGCCGGCCTCGTCCGGTGGGGCCGGTGCGCCGTGCTGGCCGCCGACGACGCGCGCCCCGGCGCCCCGGCGCCCGGTGTGCTGCTCGACGTGCTCGACGCGCTGGCGCGCGCGTTCCCGTCGGTGGTGCTGGACCTCGACAGGGCGGCGCTCCTCGGCGCGCGACCGGGGGGCGAGCCGGCCGGCGCCCTCGACGTGTGCGACCGCGTGCTGCTCGCCGTCCCGCGCGACGTGCCCGGAGCCGCCGGCGCCCGCCTGCTGCACCTGGTGCTGCGGGACCGCGTCCCGCGCGTCGGGCTCGTCGCGTGCGGCCGGGCCCCCGGGGGTCTCGGCGCCACGGAGCTCGCCGCAGCCGTCGGGCTGCCGCTGGTCGGGGCGCTGCCGCACGTCAGGAGCCTGGCCGCCGCGGTCGACCACGGTGCCGGCCCGGTGCTCGGCCGGTCCGCGGAGCGGGCGGTCGCCCGGGTGCTGGCGCGACTCCCGTGACCGGACCCGCGGCGCCCGCAGCCGTCGACCTCACCGGCCTGGTGGCCGCCGTGCGGCGACGGCTCGCCGAGACCGGCGCACCGGTGGACCCCGCCGCGGTGGACCGCGCGCTGCGGGACTGCGGGCGCGTCCTCGGCAGCGCCGCGCTCGCGGAGCTGGGGCCCGTGGTGCGCGCCGAGATCCTCGGGGCCGGCGCCCTGCAGCCGCTGCTCGACGACCCCGACGTGACCGACGTGCTCGTCAACGGACCCGAGGAGGTCTGGGTCGAGCGCCGAGGGCAGCTCGTGCGCGTCCCGCTGTCGCTGGGCGACCCCGGCCGGGTGCGGGAGCTCGCCGTGCGCCTCGCGGCGGCGGGCGGGCAGCGCCTCGACGACGCGCGCCCAGCGGTGGACGCGCGGCTGCCCGACGGGACGCGGCTCCACGCGGTGCTGCCCCCGGTCGCGGACGGCTGCACGCTGCTGTCCCTGCGCACGGTGCGTCCGCGGGCGTTCACCCTGCCGGAGCTGGTGGCGTCCGGCACGGTGGCCGCGCCCGTGGGCGAGCTGCTCCACCGCCTCGTGCGGGTGCGGGCCAACCTGCTCGTGTCCGGCGCGACGGGCACGGGCAAGACGACCCTGCTGTCGACGCTGCTCTCTCTGGCCGACCACGGCGAGCGGATCGTGTGCGTCGAGGAGGCCGGCGAGCTCGCCCCCCGACACCCGCACGTGGTCCGCCTGCTCGCCCGCCGTCCGAACGTCGAGCACGCCGGTGGGGTCGACCTCGCCGACCTGGTCCGCGAGTCGCTGCGCATGCGGCCGGACCGCGTCGTGCTGGGGGAGTGCCGGGGCGTCGAGATCCGCGAGGTGCTCAGCGCCCTCAACACCGGGCACGACGGCGGCTGCACCACCGTGCACGCCAACACGGCGGCGGATGTGCCCGCCCGGCTCGAGGCGCTCGGTGCGTCCGCCGGGCTCGGGCGCGCCGCGCTCGCGGCCCAGGCCGTCAGCGCGTTCCACGCCGTGGTGCACCTGCGGCGCGACGCCGGCCGGCGCCGGGTCGCGGAGATCGGGGTGGTCGAGAGGGAGGGCGCCGAGGGGCTGGTGGTGCGGACCGCGGTCCTCGTCGACCCGGACGGGGCCGTGAGCGCCGGTCCCGGGTGGGAGGCGCTCGCGGCACGCGTGGCCGCCCGGTCGTCGGCACCCGGCGCGGGTCGGGCGCCCGTGCCGTCGCCGCCCGTGCCGTCCGCGCCTGTGCCGGCAGTGCCCGTGCCGGCGCTCGTGCCGTCACCGCCCGCGCCGGCACCGTCCCCGGCGCACCTCGGCCCCGAGGGGACCCTGCGCGCGCGCCGGCGGCCGTCGTGATCTCGCGGGCGGCGGCACCCGCGCTCCTCGTGCTCCTCGCGGTGATCCTCGTGACGCCGCCCGCGGGACGGACGCGCCGCCGTGCACTGCCGCGCGCAGCGGCGGCACCGCGGCGACCCGTGGGGCGGCCGGCGTGGTGGCGGGTGGGCGGTGCCGGTGACCGCGACCCGTCGGAGGCGCTGGCGGCGACCGTCGTCGCGGTCGCCGCGGAGCTGCGTGCAGGACGCTCGCCGGCCGAGGCGTGGCGCCTGGGCGCGCACGTCCCCGTCGCGGCGGACGGAGTGCCGACGCAGCGGGACCTCCTGGCCGCTGTCGGGGCGCCGGGTGCGGGTCGCGGCCGGGACGGCTCCGCGGGTCTGGGTCTGGGTCCGGGTCCTCCGGGTCCTCTGGGAGCGTCGGGCACAGCGGGCGCACCGGGCGTGCCTGGCGCACAGAGAGCACCGGGCGTACCAGGCGCACCGGGTCCACCGGGCGCGGGCAGCGTGCGGCGGCCGCGGGGGCGCCCGCTCCCGGCGGCGCGGCGTCGAGCGGTCCTGCGTCGGGTCCACGCGGTCCTCGCCGCCACCCGGCTCGCGGGCGACCTGGGCGCGCCGCTCGCCGGCGTCCTCGAGGAGTGCGCCCGGTCGATGCAGGCGGACGCGGACGCCGAGACCGAGGTCCGGGCAGCGCTCGCGGGGCCGGAGCACACCACCCGGTTGCTGACGTGGCTCCCGGTGCTCGGCCTCCTGACCGGGGTCCTGCTCGGCGCCCGACCGCACGCCGTGCTGCTCGACGGCGGCGCCGGCTCGCTCGCGGCCGGGACGGGGGTGCTCCTGACATTCGCGGGGCGGGTGTGGGTGGCCCGGATCGTCGCGGCTGCGCGGGAGCCCGGTCCCGGTCCCGAGGGAGCGCGGTGACCGAGGTGCTGCTCGTCGCGCTGGTCGCGGCGGCCTGGCTGCTGGCACGGCCGGGCGCGCGACGCGTCTCCCCGCCCCGCACGAGCGCCCCGGCCGTCGTCGAGGTCGAGGTGGATCTCGCGACGGCGGTGGACCTCGTCGCGGTCGCCGTCGAGGCCGGCGCCAGCGTCCCGCACGCGCTCCGGTCCGTCGGGGCCGCGATCGGCGGCAGGCGCGGCGACGACCTGGCGCGCGCTGGTGCGGCCGTCCTGCTGGGCGCGTCGTGGCCGACGGCCTGGGCCCACGCCCCGGTCCTCGGCGCGACGCTGGACGGGCTCGGCGCCGCGTGGGCGGGCGGGACAGCACCAGGACCGGCGCTGCGGACGGCCGCGGACGAGCTGCGCCGGCGTCGGGCGCGGGCGGCGCGCGACGCGGCCGGACGCCTCGGGGTGCGGCTGGTGCTGCCGCTCGGGCTGTGCTTCCTGCCGGCGTTCGTGCTCCTGGGGCTGGTCCCGGTGCTGGCGTCCTTCCTGTCACGGCTGCTCGGCTGACGCGGCCACGGCGTGCGGTCGTCGACCGCCGCGGGCGGGACGCGAGTCCTCCACAGGTCTCGCGGGATCCGGCGGTCCCCAGGCCGGGCGCGAGGGGCGGGCGGGGACGCGGGAGGGCGGACCAGAGTCGGGGACACCCCGCAGGCACCGGGTCGGCGGGGAGGACGGGAGGTACGTCATGGTGCAGAGCGGCAGGGGCTCCGGGTCGGGCGCGGAGGGCCCGGCGGGCGTGACGGGCGGGCCGCAGCAGGTCGCCGTTGCCGGGGGGCGGTGGGCGCGCGGGCGGTGGGCGCGCGGGCAGGGGGCGTCGGCCGCGGGCCAGGGCCGAGGGGCGGCGCGGGTCCTTGCCCGCCTGCGGCCGGACGGGCGCCCCGGAGACGCCGGGATGGCGACGGCCGAGTACGCGGTCGTGATGATCGCCGCAGTGGGGTTCGCCGGTCTGCTGGTGCTCATCCTCAGCAGCGCCGAGGTGCGGGAGGCGCTGCTCGGGCTCGTGCGCGACGCGCTGTCGGTGTGACCGTGCCCCGCCTCCGCCCCCGGCTCCCACTTCGGCTCCGGCTTCGGCTCCCACTTCGGCTCCCGCTCCCGCACCGGCTTCGGCTTCCACGTCAGCTCCGGTTCCCGCTCCGGTACCGGTACCGGTACCGACACCGACACCGACTCCCTTCCCGGCTCCCGATCCGGCCCGGGCTCGGGGCGAGACCGTGGCCGTGGAGGGTGGCCGCATGCACCGCCGGCCTCTCGCGGCCCAGGGGCGGCCCGCCTGTCCCCGGTGGCCCAGCGCGGCGCGCCACCGCCGAGCGCGGGTCCGTCACGGCGGAGTTCGCGGTCCTGCTGCCCGTCGTGGTGCTGCTGCTCGGCGGTGTCGTCGCCGTGACGTCCACGGCCGCCACACACCTCCGGTGCGCCGACGCCGCCCGCGCCGCCGCCCGGGCCGCGGCGCTCGGCCAGTCGGACGGGGAGGTCGCCGCCGTGGCCCGACGCGTCGCGGGGCCCGGCACCGTGGTCGCCGTCCGGCACGACGGCGGGTGGGTCGAGGTCGTCGTCGAGTCGGGGGTCGGACCGGCCCTGCCGCTCGTCGGAGGCCTGACGGTATGGGGCGCCGCGACCTCGAGGGCCGAGCCGTGACGGCTCGCCGGGCGACGCCCCGGGGAGCGGTGGTCGCCGTCGGCGGCGTGTCGGCGCTCCTCGGTGGACGTCGTGGAGCGCCGCGGGGCGGACCGCACACCGACCGCGAACGGGTCCGTGGGCTTGGTCGCGACCGGGAACGCGGGTCCGCGTCGGTCCTCGTCCTCGCCCTCGTGGCCGTCACGGTGGCGCTCGCGACCCTGCTCGGTCTGCTGGCGTCCGCGCACGCGGCGCGCGGACGTGCGCAGGCTGCGGCCGACCTCGCCGCGCTCGCGGGCGCGCAGCGCGCCCTGACGGGAGGTGCCGCGTGCGGGCTCGCGCGCGAGGTCGCCGCACGGAACGGGGCCGTCCTCGACCGGTGCCACGAGCTCCCCGGCGCGGTGGTCGAGGTCGCAGCCAGCGTGCCCGGGGTCGGGGGCGTCGCCACGGCTGCGGCACGCGCCGGGCCTCGGACCACGACCTGACGGGCCCTGACCGGGGGCCGGAGCGGTGCGGGCCCGGACGAGGACCCTCGTCGCCGACCCGCGGACACGCGGCCCTGGACCCTCCCACGGTGTCAGGGTGTGGAGTCGTGGACATGACCCGATCCGAGCCCCGGCTGTTCAGCATCGGGGAGTTCTCCCGGCTGGCGCGCATCAGCGTGCGGATGCTCCGGCACTACGACGACCGCGGGCTGCTCGCCCCGGCCGCCGTCGACCCGTTCACGGGATACCGCTGGTATGCACCCGACCAGCTGCGGACCGCGGCGCGCATCTGCGCGCTCCGGGACGCCGGGCTCCCCGTCGCGCAGATCGCCCGGCTCCTGCCGGTGCACGACCAGCCCGAGGTCGTGCGGCAGGTGCTCAGCGAGCAGCGGGACCGGCTGCTGTCGGACGCCGAGGACGTCCGACGGCGGATCGATCGGGTCGACCACCTCCTCGCCACCCTGAAGGAGACAGCCATGTCCATCGACGTCCGACGCACCACCGTCCCGGCCGCCACGGTCGCGGCCCTGCGGGACGTGATCCCCACCTACGCCGACGAGGGCCGGCTGTGGGAGCGCCTCATGCCCGCCCTCGGCGCGTCCGGCGCCGTCCCCGCCCCGGACGGAGCCGCGGGCGCGACCTTCCACGACGAGGGCTTCCAGGAGCACGACGTCGACGTGGAGATCTGGGTGGAGGTCGCGGCCCCCTTCGCCGGCGCCGACGGCGTCCGCTGCGTCGACCTGCCCGCGCGTGACGTGGTCGCGGCCACGTTCACCGGCCCCTACGACCAGGTCACCGCGGTCACGACCGCGCTCGGCGACTGGATCGCGGAGCACGACCTCGAGCTCGCGGGGCCGATGTTCGACATCTACCGCGTCGGGCCGGGGAAGGAACCCGATCCCGCCCGGTGGGTCACCGAGGTGTGCCAGCCGGTGCGCGACCGCTGACGGAGGCGCCGCGGTCAGTCCGCCGGCGCGTGCGCCAGGACGGCGTCGAGCAGGCGGACGGCCGCGGCCTTCTCCAGCGGGTTGTTGCCGTTCCCGCACTTCGGGGACTGCACGCACGCCGGGCAGCCGCTGCGGCACGGGCAGGTGGCGATCGCCTCGCGCGTCGCGCGCAACCACGTCGCGCCCAGGGCGTAGCCACGCTCGGCGAACCCTGCGCCTCCGGGGTACGCGTCGTGGACGAAGACGGTGGCCTGCTCCGTGTCGGCGTGCAGGGCGGTCGACACCCCGCCGAGATCCCAGCGGTCGCAGGTGGCGAGCAGCGGGAGCAGGCCGATCGACGCGTGCTCGGCGGCGTGCAGGGCCCCGGGCGCCGTCTCGACGGTGATGCCGGCCCGCTCGAGGACCTCCACCGGCGCCGTCCACCACACGGCGGTCGTCGGCAGCGTGCGGGCGGGGAGGTCGAGCGTCTCGGACCCCAGCACCTCCATGCCCGGGATGCGCTTGCGCTGGAAGCCCAGCACCTGGGTGGTGACGTCGACGGCCCCGAACCCCCACGTCACGGGCCCCCAGCGGCGTTCCGCGGTGGTCGACCGGATCTCGGTGCTGGTCACCCACCGGGCCCACGTCCCGAAGTCGACGTCCCTCCGGTCGACCAGCGCCACACCGTCGTCCAGGTGCAGCTCCCCGACGACGTAGGTCGCGCCCTGGTGGACGTACACGGCCCCCTCGTGGACGGTCGAGTCCGCTGCCGCCGCGTCGACCGTCCCCAGCAGGCGGCCGGTCACCGACTCGACGACGCGGACCGGGTCGCCCCCGGTACCCCGCAGGTCGGTCAGGCGGGCAGCCTGCTCGGCGTGCGTCCAGTACCAGCCGGACGGCCGGCGGCGCAGCGCCCCGCGGGCCACCAGCACGTCGAGCAGCTCGCGCGTCGCCGGCCCGAACAGGTCGAGCTCCTCCGCCCGGATCGGGGTCTCCGCCGCCGCGGCGCACAGGTGGGGCGCGAGCACGTACGGGTTCCCCGGGTCGAACACCGTGGCCTCGACCGGGGCGTCCAGCGCCGCCTCGGGGTGGTGCACGAGGAACGTGTCGAGCGGGTCCTCGCGGGCCACCAGGACGACGAGCCCGTCGGCCCCCGCGCGCCCTGCCCGCCCGGCCTGCTGCCACAGGGACACGCGCGTGCCCGGCCAGCCCGCGATGACGACGGCGTCGAGCCCCGAGATGTCCACCCCGAGCTCCAGGGCGTTCGTGGTCGCGAGCGCGCGCAGCCGACCGGTCCGGATCGCCTCCTCCAGCGCCCGGCGCTCCTCCGGCAGGTAGCCCCCGCGGTACGCGGCCACGGCGCCCGCGAGGCCGGGGTCGACCTCCCGCAGGTGCTCCCGCGTGACGGTCGCGACCGACTCGGCGGCCCGGCGCGAGCGCGTGAACGCCAGGGTCCGGGCGCCGGCGGCGGTGAGGTCGGCGAGCAGGTCCGCGACCTCCGCGGTCGCCGAGCGACGCGGCCGGTCGGGGTCCTCCGCGACGAGGTCCTCCCCGGTGCCGAGAGGACCCGATCCCTCCCGGGTGGGTCCGACCGACCCGGCGTCCGGACCCGGCGCGGGGGCCACGTCGTGCGTCGGTGCGCCGTCCGGCCGTCCGTCGGGCGCGGGTCCGTCCTGCCCGACGCCGCCGTCCTGCCCGACGCCGCCGTCCCGGTCGACGTCGACGGGGGGCTCGTCCAGCGGCAGCGCCCACGGGTCGTCCTCGGGGAGGAGCCCGCTCCACGGGCCCTCGGCCGGGGGCACCTCGGCCGGCTGCCACAGGGCCACGGTCTTGCGCCCGGCGGGGGAGGCGTCGTCCGCGACGGACACGACCTCCTCGGCGGGCACGCCGATGAGCCGCCCGGCGCTCGCGGCGGGTTCGGCGGTCGTGGCGGACGCGAGCAGGAAGACGGGCTCGGCTCCGTAGACCGCCGCGACCCGGCGCAGGCGCCGGAGGACGGCCGCCACGTGGGCCCCGAACACCCCGCGGAAGGCGTGGCACTCGTCGAGCACGACGTACCGCAGCGACCCGAGCAGCCGGGCCCACCGCCGGTGCTGGGGCAGCAGGGCGAAGTGCAGGAAGTCGGGGTTGCTGAGGACGACGTCCGCGTGCTCCTGGACCCAGCGGCGTTCCTCCAGGGCGGTGTCGCCGTCGCAGGTCGACACCCGCACGTCCCGCAGGTGCGCCGCGTCCAGCAGGCGGTCGAGCGCATGCCGCTGATCGGCCGCGAGGGCCTTCGTCGGGCACAGGTACAGCACGGAGCCGCGCCGGGTGACGGACTCGATGCGCCCGGGGTCAAGGCTGCGTGCGGCAGCCTGGGCGCGGACCGCGGACAGCGACGGCAGCCAGAACGCGAGCGACTTGCCCGACCCGGTGGACGTGGACAGCACGGTGTGCCGGCCGGACCACGCCGCCTCGGCCGCCTCCGCCTGGTGCACCCAGGGCCGGTCCACGCCGAGCGCCCGGTAGC
This sequence comes from Cellulomonas sp. ES6, assembly GCF_030053835.1. Classification (NCBI taxonomy): domain Bacteria; kingdom Bacillati; phylum Actinomycetota; class Actinomycetes; order Micrococcales; family Cellulomonadaceae; genus Cellulomonas; species Cellulomonas sp. ES6. The sequence goes on along the minus strand of NZ_CP125655.1, from coordinate 1,947,205 downwards.
CGACCACCAGGTCGGGGTCGGACCAGGCCGGCCAGTCGGCGGTGCGGCCCTGGCGTGCCGGGAGGTGGCGGACGTGCGTGAGGCGGTCCGCGCGCCGCCCTCCGGCGAGCAGCACGTCGAGCAGCCCGCCGGTGTCCGTCACGCCTCCATCCTCGCCCTTCCGCCGGCAGGACGCGGCCACGCGACGGGGCCGGGTGGTCGGGTCGCCCGGTGGCGCGGGTGGCTCGCGCGGCAGGATGGGTCCGTGCACATCGACCTGAACTGCGACCTCGGCGAAGGGCTGGGGGTCTGGACGCTCGGCGAGCCGGGGACGGACGACGCCCTGCTCGAGGTCGTCACGAGCGCGAACGTCGCGTGCGGGTTCCACGCGGGAGACCCGGCGATCATGGCGGCGCGCTGCTCGACGGCGGTGGCGCGGGGGGTCGCCGTCGGGGCGCACGTGGGGTACCGCGACCTCGTGGGCTTCGGCCGGCGGGCGCTGGACGTCCCGCCGGACGTGCTGCTGCAGGAGGTCGCGTACCAGGTGGGCGCCCTGCAGGCCGTCGCGCGGACGGTGGGCGCGCGCGTCGGGTACGTGAAGCCGCACGGCGCGCTGTACAACCGCGTCGTCGGCGACGGCGTGCAGGCGCTCGCGGTCGCGGCGGCGGTGGCGCAGGTCGACCCGGGGCTGGCCGTCGTGGGGCTGCCCGGGTCGGCGGTGCTGGTGCGGGCGCGCGAGCTGGGGCTGCGGACGGTCGAGGAGGCCTTCGTCGACCGCGGCTACCGGGCGGACGGGACGCTCGTGCCGCGCGGGCGGCCGGGGGCGCTCGTGACCGACCCGCAGGAGGCCGCCGCCCGGGCGGTGCGCATGGTCCGGGAGCGACGGGTCGCGAGCGTCGACGGCGGGGACGTCGAGGTCACGGCCGCGTCGCTGTGCGTGCACTCGGACACCCCGGGCGCGGTCCCGGTCGCGCGGGCGGTGCGCGCGGCCCTGGAGGCGGCGGGGGTCGAGCTGCGGCCGGTCGCGCCGTGAGGCACGGCGCGCGCCGGGGCCGGGACGGGGCCGCGCTCCCGCGACGGAGGACGTGGTGACCGGGACGCCGAGCCCTGCGGGAGGCCCGTCGCGCACCGGCGGAGCGGGGCCCGGCGGAGGAGAGGTGCCCGGGGACGGCGCCGTCCGCGTGGTGCGGTACGGACCGGACGCGCTGCTCGTCGACCTGGCGGGCGCCGGTCAGGTCCGGGCGCTGGACGACGCGCTGCGGTCCGCGCCGCCCGCGGGGGCGGTGGACGTGGTCCCCGCGGCGCGGACCGTGCTGCTCCGGTTCGGGTCGTCGTCCGCGGCGGACGCGGCGGTCGACGCCGTGGCGGCGGCCGCGCGGGCCGCGGCGCGGGCGACCGGGGGAGCCGGGCCGGCGGACCGGCGGCCGGCCGACGCGGTGGAGCTGCCGGTGCGGTACGACGGCCCCGACCTCGCCGAGGTCGCGCGGCTGACCGGCCTGACCCCCGAGGAGGTCGTGCGCCGGCACGCCGCGTCGACGTACACGGTGGCCTTCGGCGGCTTCATGCCCGGCTTCGCCTACCTCACGGGCCTCGACCCCGCGCTGCACGTCCCGCGCCGCGCCACCCCGCGCGAGCGGGTCCCGGCCGGTGCGGTGGCGGTCGCCGGCGAGTACGCGGCCGTCTACCCGGCGGCGACACCGGGCGGCTGGCGGCTGCTCGGCACCTGCGACGTGCCGCTCTTCGACGTGGACCGCGACCCGCCCGCGTTGCTGCGGCCGGGCACGCGCGTGCGGTTCGTCCCCGTCGACGACGCCCCGCCCAGCACCCCTGTCGCAGCTCCCGCCCCGGTCGCAGCCCCCGCCCCGGTCGCACCCTCCAGCCCCGCCCCGGCCGGCGTCGAGGTCCTCGCCACCGGCCCTCTCGCCCTCGTCGAGGACGCCGGCCGCCCGGGGCTCGCGGCGGTGGGCGTGGGCCGCTCGGGCGCCGCGGACGCCGGGGCCAGGCGGCTCGCGAACCGCCTGGTCGGCAACCGCGCGGACGCGGCGGTGCTGGAGGTGCTGCTGGGCGGCCTCGAGCTCGCGTTCCCGGGCGGCGGTGTGGTCGCGCTCGCGGGCGCGGAGGTGCCGGCGACGGTCGACGGTGTGCCGGTCGCCCCGCACACCGCGACGCGGGTCCCGGCGGGGGCGGTGCTGCGCACGGGGTCCGCCACGCACGGTCTGCGGCTCACGGTCGCGGTGCGCGGGGGTGTCGACGTCGCGCCGGTGCTGGGCTCCCGCGCGGCGGACCGGCTCGCCGGCATCGGGCCCGCGCCGCTGCGGCCGGGGGACGTGCTGGCCGTGGGCTCCGCGGTCGCGGCCGCCGCGCAGCCGTGGCCGGACCCGCCACGCGCGTGGCCGTCGGCGTCGTCGCCGGCCGTGCTGCGCGTGCTGCCGGGGCCGCGGGCCGACTGGTTCCCGGCCGGTGCGCTCGACGCCCTGGTGGCGGCGGCGTGGACGGTCGCCCCGGCGAGCGACCGGGTCGCCGTGCGGCTCGCCGGTCCGGCACTGCCGCGCCTGGACCGGGGCGAGCTCCCGTCCGAGGGGCTCGTGCCGGGCGCGGTGCAGGTGCCGCCCGACGGGCTGCCGGTGGTGTTCGGACCCGACCACCCGGTGACCGGCGGCTACCCGGTGCTCGCGGTGCTCGACGCGCCGTCCCGCGACGTCGCCGCGCAGCTCCGTCCCGGCGACGCCGTCCGATTCGTCCCGGTCCCGGGCCGGACGGGTCGGTGACAGCCCCGGACACGCCTGCGGGGGGACGCCCCGCCCGGTGAGCGGCGTCTGTTTGAATGGCCGCGACAGCCGAGGGGAGCCCTAGTGGACGTGAGCGTGGCCAGCAGGACCGTCGACGGCCGCACGGTCGTCGACGTCACGGGTGAGATCGACGTGTACACCGCTCCTGCGCTGCGGGAACGGCTGACGTCCCTCGTGGACGCCGGGCACACCGACCTCGTCGTGAACCTCACCGAGGTGCGGTTCATGGACTCCACAGGCCTCGGCCTGCTCGTGGGCGTGCTCAAGCGGGTGCGGGGGCTCGACGGCCGGCTGCAGCTCGTCATCGACTCGGAGCGGCTGCTCAAGGTCTTCCGGATCACCGCCCTGACCCAGGTGTTCACGATCCGCGAGACCGTGGCCGAGGCGCTCGCGGACGCCCCGGCCACGGACTGAGGGACTCCCTCAGGACATGAACTGCCCCACGACCTGGACGACCTGACCGCCCCGGACGTCCACCCAGAACCAGCTCTGCTGCTCGACGGTGATGTCGCTGGGGTACGCGTCCTCGCCGACGCACGCCGTGGACGTGCGCGGCCCGGCGACCTGCTCGAGCGTCAGGGTCTCCCGCCACGGAGCGCTGCCGCACGCGCCGGTCACGACCACGTCGGCCGCCACCGGCAGGGTGCGCAGGCGCGTCGACTCGTTCAGCCACTCGACCGCGGGCGCCTCGTGCTCGGCCTCCTCGCGGGTCATGCCGAGCGTCGCCATCCGGTGCTCGACCGTCTCCTGCGGCGTCAGCACCTGCGCGACGTCGACGGTGATCGTCCGGGCGGCGGGGTCGACCGCCGTGAGCATCGCGAGGTAGTCGCCGTCGGCGAGCGTCTCGGAGCCGTCGGCCTCGTCCGGGTCGTACCCCTCGACCTCGACCATCTCCATGCGGTTGCGGTTCGGGTCGATCAGGGGGCGCCCGCTGCCCGAGCCGCCGCCGGAGGGCGCGTCGTCCGCCGCTCCCGTCGGCGCCTCGCCGGGGTCGAGGCGGACCTCGACCGGGTCCGAGACGGCGGTGCCACCGGCGGTCCGCACGGCCACCGCACCGGTGTAGGTGCCGGCGGCCAGCGGGGCACCGCAGTCGTCGAGCGCGCCGCTCAGCGCGAGCTGCACCCCGTCGGCGGTCACGGTCCACGCGGGCTCGCCGGTGGTCGGCAGCAGCGCGGCGACCCGGCCGTCGCGCAGCACGGCGAGCGCGGCACCGCCGCCCGCCAGGTCCGGCAGCTCGGCGGCTCCCGGCCCGTCGACGGCGACCTGCACGCTGACGGGCCCGGCGGCCGTGCCCTGCGCGGGGGAGAGCGCGGTCACCGCGAGGTCGCCGGCGCCCGCGGGCAGCGGCTCGCCGCACACGGGCCACGCCGCGGTGCCGGGTGCGGCCGAGGTCGTGGGGGTGGGGTCGGGCAGTGCCGGTGCGCCGCGGTCGGGGAACCAGCCCGCCACGCTCGTGCCGGCGAGGGCGACCGCCGCGACGCCGGCGACGAGGCCCCCGGCCGACGCACCGCGGATCGCGGCACGGCGCCGGCGACGCCGGTGCACGATCGCCTCGACCGGGAGGGCACGTGCGCCGTGGTGCTGGGCGTCCGCGACGATGTCGGCGAGCGCCTCGGACAGGTCGTGGTCGTTCACAGCAGGTGCTCCATCTCGTCTCGGTCCTCGCGGGTCGACCCGTCCGGGGCGTTCCCCAGCGACAGGCCGAGCCGGCCGCGGGCGTCGGCCAGGTAGCGCTTCACCGCCCCGGTGCTCAGGTCGAGCACGTCGGCGATGTCGGCGACGGGGAGGTCGTCGAGGTAGCGCAGCACGGTGCAGGCGCGCTGGCGTGCGGGGAGCTCGGCGAGCGCGGCACGGACCTCCTGCCGCACCGTGACCCCGTCGGCGAGGTCGGGCAGCGTCTCCTCGGGGCCCGCGAGCCGCGGCAGCAGGTCCCGCCACCGCCGGGCCCGGCGCCGTCCGTCCACGAACGTCGTGAGGATCGTGCGGCGCACGTACCCCTCGACGGTCTGCAGGTCGACGCCCGTGCGCGTGCGCACGACCGTCTTGACCAGCGCGTCCTGCACCAGGTCCTCCGCGTCGCGGAGGTCGCCTGTGAGCAGGTACGCGTAGGCCACCAGCGCCCGCCCGCGGTCGCGGGCCAGTGCTGCGATCATCTCGTCCCCGTGCGGCACGGTCGTCCTCTCCTCGTCTTGCCCCTCACCTGCTGAGACGACCCGCGGGCCCCGGAGGTTGTGCGCCGCCGCCGGGCAGATCCGGCACGTCCGGGACGGACGGGCGCGACCTCCCGACATCGCACCGCCGCGCCGTGCGTGGCGTCCGGGACGAGTGTCCTGCCCGGTGGACGGTCCGCGTGCCCCGTCGACGGTCCCCGTGCGCGCCCGACGCCGACCCGGCGGCGCGGCGCGGGCTCACCGGATGACGATCTCGAACGGCTCCCCGGCGACGACGACCACGGGCCCCTCGGGGACGGCGAGCGGGGTGACGCCCTCCGGCGTCCGCAGCTCGGCGGCGGTCACCGGCACGACGGGGTGGACGGTGTAGGTGCCCGGGGGCAGCGCCTCCTCCGTGGCGGAGCCCGTCGCGTCGCACCGCTCCAGGTCGGTGCGGTCGGGGACCGGGAGCACCGACCCGGTGTCGAGGTCGACCGAGGCCCACAGGTCCGCGGAGGCGGGGCGGCTGGTCCCGACGACCACCCCGTCCTGCTCGAGCCAGTACTGGACACCGGTCCGCAGGTAGGCGCGCAGGCGTGACGGCCCTCGGTAGGTCAGGGTCGCGGGGGCGTCGAGCTCCTGACCCGCGACGACCGAGGCCACGGGGGCGGCGTCGAGGTCGAAGGCGCCGCCGGTCGTGAGATCCGGGACGGCGGCACCGCACGCGGGCTCGGCGGCCAGGCGCACGTCCTCCGAGGGAGGAGCCGGCGTCGTGACGGCCCCGTCCGCCGCGATCGTCACCGTGGCGGGCTCGCTCAGGACGCGTCGCCAGTCCTGTGGGTGCTCGGCGGCGAGGGCCGCCGCGGCAGCGGTCGTCCCGTCCCCGATCGCCGACGGGTCGGGACCCAGGGGCATCACGCGCGCGGCGGCGACCACCTGGTACTCCCCGGCGGGGAGGTCACCGCCGTCGAGGCAGGAGGTCAGGGGGACGTGGGTCCGGTAGACGGACGAGGTCGTCGACGCCTCGACGTCGTACGCCGTGATCACGGGCCACGTGCCGCCGTAGGAGTCCGTCGCTGCGACGACGATCCCGTCGTGGACGACCAGCAGGTCCGGTCCGCGGTCCTCGTAGAGCCCGAAGTGCGCGCTGCGCGGTTCCCAGTCCGGTGTCAGGGCGAGCGAGGTGCGGGTCACGACCGGCACCGGTCCCCCGGGCCGGACGACCTCGGCGAGCACGGCGAGCACCGTGTCCCACCGGTCGTCGACGGGGTCGGCGGGCGGGGTGGTGACCAGGGAGCCGCAGGCCCCGAACGGCAGGCCGGGGTCGCCGGTCGGCAGCGTGGTCGTGGGTGCGGCCGGGTCGTCCGCCGTGGGCGCCGTCGAGGGGCGGGGTGCGGGCGTCGTCGAGGGCCGGGGTGCGGGCGTGGTCGTGTGCGCGGGCGGTGCGGGGGCGGGCGCCTGGTCGGGCAGCAGCGCGAGGGTGCCGCCGGTCAGGGCGAGGACGGCGCAGGTCGCCGCGGCCGTGGTCAGGGCTGCTCGGCGGGTACGCCCCCGGCGGGTGCGGGCGATGAGGTCGGCGAGGGGAAGGCCTGCGTCGGGGAGGTCGCGGTGCGCGGTCGCGACACCGTCGACCAGGTCGTCGAGCGCGCGGTGCAGGTGGTCGCTCATCGTCCGCCTCCGTTCGTGGTGGACAGGTCCTCGGTGTCGAGGTCGGGCATGCCGAGCAGGGTGCTGAGACGGGAGGCGGCGTCGGAGAGGTAGCGCTTGACGGCGCCCTCGGACAGGTCGAGCCTGCGGGCGATCTCGGGGACGGTGAGGTCGTCGTAGTGCCGCAGGACGGTGCAGGCGCGTTGCCGTGGCGACAGGGTCTCGAGGGCGGCGGCGACGCTGACCTGGTCGACCACGGTGCTCTCGGCGGAGGGGCTGGTGGCGGCGGGCGCGACGAGGTGGGCGTTGTCGCGCGAGACGCGGTCGTGGCGGTGCTGGTCGATCCAGCCGGTGAGGACGGCACGGCGGACGTAGGCCTCGGTCCAGGTGATGTCGTGGCCGGCGCGGCGGCGGGTCCAGGCGCGCACGACGGCGTCCTGGACGAGGTCCTCGGCGCTCGCGGTGTCGCCGGTCAGCAGCCTCGCGTAGCCGATGAGGGCCGGTCCGCGGTCGCGGACGAACGCCGCGAGGTCGTCCTGCCAGCTCACCGTGCCGCTCCGTCCCGGTCGGGCAGCCGTCCGCCGACCCGTCCTCCGAGTGTCATGGCTGGTCGACGGTCCGCGGGGGGCGTTCCGTTGGGGGGCGGGTCCGGATGTCACCCGGACGGAGCAACGCCGCTCCACCCCGCCGGCCGGGGGTTTGGTGGCTACAGTGGCGTCCTCCACGCGGCAACGGGGCGGCGTGAGGTCGGGGGCGGTCGGGGGAGGCCGTGCCCGTGTCCGAGGAGGATGCATGGTCGATCTCGGTCCGGCGAGTCTCGTGGTGGTCTGGGTCATCGCCGCCGTCGCGGTCGCGGCGCTGGTCGTGGCGGTGGTGCTGCGGCGTCAGGTGCTCGCGGCGGACGAGGGGTCCGCGGCCATGCGGTCCATCGCCGCGGCGGTGCAGGAGGGTGCGGCGGCGTACCTGTCGCGGCAGCTCAGGACGCTGGTGCTGTTCGCGGTGGTGGTGTTCGCGCTGCTGTTCCTGCTGCCGGGCGACGCGGGGGTGAAGATCGGCCGGTCGGTGTTCTTCCTGGTCGGCGCGGGTTTCTCCGCCTCGATCGGCTACCTGGGCATGTGGTTGGCGACGCGCGCGAACGTGCGCGTCGCGGCGGCCGCGTCGCTGCCGGGGGGCCGGGCGGAGGGCGCGCGGATCGCGCTGCGCACGGGCGGCGTGGTCGGCATGTCGGTGGTGGGCCTGGGCCTGCTCGGCGCGGCGGTCGTGGTGCTGCTCTACCGGGGCGACGCGCCGGCGGTGCTCGAGGGCTTCGGGTTCGGCGCCGCGCTGCTCGCGATGTTCATGCGGGTCGGCGGCGGCATCTTCACCAAGGCGGCGGACGTGGGCGCGGACCTCGTCGGCAAGGTCGAGCAGGGCATCCCCGAGGACGACCCGCGCAACGCCGCGACGATCGCGGACAACGTGGGCGACAACGTCGGGGACTGCGCGGGCATGGCGGCGGACCTGTTCGAGTCGTACGCGGTGACGCTGGTCGCGGCGCTGATCCTCGGCCGGGCGGCGTTCGGCGAGGAGGGCCTGGTGTTCCCGCTGATCGTCACCGCGATCGGCGCGCTGGTGGCGGCGCTCGGCGTGCTCGTCACCCGGGTCCGGGGCGAGGAGAGCGGGCTGACGGCCATCAACCGCGGGTTCGCGGTGGCGGCGGTCGCCGGCGCGGTGCTCGCGGCCGTGGCGGCGTTCGCGTACCTGCCGTCGTCGTTCTCGGCGCTCGCGGGCACCGCGGGCCTGGGGGACCACGGCGGCGACCCGCGGCTGGTGGCTGCCGGCGCGGTGGCGATCGGCGTCGTGCTGGCCGGCCTGATCCTGTGGGTCACCGGCTACTTCACGGGCACGACGTCCAAGCCGACCATCCACGTGGCGCGGACCTCCCAGACGGGGGCGGCGACGGTCGTGCTGTCGGGCATCGGGGTGGGCTTCGAGTCGGCCGTGTACACGGCGGGCATCATCGCGGCGGCGATCTGCGGCGTGTTCCTGCTGGCGGGCGGGTCCATCGCGCTCTCGCTGTTCCTGGTGGCGCTCGCGGGCTGCGGCCTGCTGACGACGGTCGGCGTGATCGTCGCGATGGACACCTTCGGACCGGTGAGCGACAACGCCCAGGGCATCGCGGAGATGTCCGGCGACGTCACCGAGGAGGGCGCGCAGATCCTCACGGACCTCGACGCCGTCGGGAACACGACGAAGGCCGTGACCAAGGGCATCGCGATCGCGACGGCCGTGCTCGCGGCGACCGCCCTGTTCGGCTCGTACGCCGACGCGGTGGCCGGGGCGGTCGCGGACCTGCGGATGTCGCAGGCGCCGGGCGACATCGTCCTGGCGATGACGGACTACCAGGTGATCAGCCCCGTGACCCTGGTCGGGGTGATCCTGGGCGGGGCGACGGTGTTCCTGTTCTCCGGCCTGGCGATCGACGCGGTGACCCGCGCGGCCGGTGCGATCGTGTTCGAGGTGCGCCGCCAGTTCCGCGAGCACCCCGGGATCATGACCGGCGCGGAGCGCCCCGAGTACGGCAAGGTCGTCGACATCTGCACCCGGGACTCGCTGCGTGAGCTCGCGACGCCCGGCCTGCTCGCGGCGTCCGCACCGGTCGCGGTCGGGTTCGGCCTGGGCATCGGGCCGCTCGCGGGGTTCCTGGCCGGGGCGATCGGCTCGGGCGTGCTGATGGCCGTCTTCCTGGCGAACTCCGGCGGCACGTGGGACAACGCCAAGAAGCTGGTCGAGGACGGCCGGTACGGCGGCAAGGGGTCGGACGCGCACGCCGCCGTCGTCATCGGGGACACCGTCGGCGACCCGTTCAAGGACACGGCGGGCCCGGCCATCAACCCCCTGATCAAGGTGATGAACCTCGTCGCGCTGCTCGTCGCGCCGGCGGTCGTCGCCGTGTCGCTGGGGGACGACGCGAACCCCGTGCTGCGGCTGACGATCGCGGTGCTGGCCGCCGGCGTCGCGTTCGGCGCGGTCATCGCCTCGCGGCTGCGCGCCGCCCGCGTGGACGAGGAGGCGCGCCTGGAGCGGGAGGTCCGGCTGCCGGCGTCGTGACGGCGCCCGGGGCGTGCGCTCCCGCCTCGACCGCCCGGCGGACGTCGGGCAGGCTGTCGGTATGACCCGGACCCGCCGCCCCGGCCGCCGCCTGCCCCGCACCGCCTCCCTGCTCGTGCTGCTCCCGCTGGCCCTGGCCGCCTGCTCGGGCGGCGACGACGCCGAGCGGTTCTGCTCGGAGGCCGAGGACGCCCTCGCGGGCATCGACGCCTCGGGTGCGCTCGGCGACGACCCGCAGGCGTTCGCCGACGCGATCGCGCAGCAGCGCGAGGGGTTCGAGTCGATCGACCCACCCTCGGAGATCGCCGACGACTGGCGGACGTTCGCGACGGCGTTCGCGGAGCTGGACGACGCGCTGCAGTCGGTGGACACCACGGACCAGGCGGCCCTGGACCAGGCGCTCACCGAGTTCTCCGGCTCGGCGGACGCCGAGGGGCTCGCGGACGCGTCCGACCGCATCGGCACCTACCTGACCGAGAACTGCGAGGCGTGATGCGGCTGCACCTCGTCCGCCACGGCCAGACCGGCTCGAACCTGCGGCACGCGCTCGACACGGGGGCGCCCGGCGCCGCGCTGACCCCCGAGGGCGAGCGGCAGGCCCGCGCCGTCGGGGAGGTGCTCGCGGCCGAGCGGCTCGACGCGGTGTACGCCTCCCACCTGGACCGTGCCCGGGCGACGGCCGCGGAGGTCGCGCGCCCCCACGGGCTGGACGTCACCGTCCGCGAGGGACTGCGCGAGGTGCTCGCCGGTGACCTGGAGATGCGGACGGACGCCGACGCGGTGGAGCGGTACCTCGGCACGATGCTCGCGTGGGCGGGCGGGGACCTCGACGCGCGGATGCCGGGCGGCGAGACGGGCCGCGCCACGCTCGAGCGGTTCGACGCGGTCGTCGAGGAGATGCTCGCGACCGGGGCGGGCACCGTCGCGGCCGTCAGCCACGGCGCGGTGATCCGGCTGTGGGCGATCACGCGGGCCGCCAACCTCCACACGCGGTCGGACGTCGTGCAGGTGCTGGACAACACCGGCGTCGTGACGCTCGAGACCGGCGGCCCGACCGGCTGGTACGCGACGCGCTGGCAGGACGAGACCGTGCCGCACGACGCCCCGGCGGGCGACGGCCCGGGCGGGGAGCCGCTGCCGGTCTGACACGGGCGTCGCACCCCGGCGCCGCACACTACTGAGTAGCGGCCACTCAGGTCCGCGCGACGGCCACCTCAATCCGCACCCGCTCCCGCGACGGCACGGGTCGGTACCGCGGCCGGCACCACTCAGTGGCACGGGAGGTACCGGGGCCGCGTCGACGCTGGAGGCGTCCGTCGAGCCCGTCGAACCCGGTGCGTCGCCGTGCGGACCGGTGCGCTCCGTAGGACCCTCCCGTGATCCCGACCCGTCTGGTCGCCACCGCCGTCGTGGCCGCGCTCGCCGCGCCCGTCGGCGTGCTGCTCGCCCCCGCCGCCGTCGCCGCCCCGCCCTCGCTCGAGGAGACCCGGACGTTCACCGTCCCCGACCCCCGTGCGACCGGGTACGGGCTCGACCTCGACGGCGACCTCGCCGTCTACACCGGGCGCTACGACTCGCGCGGCGCGGCCGGGACCGGCCTGGTCCAGGTCGCGCGCCGGACCGGCCCCGCCGCCACCGACTGGACGACCACCGACCTGCCCGTCCCCGCGGACGTGCGGGGCTACGGCGTCTCCGTGGCGGTCGACGCCGACGCGGGACGGGTCGTCGTCGGGGCGATCACCTCGCAGCACGTCGTGGTCTACACCCGGACCGGTCCGGACGAGTGGGCGGTCGACCGCGTGCTCGAGGCCCCGGCGGACCCCCGGGTGGGCCTGGTCCGCACGTTCGGGGAGACCGTCGCGCTGGACGGCGGCACGCTCGTCGTCGGCGCGCCCAACTCGACGGTCGACGGGCGGGCGAACGCCGGCCTCGCGTACCTGTTCGACCTCGACGCGGGCACGTCGCGGCCGCTGCTGCCGGCGCCGGAGCTCGTCGTCGGCGACTCGATCGCGGGCCAGGCGGTCGACGTCGCGGACGGGCGGGTCGCCGTCGGGGCCCCCCAGCTGCGGCGCACGCTGGACTTCTACGGCGGCCAGTTCCGGGTCGGCGGGGTGTACCTGTGGGACACGGCGGCGCTCGACGCGGGGCCGTCCCTGACCTCCCAGCCGGTCGGGGAGGAGATGCGCTCCGTGCCGCCCGGCAACGGCGGCGGGCCGGCGTTCGGCTACGCGCTCGCCCTGGCGGGCGGCCGGCTCTACGTCGGCTCGCCGCTCGAGGTGAACTACACCGCCGAGGACCCGGCCGACCCGGTCGGCGGCTACAACGTCTCCTCGATCGACTCGGGCACCACGACCCAGGGCGCGGTGTACGTGTACGACCCGTCCGACGCGGCGGCCCCCGCCCGGGTGGGCGGCAAGCTCATGCCGCCGGCCCACTCGTACGGGTTCGGGTACCGCGTCGACGCGACCACGGACGCGCTGCTCGCCTCGGCCTACAGCGCCGCGGACGGGCTGCGGGGCGAGGTGCACGTCCTGGACCCGGCGGCGGTCGACCCGACGATCCCGGACGACGGCGGGCTGCTGCGGCAGACGGTGGAGCCGGTGCAGACGCTGCGCGGTTCCGACATGGAGCCGGGCGCGCGGTTCGGGAGCAGCGACATCGGCGGCGGGGTGGCCGTCTCCGGGGGCCGGGCCCTCGTGGCCGCCTTCGCGACCGGGGCGAGCGCCAGCGGCAAGGTCTACCTGTTCGACGCGGTGGTGCCGGAGCCCGTCGAGGTGGCCGTGCCGGACGTCACCGTCACCTACGGCCTGCCCGCGACCCTGACGGCGACCGTGTCCGGGCTGGTGCCGGCCGGTGCCTCCGTCGCGGTCGACGGGGTGGAGCTCGGCGGCGTCACCAGCGACGGCGCCACGGTCACGGCGTCGGTCGCCGCCGCGGCGTACGACGTGGGCGACCACGAGGTGGCGGTCGCGGTGCGGCGCGAGGCCGGCGGCGAGGTCGTCGCGACGGCGACCGCGCTCCTGCGGGTGCTGCCGGCCGCCACCACCACGACGGTCGACCCGGGGCCGGGTGCGTCGCGCCCCGCGGGCGAGGCCCTGCCCGTCACCGGGACCGTCGCGGGCGAGCACGGCACGGTGCCCGGCGGCTCCGTCGAGCTGCTCGCCGCCGGGGAGGTCGTCGCGACCGCGGACCTCGGGGCGGACGGCTCGTACGCGACCGAGGTCCCCGCCCCGGCGGTCGTGCCCGGCGAGCTCGCCCTCGAGGCCCGGTACGCCGGCGACACGAACCACCTCGCCTCGTCCGCGTCGGCGAGCGTCCAGGTCCGTGCCTCCGACCCACCGGTCCCGACGCCCGAGCCGACGGAGCCGGTCGAGCCCGTGGACCCGGTCGACCCGGTGGACCCCGTCGACCCGGTGGACCCGCCCGCGCCGGCCGGCCCGGCGGGCGAGGCCGCGCCGAGCGGCCCCGCCTCGGCGGTCCTGGCGGTGACCGGGCCCGGCGGCCTCGCGGCCCTGCTCGCGGCGGCGGTCCTCGTCATCGCGCTCGGTGTCGTCCTCGTCCGGAGGCGGCGCGCCTGACGACGGCGATCGGGGAGGATGGGCGGGTGCAGCCCCCCACCTCCCCGGACGCCGCCCCCGTCGACCTGCTGGACGCCCTGCGCGCCGACCTCACCGGCGCGGGCTTCACGGTCGCGGGCGTCGCCGACCTGCTCGGCCCGGTGGCGTCGGCGGCGCTGCACCGGGAGGAGGCGGTCCCGGCGCTGCGGGTCACGGCCGCCGCCACCGACCCGCGGGCCACGCTCGTCCGCGCGCTGGTGCTCGGGGTCCCCGTGCCGGCGTCCCGCCTGGCCGCCGCGCTGCCCACCCTCGGCGTCGACGGTGCGCGGCGCCTCGGGCTCGTGTCCGCCGCGGGCTCGGCCCCGGACGACGAGGTGCGGGCGCTGGTCGACCTGCGGCCCTACGAGGCCGAGGACGGCGCCGGCGCCGTGGACTGGTGGATCGCGTCGGACCTGGGTGAGCTGGCGACCGGCGGCGCGCTGCGCACCGACCACGTGCTCGGCGTCGGGGGCGCGTCCACGACGCTGGCCCAGGTGACGGTGCGCGACCCGCGCGGCCGGACGCTCGACCTCGGCACGGGCTGCGGCATCCAGGCCCTGCACGCGTCGCGGCACTCGGCGTCCGTGGTCGGCACCGACATCTCCGCGCGGGCGCTGGCGTTCGCCCGGTTCAACGCCGCGCTGGCGGGGGTGGGCGCGCTCGACCTGCGGCTCGGGTCGATGCTGGAGCCGGTCGCCGGGGAGCGGTTCGACCTGGTGGTGAGCAACCCGCCGTTCGTGATCACGCCGCGGGCGGCCGGGGAGGTGCCCACGTACGAGTACCGCGACGCGGGCCGCACCGGGGACGCCGTCGTGGCGGACCTCGTGACGTCCGTCGGCGGGGTGCTCGCGCCCGGCGGCGTCGCGCAGCTGCTCGGCAACTGGGAGGTCCGCCGGGGCGAGCGGTGGGACGAGCGGGTGGGCGCGTGGCTCGACGCGTCCGGGCTGGACGGCTGGGTGGTGCAGCGCGAGCTCCAGGACCCCGCGCAGTACGCCGAGACGTGGATCCGCGACGGCGGGACGACGCCGGACCGGGACCCGGAGGCGTGGCGCACCCGGTACGCCGCGTGGCTCGACGACTTCGCGTCGCGCGATGTCGAGGCGATCGGGTTCGGGATCGTCGTCCTGCGCCGGCCCGGGTCGCACGGTCCCCTGGTGCGCCGGCTCGAGGAGGTCACCGGCACCGTGCGGCAGCCTCTCGGCCCGGCCATCGGGGCGAGCCTGGCCGCGCAGGAGCTGCTGCGCGGGCAGGACGACGCGGCGCTCGCGGCGGCACGGCTGCGCGTCGCGCCGGACGTGACGGAGGAGCGGTACCTGCGGCCCGGCGACGTCGACCCGCAGGTGGTGCTGCTGCGGCAGGGCGGCGGCTTCGGGCGCACCGTGCGCGCGGGCACCGCGCTCGCCGGGTTCGTCGGCGCCTGCGACGGGGAGCTGACCGTCGGGCAGATCGTCGGTGCGCTCGGTGCGCTGCTCGGCGTGGACGCCGCGGGCGTCGCGGCCGAGGTGCTGCCCGCGGCGCGCGGCCTGCTCGCGGACGGCCTGCTGCTGCCCGCCTGACCGGCTGGCCGGCACCCGGCCACGGCCTCCTGACGGCCGCCCACAGCCTCGGCACAGGTGGGTGATACGACCGCTCCAGGCACCCTCCCTACGGTCCTGACCAGCCGCGACACCGCGCGGGACCGTCGTGAGGGAGAACATGCTGAGGCTGTGGAGACGCACCCGCGCCTGGGTGCGCGTGGTGGGCGTGGTGCTGCTGGTCGGTGTGGCGGGGGCGGGCGGGTACCTGCTCGCGCTGCGGGAGGAGCCGGCGCAGGCCGCGGCCCCGGCGTCGACGACGAGCGCCGTCGCCGCGAGCCTGTCGACCATCGAGCAGTCCGTCTCGGCCAGCGGCACGCTGACGCCGGCCGTGCAGGAGGACGTCGCGTTCGCCGTGAGCGGGACCGTGCAGTCGGTCGACGTCGCGGCGGGGGACACCGTCACCGCCGGGCAGCAGCTCGCCACGGTCGACACCCTGCAGCTCGACGCGGCGCTGCTGTCCGCGAAGGCCGACCTGGCGTCCGCCCAGGCGTCGCTCGCGGACGCCGAGGACGAGGCGGACGGCTCGGACGCCTCCGACGCGCAGGTCGCCGCCCTCACCGCGCAGGTCGAGGTCGCGCAGGCGGCCGTGGACGCGGCGCAGGAGGACCTGGCCGGGGCGACGCTGACCGCACCGGTGGCGGGTCTCGTGACCTCGGTGGACCTGGAGGTCGGCGACGTCGTCGCCGGGAGCTCGGGGTCGAGCGGGTCGTCGACGAGCGGCTCGGCGGGTTCCGGTGCCTCCGGCGGGGCCGTCGGGGCCTCCCAGGGGTCCAGCGCGTCCAGCGCGTCCACGAGCAGCTCCACCGCGCAGTTCGTGATCGTCGGCACGGACGCCTGGCAGGTGTCCGTGTCGGTCGGGGAGTCCGACGTCGCGCTGGTCGACGTCGGCGACCAGGTGGAGCTGACCGTCGACGACGTGGCGGACACCGTCTACGGCACGGTCGGGGAGGTCGGGCTCGTCCCGTCGAGCTCCTCGGGCGTCGCCACCTACCCGGTGACGGTCGACGTCACCGGGTCCCCGGAGGGCCTGCACGACGGCGTGTCCGCGGACGTCTCGATCATCTACGAGCGCCGCACCGACGTGCTGACCGTGCCCGCGGCGGCGGTGACCACCGTGGACGGCCGCTCCGTCGTCACGCAGGAGGGTGCGGACGGCGAGCAGGTCACCACGGAGGTCACCGTCGGCGAGACCTCCGGCACCCTGGTGGAGATCACCGACGGGCTGGCCGAGGGCGACGAGGTGCTGGTCACGGCGTTCACGCCGCGCGCCGGCACGGGCTCCGACGACGAGCAGCAGGGCGGCGGCCAGGTGCCGGACTTCTCGGGCGGGATGCCGGACTTCTCCGGGGAGATGCCGGACTTCTCCGGCGGGTTCCCGGACGGGTTCCCGGGCGGCGGCAATGGCTGAGGCCGTGCTGGAGCGCCGGCCGCCGGACCCGACCCCGGAGGGCGCCCCGGTCATCGAGCTCGCCGGCGCCCGCAAGACCTACCGCACCGGCAGCATCGAGTTCGAGGCGCTGCGCGGGGTGGACCTCGGCATCGCGACCGGCGAGTACGTGGCGATCATGGGCCCGTCGGGCTCGGGCAAGTCCACCCTGATGAACATCGTCGGGTGCCTGGACGTCCTGACCGCCGGGACGTACCGGCTGGCGGGCGAGGACGTGGGCGACCTGGACGAGGAGGAGCTCGCGGAGGTCCGCAACCGGCGCCTGGGGTTCGTGTTCCAGCAGTTCCACCTGCTGCCGTCCCTGCCGGCCTGGCGGAACGTCGAGCTGCCGCTGGTGTACGGCCGGGTGCCGGCCGCCGAGCGGCGCGACCGGGCGGTGGCCGCTCTCGAGCGGGTGGGGCTCGGGGACCGGCTCGAGAACCGCCCGGGCGAGCTGTCCGGCGGTCAGCAGCAGCGCGTCGCGGTCGCCCGCGCCCTCGTCGGGGAGCCGGCGCTGATCCTCGCGGACGAGCCGACGGGCAACCTCGACTCGGCCTCCACCGAGGACGTGCTCGCGCTGCTGGACGACCTGCACGCGCAGGGCCGCACGATCGTGCTCATCACGCACGAGCTGGAGGTGGCGCAGCACGCGCGGCGCATCGTCTTCGTGCGGGACGGCGTCATCCAGTCCGACGAGGTGAACCCGCGATGACGTGGTCCGAGACCCTGCGCACCGGCTGGTCGGCGGTGCGCGGGCACAAGCTCCGCTCGCTGCTGACCGTGCTCGGCATCCTCATCGGCATCGCCGCGGTGATCCTCACCGTCGGCCTCGGCCTGGGCACCCAGAAGGACGTGAGCGAGCAGATCAGCGCGCTCGGCTCGAACCTGCTCATCGTGACGCCCGGGTCCTCGACGGACTCCGACGGGCTGCGCGGCGGGTTCGGCACCGGCGCGACGCTCACCCGCTCGGACGCCGAGGCGCTCGCCTCGCCGGTGAACGCCCCCGACATCGGGGCGGTGGCGCCGGAGAAGGAGTCGTCGCTGTCGGTCGAGGCGAACGACACGAACTGGACGACGAGCGTCGTCGGGACGACCGTCGACTGGCCGTCGGTGCGCTCGCGGACCGTCGCCTCCGGGGAGTTCTTCACGGCGGAGGACGACGCGGCGGGTGCCGCCGTCGCCGTGGTCGGCGCGACGACGGCCACCGAGCTGTTCGGCACCACCCGCGTCGTCGGGCAGCAGCTCACGATCGCCGACACCCCGTTCACCATCGTCGGGGTGCTGGCGGAGGCCGGGTCGAGCACGGACAGCGACCTGGACGACGTCGTCGTCGTACCGCTGACGACCGCGGCCGACACGGTCTCCGGCAGCCTGACGCGCAGCTCCCTCACCACCGTGTACGTGCAGGCGGCGTCGGCCGACCAGCTCTCGGCCGCCTACCAGGAGGCGCAGACGCTGCTGCTCAACCTGCACGGGATCACCGACGCGGACAGCGCCGACTTCAGCATCGACAGCCAGGACGCCCTGGTCAGCACCGCCACGTCCGTGTACCGGACGCTCACGGTCCTGCTCACCGGCATCGCGGCGCTGTCGCTGCTGGTCGGCGGGATCGGCGTCATGAACATCATGCTGGTGTCCGTCACGGAGCGGACCCGTGAGATCGGCCTGCGCAAGGCGCTCGGCGCCCCGCCGTGGGCGATCCGCCGGCAGTTCCTCGTCGAGGCCGCCGTGCTCGGCCTGGCCGGCGGCCTGCTCGGCGCCGTGCTCGGCGTCGTCGCGGCGGCCGTGCTGCCCGGCCTGCTCGGCACGTCGGTCGTCGTGTCCGGCGCCGCCGTCGCCGGTTCCGTCGCCGTGGCCCTCGCGATCGGCCTCGTGTTCGGCGTCTACCCCGCCACCCGGGCCGCCCGGCTCGCCCCCATCGACGCGCTGCGGTCCGAGTGACCCCCGCCCGCACCCCGAGGAGAGACATGACCACCACCACGCGCACCCGCCGGACGCTGCGACCCCGCGCCGGCAGGTCCGGCGCCGTCGGCGCGATCGGCACCGTGGCGCTGCTGACCCTGGTCGGCGCGTGCTCGTCCGGCACCGCCGCGTCCGAGGCGGCTCCGGCCGCGACCTCGGGGACCGCCCAGGACCCCGCCGCCGCGGCGGGCACGGGCCGCGGGCCGGGCGGCGGCACCAGCGGCGAGATCGCCGCCGTGTCGGACGCGCTGATGCAGGTGCAGGGCGACGACGGGCAGACCGCGGTGACGTGGGACGACGGCACGACGATCACGCAGACGGTCGCGGCGTCGCTCGCGGACGTGACCGTCGGGTCGTGCGTCGTCGTGCTCGGCGCGGGCGACGACACGGCGGCGACGAGCGTCGCCGTGAGCGCCGCGACCGACGGCGCGTGCACGGCGGGCCCCGGCGGCTCCGGCGGCGGCGCGTGGGGGGACGGCGAGCGGCCCTCGGGCATGCCGACGGACATGCCCGACGCGCCCGCGGACGGCGAGCGGCCCGACGGAGCCCCGACGGGCATGCCCGACGGGATGGTGCCCGGCGGCGGTCTGACCGCCGGGCTCGTCACCGAGGTGTCCGGCAGCACGATCACCGTGGAGAGCACCGGCATCCCGACGGGCGACGACGACGGCACGGCGGCAGGCGGCGACGCGACCACCACGACGGTCACCGTCGACGACGCGACGGCCTACACGACGACCGCCGCGACCGACGCGTCCGCCATCGCGGTCGGGCTCTGCGTGCTCGCGCAGGGCGAGGCCGACGACTCCGGGCAGGTCGCCGCCACGAGCCTGACGCTGTCCGAGCCGGGCGACGACGGCTGCACCAGCGGGTTCGGCGGCGGGTTCGGCGGGATGCCGGGCCGTCCCGGCGCCGAGGACGGGGAGGCCGCCGGTGCGTGACAGCCTGCGCCGCGTCCGCCCCCGGGTCCCGCGGCGGTGGCGGGACGGACCCGCGCGGCCGCCGCGGCCCTCGCGCCGCCCCCGCCGGCACCGGCGCGTCGTCGCGGGCGGCGTGGCCGGTGCGCTCGCCCTGCTGCTGGCGGGCGGCGGGGTGGCCCTCGCGCTGACCCGGACGTCCGGCCCGGGCTACCGGACCGCGACCGCGGAGCCCGGGACGGTGGACCAGACGGTCGACACCACCGGGACGGTCGCCTCCGCGACCCGCTCGGACCGGGCGTTCCCGGTCGCCGGGACGGTGGCGGACGTCGCCGTGGCGGTCGGCGACACCGTCACCGCGGGGCAGGTGCTGGCCTCGCTGGACCCCACCTCCCTGGAGGACGCCGTGACCGACGCGGAGCAGGCGCTCGCGGACGCGCAGCAGCAGCTCGAGGACGACATCGAGTCGCAGACCTCGACCAGCAGCACCTCGACCGACGCGTCGAGCGGGGCGTCGTCGGCCGGTGCCTCGGGCGCCGGGGATGCGACGGCCGCCGACGGCGCGGCCACCCCGTCCGCGCCCGCCGCGCAGACCTCGACGGGGTCGGGCAGCGGGGGCTCGGGCTCGTCGGGACAGGGCTCGGGCTCGTCGGACCCGGGCGGGTCGGGCGGCTCGGGCGGGTCGGACCAGGGCGCCGCCGCGGCTGCCGTCGCCGCGGTGACGGCGGCGCAGCGCGCGCTGCTGGCGCAGTACGAGACCGCGCAGGGGCTGCTGGTCACCGCCTCGGACGCGGTCACCACGGCCCGGGACACCTGCCAGCCGTTCCTCGACCTCGACGGGACCACGGACGGCGGGGGCGGGGACACGGGCGGCACGGACGGCGACGACGGGTCCGGCGGCACCGGCGGGTCCGGCGACGGCGGCGCGGACGAGGCGGGCGGCACCGCGGGCTCGGCCGACGGCGCCACCACCGAGGACGGCACGACCGAGGACGGCACCGCCACCGACGGCACCGCCACCGACGGCACCGCCACCGAGGACGCGACCACCGCGCAGACCAGTGCGCTCACCACCGGGTCGACCCCCGCGGTGGTCCTGGCGGCGGCCGTCACGACGGACGCCACGGGCACCGCCGACGCGCAGGAGCAGCTCGCCGCGTGCCAGGACGCGACCGCCGCGGTGCTCGACGCGCAGACCGCGGTGGACGAGGCGCAGAGCGCGCTGCAGCAGCTCGCCGCCGACCTGGACGAGGCTGTCACCGACGCGCTCGCGGCCCTGTCCTCCGGCACCGGCGGCACCGGCGGCACCGACGGCTCCGGCGGGTCGGGCACGGACGGCACCGACGGCACGGGCACCGACGGCACGGGCACGGGCACGGACGGCACGGGCACCGCGCCCACCACGGGCACGGGCGGGCAGGACGCCGGCGCGGAGGCTCCCGCCGGCACCACGTCGGGATCGGGTGCGTCCGCCTCCGGGACGTCCGCGGCCGGGGCCACGGGCGGCGGCGTGGTCGCGAGCGCCGCCGACCTGCTGGCCGACCAGGCCCGGATCGACGAGGCGGAGGCCGACCTGGCGGTGGCGCAGAGCCGGCTCGCCCTGGTGGACCTCACCACGCCGGTCGCCGGCACGGTGGCGGCGGTGTCGATCGCGGCGGGCGACACGGTCGAGGCCGGGTCGACGTCGGCGGTCATCACCGTCCTGGGCGACGACGGCTGGACCGTGTCGACCACGGTGCCGCTCACCCAGGTGGACCTGCTCGAGGTCGGGCAGTCCGCGGACGTCTCCGTGGCGACCTCGGACGCGGACCTCACGGGGACGGTGACGGCGATCGGCGTGCTGAACGCGTCGACCTCGTCCGCGGACCCGTCGTACACCGTGGACATCGCCCTGGACGCGCAGGAGGCGGCCCTGTTCGACGGGTCGTCCGCGCAGGTGTCGGTCGCGGTGGCGTCGTCGGCGGACACGCTGACGGTGCCGTCCTCCGCGGTGCACCTGGACGGCACGACGGCGACGGTGCAGGTGCTGCGCGACGGCGTGGTGCAGGACGTCGAGGTGGAGCGCGGGGCGGTCGGCGCGGAGCGCACGGAGATCGTCGAGGGGCTGTCCGCGGGCGACGAGGTCGTCCTGGCGGACCTCGGCGTGGAGCTGGACCCCGGCGACGACGCGTCGAGCTCGGGGCTGACGGGCCTGTCCGGGTCGTCGAACGACAACCGGCAGCAGGTCGGAGGCGGCATGATGGGTCCGGGTGGTGCAGCCGGCGGCGCCCAGGGGATGGCCCCGCCGGGCTCCTGAGCCGCTCCCACGGACGGCGTCCGGTCCGACCCGCCTCCCCCTGCGCCGGTCGGGCCGGGCGCCCCGCGTCCCGCCCGGGGTCCGCGTGCCGGACTAGGCTCGCCCACCGACGGCCGGTGCGCGCGGCCGCGTCCCCGGCACGAGGAGCGTCCATGTCCGACAGCACGGCTCGACCGCACACGGCGGTCCTCGGCGGCGGCGTCATGGGCGAGGCCCTGGTCACCGCCCTCCTCGCGGCGGGCTGGACGGCGGACGACGTCGACGTCACGGAGCGCTCGGCGGCGCGGGCGACCGAGCTGTCGGGCCGCTACGGCGTGCGGGCGGCGGACCCGAACGCGAAGGCCGCCCGCCGGGCCGGCCTGGTGCTGGTGGCGGTCAAGCCGCAGGTGGTGCCGGAGGTGCTGGCGGAGATCGCGCCGGCGCTGCGCCCGGGGACGCTCGTGGTGTCCGTCGCGGCGGGCGTGCCGCTGGCGGTGTACGAGAACGCCCTGCCCGAGGGCACCCCGGTCGTGCGGGTCATGCCGAACACGCCGGCGCTGGTCGGCAAGGGGGCGAGCGCGATCGCCGCCGGGACGCACGCGACCGAGGAGCACCTGGCGCTGACGGAGACCGCGCTGGCGGCGACCGGCCTCGTGGTGCGGGTCGCGGAGAAGGACCTCGACGCGGTGACGGCGGTGTCCGGCTCCGGCCCGGCGTACGCCCTGTACCTGGTGGACGCCATGGCCGAGGCCGGCGTGCTGCTCGGGCTGACCCGCGAGCTCGCGACGCGGCTGGCGGTCGCGACCGTCGAGGGCGCCGGTGCGCTCGCGGCGTCCACGGGCGACCACCCGGTGGTGCTGCGCGAGCGCGTCTCGTCGCCCGGCGGGACCACGGTGGCGGCGGTGGCGCAGCTCGACGCCCACGGCGTGCGGGCGGGCGTCGTCGCGGCGGCGCGTGCGGCGTACGACCGGTCCCGGGAGCTGGGCGCGGCCGCCCGGCCCGCCCCCGGCGCGGAGCGGTAGGCCCGCCGTGGCCGGCGTCCCGGCCCGCCGCCCGCCGGCGATGAGCGACGTCGCCGCGCTCGCGGGCGTCTCGCACCAGACGGTGTCCCGGGTGCTGAACGAGCACCCGAGCGTCCGCCCGGAGACCCGCGAGCGGGTGCAGCGGGCCATCGCCGAGCTCGGGTACCGGCGCAACAGCGCGGCGCGGGCCCTGGTCACGCGTCGCTCGGGCGCCCTGGGGGTCGTCACGACGTCGTCGGCGCACCACGGGCCGACGAGCACGCTGCTCGGCCTGGAGAGCGCCGCCCGGGAGGTCGGCTACTACGTGAGCGTCGCCGCGATCGACCGGTTCGACGCCGGCACCCTGCGCGGGGCGCTCGAGCACTTCCTCGACCAGGGCGTCGAGGGCATCGCGATCATCGCGCCGCAGGTCGACGTGGCGGACGCGGTGGCGGAGGCTGCCGCCCCGGTGCCCGTGGTGACGGTGACGTCGGGGCCGCTGGTCGAGCCCGCCGCGCAGCACGCGCGCATCGTGGCGGTGGGCGTCGACCAGCGCGACGGCGCCCGCTCCGCGACCCGTCACCTCGCGGGGCTCGGCCACCGGGAGGTCGTGCACCTGGCGGGACCGCAGGACTGGTTCGACGCGCGCGAGCGCCTGGCGGGCTGGCGGGAGGCGTGCGCGGCGGCGGGTGTCGCGGCACCGGACCCGGTGGAGGTCGACTGGTCGGCGGAGTCGGGCTATCGCCAGGGGCTGCGGATGGTCGAGGACGGGTTGCCGACGGCGGTGTTCGCGGCGAACGACCAGCTCGCGCTCGGCCTGCTGCGGGCGTTCTGGGAGCGGGGCCTGCGGGTGCCGCAGGACGTCTCGGTGGTGGGGTTCGACGACGAGGCGGGCGCGGCGTACTTCGTGCCGCCGCTGACGACCGTGCGGCAGGACTTCCCCGCGCTGGGGCGGTCGGCGATCGCCGCGCTGGTGCGCGCGCTCGCCGACGAGGACGTGCCCCGCACCCTGCTCCCGGCCACGCTGGTGGTCCGTGCGAGCTCCGCCGCGCCGCGCTGACCGGCACGGTTGGCGCGGCCGTGTGTGAGCGCTAACATCGTGCGCGGTGACCGGCGCCGCGGACGGGTGAGCGCCGGCCGGGCACGCCACGCCCCGGGCAGAGCAGCCCGCACGAGGGACGGAGCACCGCCATGGCGCAGGAGCACGACGACGTCGCACGCGCGGCGATCACGCAGGGACGCACGTCGCTGGGCATCGAGCTGGGCTCGACCCGCATCAAGGCCTGCCTCATCGGGCCGGACCACGCCCCGCTCGCCACGGGCAGCCACGCGTGGGAGAACCAGCTCGTCGACGGGGTCTGGACCTACTCGCTCGACGCGGTGTGGGAGGGCCTGCGCGCAGCGGTGGCCGACCTGCACGCCGACGTCGAGCGCCGCCACGGCGTCCGCCTCGGGTCCGTGGGCGCCCTCGGCGTCTCCGCGATGATGCACGGCTACCTCCCGTTCGACGCGCAGGGCGAGCTGCTCGTCCCGTT
This sequence comes from Cellulomonas sp. ES6, assembly GCF_030053835.1. Classification (NCBI taxonomy): domain Bacteria; kingdom Bacillati; phylum Actinomycetota; class Actinomycetes; order Micrococcales; family Cellulomonadaceae; genus Cellulomonas; species Cellulomonas sp. ES6. The sequence continues at coordinate 1,923,261 of NZ_CP125655.1, read as the reverse complement.
CCGCACGTGGCGCAACACCTCGACGGGCCCGGCCGCCGCCGCGCTCACCGAGCTGCTCGGGTACAACATCCCGCTGCGCTGGTCGGTCGCGCACCTCTACCAGGCGGTGCTGGACGACGAGCCGCACGTGCCGCAGATCGCCTCGTTCACCACGCTGGCCGGCTACGTGCACCGGCGCCTCACGGGGCGCCACGTGCTGGGCGTCGGCGACGCCTCGGGCATGTTCCCGGTGGACCCCGCGACCCGCGACTACGACGCGCGGATGCTGGCGCAGGCCGACGAGCTGATCGCCGCGCGCCGGCCCGGGACGTCGCTGCGCGACCTGCTGCCGGAGGTGCTGGTCGCCGGTCAGGACGCGGGCCGGCTGACCGAGGAGGGCGCCGCCCTGCTCGACCCGTCGGGGGCGCTGCGCCCCGGCACGCCGCTCTGCCCGCCCGAGGGCGACGCCGGCACCGGCATGGTCGCGACCGGCTCCGTGGCGCCCCGCACCGGCAACGTCAGCGCGGGCACCAGCATCTTCGCGATGGTCGTGCTCGAGCAGCCGCTGCAGCGGGTGCACCACGAGCTCGACCTCGTCACGACGCCCGCGGGCGACCTCGTCGCGATGGTGCACTGCAACAACGGCGCCTCGGAGCTGGACGCGTGGGCCGGCCTGTTCGGCGAGTTCGCGACCGCGCTGGGCGCCCCCGCGGGTGCCGACGCGGTGTTCGGCGCGCTGTTCCGCGCGGCGCTGGACGGGGAGGCGGACGGCGGCGGCCTGCTGGCGTACAACTACCTCGCCGGCGAGCCGATCACCGGTCTGGAGGAGGGGCGGCCGCTGGTGGTCCGGACGCCGGGCAGCCGCCTGACGCTCGCGAACTTCATGCGCACCCAGATCTCCTCGGCGTTCGGCACGCTCGCGCTGGGCATGCGCGTGCTGTCCGGCGAGGGCGTCGCCATCGACTCGATGTTCGCGCACGGCGGCATGTTCAAGACCGCCGGCGTGGCGCAGCGCCTGCTGGCCGCCGCCGTCGACGCGCCCGTCGCCGTCGGCGAGACCGCGGCGGAGGGCGGCGCGTGGGGCATCGCGGTGCTCGCGGCCTACCTCGACGCGGCGGGCGACACCGACCTGGGCACCTACCTGGCCGAGCGGGTGTTCGGGGACGTCGTCCTCGACACGGTGACGCCGGACGCCGCCGACGTGGCGGGCTTCGCCGCGTTCCTCGACCGCTACGAGGCGGGGCTGGCCGTCGAGCGCGCCGCCACCACCGCCCTGTGACCCGCTCCCCGACCCTGGAGGCAGACCCGCGATGACCACGACCCTGGCCGACTACCCGCAGGAGGTGCGTGACGCCGTCGCGCGCACCCGCGAGGTCGTCTCGGCCCTGCACGCCGAGCTGCCCCGCTGGGGCCTGATCGTCTGGACGGCCGGCAACGTCTCGCAGCGCGTGCCGGTGTCGCCCGACGGCACGCCGTCCGAGGCCGACCTGTTCGTCATCAAGCCGTCGGGCGTGACGTACGACGAGCTGACCCCGGAGTCGATGGTGGTGTGCGACCTCGACGGGAACCTCGTGGAGGGCACCCGCTCGCCGTCGTCGGACACGGCCGCGCACGCGTACGTCTACCGCCACATGCCGCGCGTCGGCGGCGTCGTGCACACCCACTCCACCTACGCGACCGCCTGGGCCGCCCGGGCCGAGCCGGTGCCGTGCGTGCTGACGATGATGGCGGACGAGTTCGGCGGCGACATCCCGATCGGCCCGTTCGCGCTGATCGGCGACGACTCCATCGGCCGCGGCATCGTCGAGACGCTGCGGGACTCCCGCAGCCCCGCGGTGCTCATGCAGAACCACGGCCCGTTCACGATCGGCAGGGACGGCAAGGCCGCGGTGAAGGCGGCCGCGATGGTCGAGGAGGTCGCGCGCACCGTGCACGTCTCCCGCCAGCTCGGGGAGCCGCTGCCGATCCCGCAGGAGCAGGTCGACTCGCTGTACGCCCGGTACCAGAACGTCTACGGCCAGGGCAGCACCGGTGCTGCCGCCACCACGAAGGAGCAGGACGCATGACCAAGCCCTACGCACGCGAGATCTGGTTCTTCACGGGGAGCCAGGACCTGTACGGGGAGGACACCCTCCGCCAGGTGGCCGAGCAGTCGCAGGAGGTCGCGCGCCTGCTGGACGCGTCCCCGGACGTGCCGGCGACGGTCGTCTGGAAGCCGGTGCTCAAGGACTCCGTGTCGATCCGCCGGGCGATGCTCGACGCGAACTCGGACGACCGGGTGCTCGGCGTGATCACGTGGATGCACACGTTCAGCCCGGCGAAGATGTGGATCGCGGGCCTCGACGCCCTGCGCAAGCCCCTGCTGCACCTGCACACCCAGGCCGGCGTCGAGCTGCCGTGGTCCACCATCGACATGGACTTCATGAACCTCAACCAGGCCGCGCACGGCGACCGGGAGTACGCGTACATCGCGTCCCGCCTGGGCGTCGCCCGCACGACCGTCGTCGGCCACGCGTCGAACCCGGCCGTGACGAAGCGCGTCGGCACCTGGGCCCGCGCCGCGGCCGGCTGGGCGGCGACGCACGAGCTGAAGCTCGCCCGGTTCGGGGACAACATGCGCAACGTCGCGGTCACCGAGGGCGACAAGACCGAGGCCGAGCTGCGGTTCGGCGTCTCGGTCAACACCTGGGGCGTCAACGACCTGGTCGCGGCCGTCGACGCGGTCGCGGACTCCGACGTCGACCGCGTCGTGGCCGAGTACGAGGACCTGTACGACGTCGTGGCCGAGCTGCGCCGCGGCGGCGAGCGGCACGAGTCGCTGCGGTACGCCGCCCGGCAGGAGGTCGCGCTCGAGACGTTCCTGACCGGGCTGGGCGCGAAGGCGTTCACGACGAACTTCGAGGACCTCGGCGCGCTGCGCCAGCTCCCGGGCATCGCCGTGCAGCGCCTCATGGCGAAGGGCTACGGGTTCGGGGCGGAGGGCGACTGGAAGACGGCCGTCCTGGTGCGCGCGGCCAAGGTCATGGGCGAGGGCCTGCCCGGCGGCGCGTCGCTGATGGAGGACTACACCTACGACCTGACGCCGGGCGCGGAGAAGATCCTCGGCGCCCACATGCTCGAGATCTGCCCCTCCCTGACCACGTCGACGCCGAAGGTGGAGATCCACCCGCTCGGCATCGGCGGCAAGGAGGACCCGGTCCGCATGGTGTTCGACGCGGATCCGGGCGAGGCCGTCGTGGTGTCCCTGGCGGACATGCGGGACCGGTTCCGCATGACCGCGAACGTCGTGGACGTCGTGCCCCCGACGCACGAGCTGCCGAACCTGCCCGTGGCCCGCGCGGTGTGGGAGCCGCGGCCGGACTTCGCGACGTCGGCCGAGGCGTGGCTGACGGCGGGCGGCGCGCACCACACGGTGATGTCGACCGCGGCGGGCGTGGAGGCGTTCGAGATCTACGCGGACATCGCCGGCACCGAGCTGCTGGTGATCGACGAGCACACCACGCGGCGCGGATTCCGCGACCAGGTGCGGTGGAACCAGGTGTACTACCGCCTCGCCCAGGGGCTCTGAGCCCGCAGCGCGAGCCGCGACGGCCCGTCCCGCACCCCGCGGGGCGGGCCGTTGCTGTGTTCAGGGCCGGCGGGGCGCGGACCGTCGTGGAGCCGATCACACGGGAGAAACCGACCGCATGAGTTCGGCCGCCAAACTCAAGATCGGCAGACGAGTGTGGGCCGAACGGGGGTCCGCGGGCGCGGAAGTGAGCGCGCACAAACGCCCTGACCTGCACGTACACACGTCGTGATCGACCGTTATCCATCTGCAACCTTCGAGCCCGAACCTTGGCTTGACTTCCCGAACTCAAGCCCGGGAGAGTGTGCTCCGTGCTCGCCGACGACGGGGGTCCGTGACCCCCCAGGGCGGAGCAGGGCAGGACGGGCGACGGCGCATGACGTGCCCGCAGACGACGAGGTCAGCAACCCTCTCGAGGAGGAGAAGGACATGAAGAGCATCCGGTTCGCCGCGCTCGGCGGCGCGCTCGTGCTCGCTCTCGCGGCATGCTCCGGCGGTGGCGCCGGCAGCAGCGAGGGCGGCGACGGCGGCAGCACCGCGGAGCCCAGCGACCAGACGATCGGCGTCGCGATGCCGACCGAGACCTCGGAGCGCTGGATCGCCGACGGCAACGCCGTCAAGAGCCAGCTCGAGGACCTCGGGTACTCGGTCGACCTGCAGTACGCGGCCGACGACATCCCGACGCAGTCGCAGCAGATCGAGCAGATGATCACGAAGGGCGTCGACCTGCTGATCGTCGCCTCCATCGACGGCACCGCGCTGGCCAACCAGCTGCAGTCCGCCGCCGACGCCGGCATCCCGGTCATCGCGTACGACCGCCTGATCCGCGACACCGAGAACGTCGACTTCTACGTCACGTTCGACAACTACAACGTGGGTGTCCAGCAGGCCACCTCGCTGCTCGTGGGCCTCGGCCTGCTCACCGAGGACGGCTCCGAGGGCGACGCCACCGGCCCGTTCAACATCGAGCTGTTCGCCGGCTCGCTGGACGACAACAACGCGCACTTCTTCTTCCAGGGCGCGATGGACACCCTCCAGCCGTACATCGACGAGGGCACCCTCGTCGTGAAGTCCGGCCAGACCGACATCGAGCAGGTCGCCACGCTCCGCTGGCTGCAGGAGACCGCCCAGAAGCGCATGGAGGACCTCCTGACCTCCACGTACGCGGACGGCTCGAAGGTCGACGGCGTGCTGTCGCCCTACGACGGCATCTCCCGCGGCATCATCACGGCGCTGCAGAACGCGGGCTACGGCCCGGGCATCGACGCCGGCCTGCCGATCGTGACCGGCCAGGACGCCGAGATCGCCTCCGTCAAGCTCATCAACGACGGCGTGCAGTTCTCGACGATCTTCAAGGACACCCGCAAGCTCGCCGAGCAGGCCGTCGTCTCCGCGCAGGCGTTCCTCGCCGGCGAGGAGCCGGAGGCCAACGACACCGAGACGTACGAGAACGGCGTCAAGGTCGTCCCGTCCTACCTGCTGGAGTCGGACATCGTCTACGCCGGCAACATCCAGTCGCTCCTGATCGACTCGGGCTACTGGACCGAGGAGCAGGTCGCGAGCGGCCAGGCCTGATCGCCTGACAGCACCCGCGTCACCCCTGGCCGGCCGGCACGAGTCCGGCCGGCCAGGGCCGCGGCGCCCCCCATCGCCCGACGAACGAGGACGGTCGAGGCCGCATGAGCGACCACATCCTGGAAATGCACTCCATCACCAAGACCTTTCCCGGGGTCAAGGCTCTGCAGGACGTCAACCTGAGCGTCAAGCGGGGGGAGATCCACGCCATCTGCGGCGAGAACGGGGCCGGCAAGTCCACCCTCATGAAGGTGCTGTCGGGCGTGTACCCGCACGGCACCTACGACGGTGAGATCCGCTTCGACGGGGAGACGGTCGAGTTCGGCTCGATCAACGACTCCGAGCACAAGGGGATCGTGATCATCCACCAGGAGCTCGCCCTGGTGCCCTACCTGTCCGTCGCCGAGAACATCTTCCTCGGCAACGAGCGCGAGAGCCGCGGCTTCATCGACTGGAACCGGGCGAACTCCGAGTCGGCGGCGCTGCTCGCGCGGGTCGGCCTCGACGAGAACCCGACCACCCCGATCGGCCAGCTCGGCGTCGGCAAGCAGCAGCTCGTGGAGATCGCCAAGGCGCTCTCCAAGAAGGTGAAGCTGCTCATCCTCGACGAGCCGACCGCGGCCCTGAACGACTCGGACTCCGAGCACCTGCTCGACCTGCTCCGGCACCTCAAGGGCCAGGGCATCACCTGCATCATGATCTCGCACAAGCTCAACGAGATCGCCGAGATCGCCGACTCCACGACGATCATCCGGGACGGCCGCACCATCGAGACGCTCGACATGGTGGCCGACCAGGTGACGCAGGAGCGGATCATCAAGGGCATGGTCGGCCGCGACCTCGAGCACCGGTACCCGGAGCACGTGTCGCACGTCGGCGAGGAGGTCTTCCGCGTGGAGGACTGGCACGTCGAGCACCCGACGCAGCCCGGCCGCGTGGTCGTCGACGGCGCGTCGTTCGAGGTCAAGGCCGGCGAGATCGTCGGCATCGCGGGCCTCATGGGCGCCGGGCGCACCGAGCTCGCGATGAGCATCTTCGGTCGCTCCTACGGCCGGAACATCTCCGGGAAGGTCTTCCTGCACGGCAAGGAGATCTCCACCCGCAGCGTGGCCGAGGCCATCAAGCACGGTCTGGCCTACGCCACGGAGGACCGCAAGACCTACGGCCTCAACCTCATCGAGGACATCCGCCGCAACATCTCGGCCGCCGCGCTCGGCAAGCTGTCGAAGGGCGGCTGGGTCAACGGCAACGAGGAGATCAAGGTCGCCGAGGAGTACCGGCGGTCGATGAACATCAAGTCGCCGACGGTCATGGCCCTGGCGGGCAAGCTGTCCGGCGGCAACCAGCAGAAGGTCGTCCTGTCCAAGTGGATCTACACCGACCCCGAGGTGCTGATCCTGGACGAGCCGACCCGCGGCATCGACGTCGGTGCCAAGTACGAGATCTACACGATCATCAACAAGCTCGCTGACTCCGGGAAGGCCGTCGTGGTCATCTCCTCCGAGCTGCCCGAGCTGCTCGGCATCTGCGACCGCATCTACACCCTGGCCTTCGGCCGGATCACGGGTGTGCTGCCGCGTGCCGAGGCGACCCAGGAACGGCTCATGGAGCTCATGACGAAGGAAAGGGAGACGGTCCGATGACGGCGGTCGACGGCCTGCGGGACATCTTCACGAAGAACCTGCGGACGAGTGGTATCTACATCGCGTTCGTCGCGATCATCGCGCTGTTCGCGTTCCTGACGGACGGCCTGCTCCTGGCGCCGAACAACGTCACGAACATCGTGCTGCAGTACTCGTACATCCTGATCCTCGCGATCGGCATGGTGATCGTCATCATCGGCGGGCACATCGACCTGTCGGTCGGGTCGGTCGTGGCGCTCACCGGTGCGGTCTCCGCGATCCTCGTGATCAAGAACGGCCAGCCGTGGTGGGTCGGCATCCTCGCCGCGCTCGTGGTGGGCGTCCTGGTCGGTGCGTGGCAGGGCTTCTGGGTCGCGTACGTCGGCATCCCGGCGTTCATCGTGACGCTGGCCGGCATGCTCCTGTTCCGCGGCCTCACCTACGAGGTGCTGGACAACATCTCCCTGTCGCCGTTCCCGCAGACCTACCAGAAGGTGGCCGGCGGGTTCCTCAACGGGCTGTTCGGCGGTCCGGGCTACGACGTGTTCACGCTGGTCGTCGCGGCGCTCGCCGTGGTCGCCTTCGCGATCAGCTCGTGGCGGTCCCGCATGGGCCGGATCCGGTACCAGCAGGCCGTCGAGGCGATGCCGCTGTTCGTGCTCCGCATCGTCCTGGTCGCCGCGGTCGTCATGGCGTTCGCCTGGCAGCTCGCGCACTCCCGCGGCCTGCCGATCGTGCTCATCATCCTCGCGGTGCTGATCCTCGCCTACAACGTCGTGACGAACCGGACGGTGTTCGGCCGCCACGTGTACGCCATCGGCGGCAACCTCAACGCCGCGCAGCTGTCCGGCGTGAAGGTCAAGCAGGTCAACTTCTGGATCTTCGTCAACATGGGCCTGCTCGCCGGTGTCGCGGGTGCGATCTACTCGTCCCGCTCCAACGGCGCCCAGCCCGGCGCGGGCAACATGTTCGAGCTCGACGCCATCGCCGCCTGCTTCATCGGCGGCGCGTCGACCACCGGCGGTGTCGGCCGCGTGACCGGCGCCATGGTCGGTGGCCTGATCATGGCCGTCATGTCGAACGGCATGCAGCTCATGGGCGTGCCGCAGTCGACGCAGCAGATCGTCAAGGGCCTCGTGCTCCTGCTGGCCGTCGCGTTCGACATCTTCAACAAGCGCCGCGCGGGCGCCGCTCGCTGAGCACGCCGCGCAGCACGGCCGGGGGCCGGGACGGAGCGATCCGTCCCGGCCCCCGTCGCGTGTGCACAGGGCGGGCACGGGGCGGGCGCAGGGCGGGCACGGGGTGCGCCCGGGACGGGGTCAGGCCGGCGTGCGGCGCAGCGCGACGACCGTGATGTCGTCCGGCCGCGGGTCCGCCACGGCGGCGAGGCGCAGCAGGCGCTGCACGGCCTCGTCGGCGGACGGGCAGTCCAGCAGCTCGCCGGCGATGAGCGGCAGGCACCGCAGGGACCCGTCGAACAGGTCGAGCACCCCGTCGCTGAACGTCACCAGCAGGTCGCCGCGTTCGAGGGTCGTCCGCCCGAGCGCCCGAGCGGCCTCGTCGGAGGCTCCGAGCGGGAGGCCGAGCGCGTCGAGCCGCTCCCACGTCCCGTCCACCCGGACCACGAGGGTCAGGCCGTGGCCGGCGTCGGCGTACGCGAGGTCGCCCGTGGCCGGGTCGAGGCGCGCGTGGAACGCGGTCGCGAACAGCCCGGAGTCCGACAGGTCGGTCTGGAGCACCGCCCCCGCGTGCAGCATCGCCCGGTCGACGGGCTCGCCGTGGGCGGACTCGCGCAGCAGCTCGCGCACCGCGGCGGCCAGCACGGCGGCGGCGGGCCCGCGGCCCATGACGTCCGCCAGGGTCACCACGAGCCCGTCGCCGGCCGCGTACCAGTCGTAGAAGTCGCCGCCGACGGTGCGGCTCGGCAGGCACGCGCCGGCCAGCTCGTACCCCGGGACCCGGGGGGTCTCGCGCGGGAGCAGCCCCATCTGCACCTGCTGCGCCCGGCCGAGCTCGGCGTCCACCCCGAGCTCGTGCGCGACCCAGCCCGCGAGGTCCCGCAGGAGTGCCGTCTGGTCGGCCGTGAACGTGCGCGGCCGGGTGTCGGCGATGCACAGCGTGCCCATCGTGCGGCCGTCGGCGCCGAGCAGCGGGTGCTCGGCGTAGAACCGCAGGCGGACGTCGGGGCCGCGGTCCTCGAGCACGGCCGGTGCCGCGGCGTCCCGCGGCGCGTCCGCCCCGATCAGCGACACGGTCGCGGTCGGGACGTCGAAGACCAGCCGCGCCAGGCGCACCACGCGGTCGAACCGGGGCTCCGGCCCGGCGGCCACCGCCCCCAGGCGCTCGAGGGCCTCCAGCCGGCGGGCGATCGCCGACGGTCCCGGCCCGGCGCCGTCGGCGTCCTGCGCGGGGACCCCGGCCGGCGACCCGGTCGCGCCGGGCTGCCGCGGCACCCCGGCCGGCCCGGGGGAGTCCGGGGTCGCCTGGTCGCCGCCGCGGGGTCCGGGCGCCGGCGATCCGGCGGTCACCGGTGCGGACACCTGGCACCTCCGGTCCCTGCCGCGCCACCTCCGGCGGAGATGGTCCTACATGCGACGGTATCGGCAGATCCGGGGCCGACCTGAGCCCTTCCCGCCCGTCCCACCAGGCACGCCGCGCCCCGGCGGACACCGGTCGGCCCGCCCCGGCGGCCGCGGGTCACCCCGCTGCGGCGTGACCCGCCAGCACCGCGTCGCGCGCGAGCAGCAGTGCGCCGCGCGCGGGGGCGGCGGCGCCGAGGTGCCCCGCGACGACGTCCACGACGGCGCCGGACGTGACGGCGGTGCGCTCGGCCAGGACCTCGCGCAGCGGGTCGAGCAGCAGGTCACCCGCCTCGGCGAGCACGCCGCCGACCACGAGCACGTCCGGGTCGAGCACGGTGCAGACCGACGCGAGCGCGGTGCCCAGGTGCCGGCCGACGTCGGACAGCACCCGCCGGCAGCCGGGGTCGCCCTCGGCCGCGCGTGCCAGGACGTCGCCCAGCGTCATCGGGCCGTGGCTGGCGAGCAGCAGGTCCAGCACCCCGGCCGACCCGGCGTACACCTGGAGGCAGCCGCGGTTCCCGCACGAGCAGACGGGCCCGTCGGGGTCGATGGTCAGGTGGCCCAGCTCGCCGGCGGTGCCGGTGCGGCCGTGCACGACCTCCCCGCCGACCACGATGCCGCCGGAGACCCCCTCGCTGAGCGCGACGTGCACGACGGTGCCGCAGCCGCGCCCGGCGCCCAGCCGGGCCTCCGCCAGCGCCCCGAGGTTGCCGTCGTTGTCGAACACCACGGGCACCCCGGGGGCGGGAGCGAGGAGGCCCGGGGCCGCGACCATGCCGCCCCACCCGGTGCGCACGCCGGAGCCGGCCACCCGGCCCGTGCGCACCTCCACGGGAGCGGGCACCCCGACGCCCACCGCCGCGACGGCCGCGGGGTCGGTCCCGGTCTCCGCCAGCAGCGCGTCCAGCGCCGCCCGGGCCTCCCGGACGGCGCGCTCCGCCCGGTGGCCGCCGGGCAGCGGCACGGACCGTTCCACCGGCACGCCGTCGCCGAGGTCCAGCAGCACCCGGGCCTCGTCGAGGTAGCAGTGGACGCCCGCGAGCACGCCGCCGGGCGTCGCCAGCCAGACCGCCCGCGCGCGCCGCCCGGACCGCGTGGTCGGCGCGACCCGCACCAGGCCCTCCGCGTGCAGCGCCGCCACCGCGGTCGACACGGTGCCCGGCGACAGGCCCGTCGCCGCGACCAGCTCCACCTGGGTGAGCGCGTCCGCCCGGCGCAGCGCGTCCACCAGCAGCGCGCGGCTGTCCCGCGGTCCGGGGCCGGCCGGGCCGCCGCCCCGCCGGTTCACGGCCGGGCCGCGAACCGCTCGAGCAGGTCCGCGTGCCCCGACACGATCAGCAGGTCGTTCGCGGAGATCCGGGTGTCGGGCGTCGCGTAGACGAAGTCGACCCCCGGGCTCTTCACGCCGATCACCGTCACGCCGTACCGCTCCCGGATCCGCGACTGCCCGATCGTGAAGCCCTGCGTCTCGCGCGGCGGCTTCATCTTGACGATCGTGAAGCCGTCCTCGACCTCGATGTAGTCGAGCATCTTCCCCGAGACCAGGTGCGCGACGCGGGACCCGGCGTCCGCCTCCGGCAGCACGACGTGGTGCGCGCCGATGCGCTGCAGGATGCGTGCGTGCTCGGTGCTGATCGCCTTGGCCCAGATCTGCGGGGTGCCGAGGTCCACGAGGTTGCCCGTGATGAGCACCGACGCCTCGAGGTAGGACCCGACACCGACCACGGCGACCGCGAACTCGCGCGCGCCGAGCTGCTCGAGGGCCTCCGGGTTCGTCGCGTCCGCCTCGACCAGCGGGATCCGCCCGGTCCACTGCGCCACGAGCTCCGGGTCGCGCTCGACGGCCAGCACGTCCTGCCCCAGCCGGTCCAGGGTGCCGGCGATCGCCGAGCCGAACCGGCCCAGCCCGATGACGAGGATGCCCGCGTCCCGCTTCGGCTCCTTGCCGGGGCGCGCCTCGTCGCGGGCACGGGGCTGCGCGCCGCCGAGCGGACGCAGCCCGGTCGCCCCGGTCCGCTTCAGGTCATCCAATGATCGGCCTCTCCTCGGGCAGCCGGATGACCCGACGACGGCTGCGCAGCGCGAGCGCCGCGGCCAGCGTCATCGTGCCGGTCCGGCCGATGAACATCAGGACGGTGAGCACGTACTTCCCGGCGTCGGGCAGGTCGCCGGTGATCCCGGTGGACAGACCGACCGTCGCGAACGCCGAGATCACCTCGAACAGCACCACGTCGAGCGTCAGCCCGGTGATCGCGAGCAGCAGCAGGCAGGCCACCAGGACGATCGTCGCACTGACGAGCGACACCGCGATGGCGACCTGCAGCGCCTCGCGCGGGATGCGGCGCCCGAACGCCTCGACGTCGCGGTCGCCCCGGGCCTCCGCGACGATCGCGAGCAGCATGACGGCCAGCGTCGTGACCTTGATGCCGCCGGCCGTGGACGCCGAGCCGCCGCCGACGAACATCAGCGCGTCGTTGAGCAGCCACGTGCCCTCGTGCATCGAGCCGACGTCCACCGTGGAGAACCCGCCGGACCGCGGCATGACCCCCGCGAACAGGGCCGCGAGCAGCGTCTCGCTCCAGCTCAGCGGCGCGAGCGTGCGCGGGTTCGTCCACTCGAACGCCGCCACCACGACGGAGCCGAACACCACGAGCGCGGCGCTGGTCGTGATCGTCAGCTTCGAGTGCAGGCTCCACCGGCGGGGACGCCGCCACGTGCGCGCGACGTTGAGGATCACGGGGAACCCGAGCGACCCGATGAACACGCCGACGATGATGGGCAGCAGCACCCACCAGTCCGAGGCGTACGGGGCCAGGCCCTGCTCGGTGGGGATGAAGCCGGCGTTGTTGAACGCGGACACGGCGTAGAAGCCCGCGTGCCAGACGGCCTCGGCCCAGGAGTCGCCGAGCATCCGCAGCCGCGGCAGCAGCACGAGCGCGATCATGACCTCGAGCAGAGTCGAGGTCATGATGACGGTCTTCACCAGGGAGCCGACCTCGCCGAGCCGCGTGGTCTTCGTCTCCGAGCTGACCAGCAGCTTCTGGGTCAGCCCGATCCGCCGCGACACCGCCAGCCCGAGGATCGACGCGAGGGTCATGACGCCCAGCCCGCCGATCTTGATGCCGACGAGGATCGTCGCCTGGCCCGCGCCCGACCAGTACGTGCCGGTGTCGACGGTGACCAGGCCCGTCACGCAGACCGCCGAGGTGGCGGTGAACAGGGCGTCGACGAACGGCGCGCGCTCCCCGCTCGCCGTGGCCCACGGCATCGACAGCAGCACCGTGAACAGGGCGACGACCGACGCGAAGACGCCGAGCGCGAGCCGGGCCGGCGACTGCCGGGCGAGGCGGTCGACGAGCTCGCGCCCCGACCACAGCACCCCGGGGAGACCCCCAGCCATCCGCCCTCCCGCCCGCCGTCCGACCCCGGTCGCCCGGCCTCCGGGCCGCGCGCGGGCTCCACTGTGGCACGCCCGCGCTGTCCCCGGCGTGCAGCGGCTACGGTGTGGGTCATGACCGGGGTGCGCGTGGTGTGGACCCCCGAGCTCCTGGACTACGACTTCGGACCCGGGCACCCGATGGCGCCCCTGCGCCTCGACCTCACGGTGCGGCTCGCGCGGGCGCTCGGCCTGCTGGACCTGCCGGGCGTCGAGGTGGTCGGCGCCGACCCGGCGTCGGACGCGCAGCTCGAGACCGTCCACGAGGCCGCGTACGTCGAGGCCGTCCGGCGGGCGTCCGACGGCGGCCGGGGTGACGCGTCGCGCGGCATCGGCACCGAGGACGACCCGGTGTTCCCGCGGATGCACGAGGCCGCTGCCCGGATCGTCGGCGGCAGCCGGGAGGCGGCGCTCGCGGTGTGGCGCGGCGAGGCCGACCACGCCGTGAACCTCACGGGCGGGATGCACCACGCGATGCCCGGCGCGGCGTCCGGGTTCTGCCTGTACAACGACGCCGCCGTCGCGATCCGGGCGCTGCTGGCGGACGGCGCCGAGCGGGTCGCGTACGTCGACGTCGACGCCCACCACGGGGACGGGGTCCAGCGGGCGTTCTGGGACGACCCGCGCGTGCTGACCGTGTCGGTGCACGAGAGCGGCGCGACGCTGTTCCCCGGCACCGGGTTCCCGGACGAGACCGGCGGGCCCGGCGCCCCGGGGTCGGCCGTCAACGTCGCGCTGCCGTCCCACACGCAGGACGCCGCGTGGCTGCGCGCGATCGACGCGGTGGTGCCGCCGGTGCTGCGCGCCTTCGCGCCGCAGGTCATGGTCACGCAGCACGGCTGCGACGCGCACGTCGAGGACCCGATCGCGAACCTCGACGTCTCCGTCGACGCCGAGCGCCTGGCGTCGTCGTGGCTGCACGACCTCGCGCACGAGGTGTCCGGCGGCCGGTGGCTCGCGCTGGGCGGCGGGGGCTACGCGGTCGTCGACGTGGTGCCGCGCGCGTGGACGCACCTGCTCGCGATCGCGGCGCACCACCCCCTCGACCCCGCGACCCGGATGCCGCCGGAGTGGCGCGCGCAGGTCGTCGAGCTGTACGGCCGGGAGGGCCCGGGGTCGATGTCCGACGGCGCCGACCTGCGGTGGACCCCGTGGTCGGCGGGGTTCGACCCCGCCGACGACGTGGACCGGGCGGTGCGGGCGACGCGGTCGGCCGTGTTCCCGCTCCTGGGCCTGGACCCCCTGCACGACTGACCGCGGCCGGCCCGGGGGTCGCACCGGTGCCGCCCGCGCCGTGCGTCCGTGGCGTGCGTCCGTGGCGTGGCACCGACCCGCACGGGTGGTCACACCCGCCTCCTCTTTCACAGCAGCCCCACCAGGCTCTAGGGTGTCAGCGCGGCGAACCGTCGCCGCACCCCGTCCCGCGCCCCGAGCGCGCACGAACGAGAAGAGCGGCCATGACGAGCGAGCAGCCCGGGCGCGTGCGGTTCCTCACCGTGGCCGAGGTCGCCGAGGTCATGCGGGTCTCGAAGATGACCGTCTACCGGCTGCTGCACTCCGGCGAGATGCCGGCGGTGCGCGTGGGGCGCTCGTTCCGCGTGCCGCAGGACGCGCTCGACCACTACCTCGCGACCGCGCGGCTCGACCAGGACGTGGACGGCGACGCCGGCGAGGGCCCCCGGGCCGGGCGGCTGTCGTCCTGAAGCAGGTCCTCCCGGTCGTTTCGGCGGCGACCCGCCGGATCGCGTAAGGTGGGGGGCGGACTTTCCCGTGCGTGGGCGTTCCGCGGCAGCCGGGCCGAGGTGATCGGACCGGCTCCCCGGCCGGTCGTGCCGCGCGTCGAACGACCAGAACTGGCGGACGCCCGAGCGCTCGCCACCGGAAGCGAGTGAGGACCCATGGGCTCCGTCATCAAGAAGCGCCGCAAGCGCATGGCGAAGAAGAAGCACCGCAAGCTGCTGCGCAAGACGCGCCACCAGCGCCGCAACAAGAAGTGACCCGCCGCCGCTGACGCGGCGCGGGGACGAGGGCCCGGCCACCCGTAGCGGTGGCCGGGCCCTCGCGCGTCCGCCCACCGCGTGCGTCGAGATTGCCGTCGTTGCTGGGTTCCCGGCTCCGAACCCCGCGTCTGCTGCAATCTCGTCGGGCCGCCTCGGGCCTGGACGGGTCGCGAGAGGCCAGCACGTGGCCGGTCGCGGGCGGGCGGACGCCCCGGTGGTGGCCTCTCGGCGCACGCACGCGGCGCCGCGCGCGGGCGCCCCGCCTTGACGGGTCCGCGTGGCCTTGATTCACTCGCAAGCGTTCTTCAACGATGAAGATCCCGGTGCGCGCACCGGGGCGAGGGGGTCGGGCGATGATCTCAGCAGCGCGCGGCGGACCCGGGGGCACGGCGTTCAGCCGGCGTTCGGTGCTCCGCGGGGCGGTCGCCGGCGCGGGTGCGCTGGCGGGGGCGTGGGCGTTGAGCGGGTGCGGGGGGAGTGCGTCGGCGGCGTCCGCGGACACCCGGATCCAGCTCTGGCACCTGTTCTCCGGCGGCGACGGCGGCATCTTCCAGCAGATGCTCACGGAGGTGCAGCAGGAGGACCCGACGGTCGGCATCGACCCCGTGGTCCTCACCTGGGGCGCCCCGTACTACACCAAGCTCGTCATGGCGTCGGTCGGCGGCCGGTCCCCGGACCTCGCGGCCATGCACCTGACGCGGGTGGCGGGCTGGGTGCCGGGCGGGGTGCTCGACCCGTGGGACCTGGACCGGCTCGCGGACCACGGCGTGACCGAGGACCTGTTCGCGCCGGCCCTGCGGGAGCGGGCGGTGGTCGACGGCCGGCTGTGGGCGGTCCCGCTGGACTTCCACGCGTTCCTGCTGTTCTACGACCGGGGGCTCGCCGACCGGGCGGGTCTGCTGGGCGGCGACGGGAAGCTCGTCGGAGTGGACTCCCCGGACGGCTTCGTCGAGGCCGGCCGGGCGATGGCCGAGGTCACGGGCTACGCGGGCGTCGGGTACGGCTACACGGGCGACGGCGCGCAGATGTCCCGGATGCTGTGGGGCCTGTACGCGCAGACCGGCGCGGAGGTCGTCCTCGACCCCGGCGAGAGGGCCCAGGTCGACCGCGACGCGATGGTCGAGGTCGTCAGCTGGGTGCAGTCGTGGATGGACGACACCGTGGCGATCGCGAACAGCGACTACCCGTCGGCCGTCGCGAACTTCTCGACCGGCCGCGTCGGCATGTGCTTCAACGGCAACTGGGAGCTGCAGTCGTTCCTCACCGCGGGGGTCGACGTGGACGCGATGCCCATGCCGACGGTCTTCGGCTCGCCCGCGACGTACGGCGACTCGCACGTGTTCGTGCTGCCGCACCAGGCGGACCCCGACCCGGACCGCCGCGAGGCGGCCTACGCGACCGTGGCGGCGATGCTCCGCAAGTCGCTGCTGTGGTCGGACGGCGGGCACATCCCGGCCAACCGGGAGGTCACGGCGTCCGCGGAGTACCAGCAGAAGGTGCCGCAGTCGCACTACGCGGTCGCCGCGGAGCAGGCCGTCTTCGACCCCCAGGCGTGGTTCACGGGCTCGGGGTCGGACTTCCAGGCGCGGGTCGGGGAGGCGCTCCAGGGCGCCTGGCTCGACAAGTCGTCGCCCGAGGCGGCGGTCGACCGGCTCATCGCCGCGCTCGACGCCGCCCTGCAGACCAAGCCGCCGGCGTGACAGGGGGGACGCAGCCATGAGCACGGTCACCACACCGCAGCAGTCGCAGGCCGCCACCGGCCCCGTCCAGCCGCCGCGCACGCCGGAGCCCCCGGTGCGTCGCGGCAGGTCCCGCCGCGAGGGCAGCGGCTGGCCGTTCGTCATCCCGTTCGTCGTCGTCGCCGTGCTGTTCCTGGTGGTGCCGACGCTGTGGGGCCTGGGCCTGAGCTTCACCGAGCAGTCGCTGATGGGCAACGGCGGCTGGGTCGGCGTCGACAACTACGCCGAGGCGTTCGGCGACGCGACCATGTGGTCCACCCTGGGCAACACCGTCGCGTTCACGCTGATGAGCACCGTCCCGCTCGTGCTGGTGGCGCTCGCGATGGCGCTGCTGGTCTACACGGGGCTGCCGGGGCAGTGGGTCTGGCGGCTGGCGTTCTTCGCGCCGTACATGCTGCCGGTCGCGGTCGTCGTGCAGATCTGGGTGTGGCTGTACCAGCCGGAGATCGGATTCTTCAACTACTGGCTCGACCGGCTGGGGCTGGAGAAGGTCGGCTGGCTGACGGACCCGTCCGTGGCGATGTGGTCGATGGCCCTGCTGACGCTCTGGTGGACGGTCGGCTTCAACTTCCTGCTGTACCTGTCGGCGCTGCAGGCGATCCCCGACCAGATGTACGAGGCGGCGGCGCTGGACGGCGCGGGCTCGTGGCGCCGGCTGTGGTCGATCACGCTGCCGCAGCTGCGGGCCACGACGGTGCTGATCACCGTGCTGCAGGTGCTGGCGTCGCTGAAGGTCTTCGACCAGATGTTCATCGCCTTCAACGGCGGCAGCGGCCCGGACGGGGTGACCCGCCCGATCCTGCAGTACATCTACGACACCGGCTTCACGGGCTACCGCATGGGCTACGCCTCGGCCATGTCGTACATCTACTTCGCCCTCATCATCGTGGTCGCCGTGGGGTTCCAGGTGCTGACCACGGCCCGCCGGAAGGAGCAGGCCCGTGGCCGCTGAGACGATCTCCGCCCCGGCCGGGGGGTTCCGCCGGGCGTACGCCGAGCGCCGGGACGAGAACCGGCGCACCCGGGCCCTCGTGCTGGGCCGCAGCCGGGTCGCGACGGTCCTGGCGGTGGTGCTGCTGGTGGTGATGGCCGCGACGTGGCTGCTGCCGCTGCTGTGGGCGGTCGACACGTCGTTCAAGACGGAGGCCCAGGCGCAGGCCGTCCCCCTGCGCTGGTTCCCGGAGGGCGGCTTCACGCTCGAGAACTACCGGACCGTGTTCGAGCGCGGCGAGGTGGGGCGCTGGATGGTCAACACCCTGCTGGTCGCCGGGTCGGTGACGGTCCTGACGGTCGCGGTGTGCGCGCTCGCGGGGTACGGGTTCGCCCGGACGCGGTTCCGCGGCAAGAACCTGCTGTTCGCGGCGACGATCGCCCTGATCGCGGTCCCGGGGCAGATCCTCATCGTCCCGCTGTTCCGGCAGATGGAGGCGCTGGGGGCGGTCGACACGTACCAGGGCGTGATCCTGCCGCAGCTCGTCGCGCCGGTGATGGTCTACATCTTCTCGAGGTTCTTCGCGGAGGTGCCGCAGGAGATCGAGGACGCCGCCCGGGTCGACGGCGCCGGGCACTGGCGGACGTTCTGGTCGATCGTGCTGCCGATCTCGCGGCCGATCGTGTCGGCGGTCGCGATCTTCGTGTTCATCGGGGCGTGGAACAACTTCCTGTGGCCGTTCATCGTCACGAACAACCCCGACCTCATGACCCTGCCCGTCGGGCTCTCGACGGTGAAGAACGCGTACGGCACCATCTACGCCCAGACGATGGCGTCGGCCGTGATCGCCGCCCTGCCGCTGATCCTGCTGTTCATGCTGTTCCAGCGGCAGATCGTCAAGGCGGTCGCGACGACCGGGCTCGGGGGCCGCTGACGCGGGTCGCCGGCGGGGCCGCCGCGCGCACCCGACCCGGGCGCCGCGCGGCGGGCCCCTACGCTGGGCTCGCGCGGCGCCGGGGAGGTGCCGGGCGGGCAGGACGGGAGGTCGGGACGTGGCCGGGAAGCGCCAGGGCGCCGCGACGATGCACGACGTCGCGGCGGTGGCCGGCGTGTCCATCAAGACCGTCTCGAACGTCATCAACGGGTACCCGTACATCCGGGCGGAGACGCGCGCGCGGGTCGAGGCGGCGATCGAGCAGCTCGGCTACCGCGTGAACCTCACGGCACGGAGCCTGCGCCGGGGCCGCACGGGGATGATCGGGCTGGCCGTGCCGGAGCTGCGGCTGCCGTACTTCGCGGAGCTCGCGGACTCCGTGATCCGGGCGGCGGACGTGCGGGGCGTGGTCGTGCTGATCGAGCAGACCAGCGGCAGCCGGGAGCGCGAGCTCGAGGTGCTGCACGGTCCGCGGCGGCACCTCACGGACGGGCTGATCTTCTCCCCGCTGGCCCTGGGCCCGCAGGACCACGACGAGTTCGCGGTCGACGTCCCGATCGTGCTGCTCGGCGAGCGGATCTTCGGGGGGCCGGCCGACCACGTGACGATGGACAACGTGGCGGCCGCCCGCGCCGCCACCCGGCACCTGCTGGGGCTGGGCCGCCGCCGCATCGCGGTGGTCGGCGCGCACGAGGGCGAGGACATGGGGTCGTCGGCGCTCCGCCTGCGCGGCTACCGCGAGGCGCTGGCGGAGGCGGGCGTGCCGTACGACCCGGCGCTGGTCGCGGAGGCGGGGACGTGGCACCGGGCGACCGGTGCGGGGGCGATGCGCCGCGTGCTGGACTCGGGGGTGGCGGTCGACGCCGTGTTCGGCCTGAACGACGCCCTGGCCCTGGGGGCCCTGCACGAGCTGCGCCTGCAGGGGTACGCGGTGCCGGACGACGTGGCCGTGGTGGGCTTCGACGACGTGGACGACGCGGCGTTCGCGTCCCCGGCCCTGACGTCCGTCGCACCGGGACGCGAGCAGATCGCGCAGACCGCCGTGGACCTGCTGCTGGCGCGCGTCGCCGGCACCGCGCCAGGTGAGCCGGTGCAGGTCGT